>JAKEFM010000218.1 GCA_022616055.1 Planctomycetota bacterium
AGGTCCTCGGCCTCCTCGGCGTCCCCGCGGCTGCCTACGGTGCCGAAAACGGAGTCACGTGAAACTCGGACAAATCGCCGCGAAGATCTGCGGAATGTAGGTCGGGAGACGCTCCTTCGCGGGAGAGGTAGCCGAGGGCGGCGAGCCTCCGCTCGTGCTCCTCCGCGAAGCCACGCGCGACCCCATCTGCGTCCGTGGCGGGCTCAGCCGAAGCCTCTCGGGGCGTGCCGTAGGAATCGACGATTCGCGCGGGATGAGCCTCGAGCCAGTCGGGCTCGAAGAGGTCGAGGAGGGGAGCCCCGTCGAGGTCGCGGGCGACGGGAACGTCGAGGTACCGGAATAGCGTGGGCAGGACGTCGAGCACGGACGCGCGAGGGATCTCGTATCCCCTTCGGATCCCGGGTCCCGCCGCCACCAGGATCCCGTCCGTCTCGTGCCAGCGGCTGGCCGCTCCGACGTCGACGGAGTCCCCTTCCTCGGGTCGCCTCTCTCCCCACCGAAAACCGTGGTCCGAGACCACGAGGACGAGCCCCTGCGGTCCCATTCGCCGAAGGAGTCGCCCCAGGAGCTCGTCCTGATGCCGGTACACCTCCTCGAGGGTGCCGGAAAAGCGCGACCACCCCTCCTCGCTGATCGATGATCCCCGCGGGGGCGCGAACCTGGCGAAGAGGTGGCTCGCTGCGTCGGGGAGCTCGAAGTAGACGGCGAGGACATCCGGGGAGAACCGCCGGGTCAGCCGCTCCGCGATCGCAGCGTAGGAGCGCGCCGTCTCGAGGTAGGTCCGGAAGAGCTGGATGGGACCGGCGAACCGTCCCTTCCCTCGGATGGCCTCCTCGAACTCCTCATTGTCGACCTCCAAGAACCGGCTTGCCTCCTCGTGACCGACACGCGCGGGATCGGGAAGGAGGTCCCTGATCCGTTCGATCGACCGCGGAGGGTAGGTCTTTCCAAGGTCCGTCTCGACCGACCTGCCCGTGTTCCCGAAGTTGTGGTACCCCACGAAGTCGGAGACGACGAACCCGCGAACCTGCTCCGCCGGATAGGTCGCCCACCATCCGACGACGCCGACGGTCCGCCGATGCTCGGACAGGACGTTCCAGAAGGCCTTCGCCTCGCGGACCGTGCTCGTGACGGGGACTCTCCGGTCGGGCTTGTCGGTGTCGCACAGGAACCAGGTGATGCCATGCCTCTCGGGCTTCACCCCCGTCGCGATGCTCGTCCAGATGGGGGGGGAGATGAGCGGCTCGATGCTCCGGAGACTCCCGGAAGCCCCCCTCCGGACCAGGGACGCCAGGTGCGGCATCCCGCCGCGATCCATGATCGGCTTCGCGATCCTCCAGTCCACCCCGTCGAGGCCGACGAGAAGGACCCGTACACCTGGCGCAGGTGCGACCACCCGGAACACTCCCCAGCCGAGTCCTCCGGCCAGCGCGACGCCCATCACCGAAGCCAGCAGGCGCCCCCTCCAACGCATTTACCGGTCCTCCTGGCGGCGGGGATGCGGGCTACTGGATCGTGACCGTCCCCGCGGCGCCTATGGTCGTTACGCCGAAGGGGGCCGTGGGAGAAAGGGTCAGGCCAGCGAACTCGAACGAGAGCCCCGAGAGCGCAGGGTTAACCGGGACGGGGATCGAGACGGTTGCGTTCCCCGTCGAATCGAGAAGTCCCCCGAGGTAGGGGTTGAGGAGCGTCTGGACGAGGATCCCGTCGAGGTCGAGGGGGAAGACCCTCGTTCCGATCGGGATGCCGACGTCCGAGGACAAGGAGAGTAGGAGGTGGAACTGAGCCCCCGGCTGGGCGGGGACGGAGAACGAGAACGTAGCGTTGGAGCCCAGGGGGACCGGATTCGCGGCGACCGTGACGATGTCGTGGACGAACACGAAGAGGGGGCCGGGAGTCCTGCCGCACGCGAAGTCCGAGCGTCCATCCCCGTCGATGTCGCCGATGTTCGAGATCTCGCGGCCGAACTGCTGGAACGTCCCCCCAGGGGGGATGCCGATCGAGGGACTGTCGATCACCTGGAGCGTTGCCCCGGACAGTCCGGAGACGACCACGACCTGCCCACCACTCGTGTAGCCCCCCGTGGTGAACAGGGTGCCGGCGGAGAACACGAGATCGTTCACGCCGTCCCCGTCGAGATCGTCGAGGTCATCCCCATAGAAGCCCAGACCCGTAGTACCGGGGGGTGGGACGTACGTCGTGATGAGGTTCCCGGTCGCGCCCGAATGGAGCCACCCCTGGCCGGGGGAGCCGACCGTTCCTCCTCCCCACACCCAATCGGCGATCACGTAGTCACCGACGGCGTCGGCGTCGGCGTCGCCGGCCAGGAAGATGGTGCCGGCACCGTACCACCACCCGGGTTGGGTGCCGAAGTGTTCGCGGACCACGGTCCCCGGGGATAGACCCGAGTAGATCGTCACCTTCCCTGCGCCTGCGTTCCATCCCGGTATCGCGAGGGCGAAGTCGGCGAGCCCGTCGCCGTCGACGTCGCCCACCTCTCCCATCGTCGGTCCACAGTAGGCGCAGGGCCACGGGGCCAGGAAGGTCTGCCGGATGGATCCGTCGAATCCCTCGATCAGGTATATCGCGCCGAGGTTGAATGCGGCAGGTCCGTCGGCGCCGTCCGCGTAGACGAGGAAGTCCGGGACGCCGTTCCCGGAGGTGTCGCCGACCACCGTGATCGCGCCGCCGAACGCGTCTCCAGCCGACTGACCCCAGATCGTGTACAGCGTCAGCCCGCTCACCGCCGACACTGCGTCGACCTTTCCCACAAATGGGATGCCCCCAAGGAAGCTCTCGCGGGTGCCGATCAGCGCCTCGGGGTAGCCGTCCCCGTCGAGGTCGGCGAACCCGAGCCCGTAGCCGGGGATCTCTCCGATCAACGGGACCGAGGGCGGATAGGCATAGACGGAGCCGATCCATTCCTGGGCGAGGGCGTAGTCGAATCCCGAGTAGATGCGCAGACGGCCGGGCGGAGTCGAGAATCCTGACCAGGAGACTACAGCGAAGTCCGGAGTCCCGTCTCCGGACCAGTCGCCGGCGCCGCCCCGGAAGTCGACGTAGCTGAGCGAGGTTCCGGGAAGGGCGTAGGACACGGTGCCGCCGAGGCTGTAGGATTGTCCTCGAACCCCTTCGCTCACCAAGAGAAGGAGCGTCGCGGACGCGAAAGCGGAGTGGACGAGACTCACGCTGCTGCTTCCGATTCTCTCACTGCGGCACCTCGATCGCTCCCTTGTCGGCGTAGGCCGTGCCGATACCGTTGTATCCCACTCCGGCGAGATCGACGCGGCGCGGACCGCCGAAGAGATCGACCGCGGGGGCGGCGGGAGGCGAACCACTTGCGCGATCACGCATCAAGGAATACCCATCCGGCTGGAAGTTCCGCAGGGCGGGATTCACGAAGTTCGGCGGATAGTTCACGTTGAAGTTCCCAACGACAGGGATGCCCGTGATGCGCGTCCAGTACACATCGCTCGCCTGATAGAGGCCTGAGTAATCCCCGAGGGCGTTGCCGGAGAAGATCGAATTGTGTACCTGGACGGCGTTCGTCGTCGTTGTGTTCCCCGGCGCGACCATGACCGATCTCAAGAGCCCGTAGCCTCCGTTCCCGGCGATCGTGTTGTGCGTGGGGCGGACCGTGAGCGACGCGACGTACGTTGCGGTCAGGCTCTGGGCGACGGTCCTCATCCCATGGGACGCGTTGTAGCCCATCACGTTGTTGACGACATTGATGATCCCGGTCGTCGGAATAGAACTCGTGGCGAGCACCTGGCCGGCGTAGATGTCGAGTCCAATGCCGCCGTTGTCGTTCATCTTGTTGCGGGCGATGCTGTTCGGCTTCTGGACGTCCGTCTCGGCTAGGCGTAGGACGATTCCCCCTGCTTGGCAGTTCTGCGACGAATTCTGGGAGAGATTGAGGCCGAGGATGCTCGCCGGGGTCCCGGCGTTTGCGTAAGTCGTCGGCCTGAAGTAGATCCCGCTCCCCGGGCCGCCCGTGAACGAACTGAGGCTCACGTTGACCGTGGCCCGGTGGCCGGCCCCGAGGTCGACCCAGAGCTGCCCTCGCTGGGGAGGGGCGGGAAGGGTTCCGCCGCCGGTGAAACGTGCCCCGGTCACGGTAAGGGTGGAGGTGGTAGTACTCGTGCCTCCAGGAGTGGTGGGCGCGAAGAAGCGGACGGCCTGTGTTCCCAGGTCGGTGAACGCGCAGCCGGAGGAGTTCACGTCGAAGAAGCCGCTGTTGGATCCGGCGCTGTTGTTCTCGGTGATGAGGAGGCCGTTCTGGAGGCCGAACGCGTCGTTCGAGCCCTGGAACTGAGAGTCGGAGATCGACGTGGTGATGGATCCGGACGCGTTTCCTGGGGGAACGGAGAGCGACACGCCGGCGGCCGTCGAGCGGTTTATGGTCGAAGTCCCGGCCGCCGTGAAGCTGCAGTTCTGAACGGAGCCACCGATGGAGCCGGATCCGGTCAGGCTGAAATCAGCGAGGGCCAGTGGAGTAGGCCCGGTCGCCCAGGGTTGAGCGCCCCGGTTGATGTCGCAGGAGTCGATGGTCGGGTTCACGGTGTCAGCGCCGGCGGTCACGAGCAACCGGCGAAACCCGTCTGTAAGAATGAGATTGCTGAGGATCGGTTCAACGGGTCCCGCGGAGTTGCCCTGTATCTCGATCGCGGATTCGCCGCCGCTGAATACGAGCCCTGAGATGGTGACGGGAAAGCCCGGCACAGGGGTGTAGCCGATGGTTGCGGGGGGGACCAGCGGACAGGTTGAGTTCCCTTGCATGGGGGTCCCGAAACACGTGGTGGGCGTCGCTGAGAACCTGAGCAGGGAAGAGGGCGCAGAAGGGGGCGTCGTTGTCGCGGCGGCCGGGTAACGAATGATCGGTCGGACCGGAGGGAAGGGTGGCACCTGAAGGAGATCAGAGTTCGCCTCGTCCCAGACGAGGGAGACGGCAGGCAACATGGGGAGAGGAAAGCACTCGATGAGGGCCGGTCCCGGTCCCGGGATCCCGTAGGTCATGGGGGTGCCGGTGCCGCCGGTCAACGTGCCCGCGATCATGATGGTCAGAGGAAAGACTCCGGCCAAGAGTCCCTGCTGGGCAAGCGAGAGCGCGGCAGTAATCGTCTGAAGAGGACCCGGGCTGCATCCGGCTGGCGGCGTGGGGCAGGTAGGGGAGCCGCCGGGGATGGGGCACGAGCCGTCGTTGCAGTCGGTGCCAGTCCGCACGTTCACGTAGATCGTGGGCGGCACGGGGCAGGGCTGAGCAGCGACTTCGGTGACGAGAAAGAGAGCGAGAAGGGGTGCCACTGCCACCGCCCGAGCTATCCAGAACTCGCTCACTGCTACCTCCTCGCGGCGCTGGTCGGCCCGGCGTCGTCCTCGTCGCTCTCGGGTACGGCGTCGGGCAGTTCCAGCCCCGACAACCTCGAAGGCTAGCCACCCGCGGGCCCTCGTCAAGGGGGCAGGCGCGATCCGCCCCATGGCCTGGGTCGGAGCGGGGAGGACGGAGGAGGAGGCGACCCGGGCTGTCTACGGCTCGCGCTCGGGAAGGACGGAACCGGGAGCCGGGACTCCCTCGAGGGTGGTCTCCATCCCCGACGGCGACCGGACCTCGAGCCGGTTGATCTTCTCGGCCTTCCCGAGGCCGGAGGTCGCGTCGAGCCCGCTCTGGGAGAGGTAGGAGGATCCGCTCCGGACGACCCGCTCCTCCGTGCGGTCGCCGATCGTTGCCCGGAGGACGGCGCCGAGCGCATCGCAGTTCTCTCCTTTCCCCTGGAGGCGGACGCGGAAGAAGCAGGTCCCCGCCACCTCCCCCGAGCGCTCCTAGCGGAACAGGACCGCGGGGCCGCCGTTCTGTGTGATCTCGAGGACGAGGTCGTCGGCGGGCGGCCCGCGGCCCACGAAGGGCCGCTGGAAGGACTTGCCAGCCGCCTTCGAGTCGTCGAGGAACTCCCCTCTCCCCCGGTTCCAGAAGTACTCCGGGGGCTCGGCGGAGCCAACGTCGATCTGACCCTTCCGGATCGATGGCCCCTTCTGGCCGTTGGCTGGGGCTGAAGTCGATGCGCCCGTCGAGATCGGCCTCGAAGAAGACGAGGAGGCCAAAGGTCAGGCGGAAGAGCGTCGACTGTGCGAGCCGGGCCGGGCCCGCGTCGTCGACGAGGGCGAGATCGCGCACCCCGCGGTAGGGGCGGAGCCCCTCGCCGGAGAAGTTCCCCAGCGCGAGGTAGCAGGGCTCCCCCTCCTCGAGACGGGCGAGGTCGTTCCCCTTGCCGGCCGGCGTACGACCGGTCGGGCCGTAGGCGATGCCGGGCGAGAGGTCGACGTGGCGGGGTAGCCCCTTCTCGGTTGCAGAGAAGAAGTTCGGGCTAGCAACCCAGACCCGTCGCCCCCGCGTTCGCCGGGCCGGCCGGAGCAGGCACGCCGAGCTGCGCGAAGAGGAAGGCGAGCTCGTCCGCGATGTCCTCGACCTGCCGCGCGGTCGGTTTCCCGCCGGAATGTCCCGTCCTCGCGTCGTGCCGCAGGAGCACCCGCCGCCCGGAGGCGCTCGCCGCCTGGAGCCGGGCGCACATCCTCCGCGCGTGGAGCGGATCGACCCGCGTGTCGGACTCCCCCGTGAGGAAGAGGACGGCCGGGTAGTTCGTCTCCTCCTTCACGCGGTGGTAGGGGGAGTGGGCGAGGAGGTTCTTGAACTGCGCCGGGTCCTCCGAGGATCCGTACTCCGGGACCCAGAAGCGCGCGACGAGGAACTTGTGGTACCGGACCATGTCGAGGAGCGGGACGCCGCAGACGACCGCGCGGAGGAGGTCGGGTCGCTGCGTGAGGGCGGCCCCGACGAGGAGCCCGCCGTTGCTCCCGCCCGAGATCGCGAGGAGCTCGGGCTTCGCGTGACCCTTCGCGATGCGCCACGTCGGGAAAGCGCAGGCGCGCCGAGGCGCGACCGGCGTCGGGGGAAGGGATCGCAACTCCTCCATGTTTGGTCTGGTAGTCACGAGTCACTACCCTGTCTCCATGCGCGTCGTGAACGTGAAGGAGCTCAAGGCCCGCCTCTCCGCCTACCTCCGAGAGGTCCGTCGGGGCGAGACGTTCCTCGTCACGCAGCGGGACGCCGTGGTCGCGCGCCTGGCGCCTCCGACGGAGCCTTCCGCCGCGGCAGCGGCCGGCGACGGCGTCGTGGGCCGGCTCCTGGCTCTCGGCGCCCGCCCCCCGCTGCGCGCGCGCGGACCTCGCGACTACCGTCGCAGCGGAACCGGGGCCGGGCTCGGCGCCAAGGAGATCGACGCGCTCCTCGACGACGTGCGGGGCGAGCCCCGGTGAACGCCTACCTTGAGTCGAGCGCCGCCTCGCACGACCTGCTCGAGGGCGAATCCGGCCGCGAGGTGCGCGGCATCCTCCAGAAGGCGACCCACGTGGCGACGTCGCGCGTGACGCTCGCCGAGGTGGGACGCGTGCTCGCGCGGCTCCGCGTCCTCGATTCCCCGAGCGCGGCCCGCGTCGGGTCCCGCGAGGCCGAATGGCTGTCCGACAGCGAGCTGTGGTTCGTCCATCCCATCGACGAGGAGGTGCTCGCCCGCTGCTCCCGGCCGTTCCCCGTCGAGCCTGTGCGACTCCTCGACGCGATCCACCTCGCGACGGTCGAGAGGCTCGCGGGTGCCCTCCCCGGCCTCGCGGTCACCTCGACGGACGACCGCGTGCGCCGCAACGCGGCGGCGCTCGGGTTCGCCGTGGCGCCCTGACCGCCCGTCCGGGGGTCGCGGGCGCCTAGCGCGTTTGCCCCGTCGCCCCCGCGTTCGCCGGGCCGGCCGGAGCCGGCACGCCGAGCTGCGCGAAGAGGAAGGCGAGCTCGTCCGCGATGTCCTCGACCTGCCGCGCGGTCGGCTTTCCGCCGGAATGTCCCGCCCTCGCGTCGTGCCTCAGGAGAACGGGCCTCCCAGACGCGCTCGCCGCCTGGAGCCGCGCGCACATCTTCCGCGCGTGGAGGGGGTCGACCCGCGTGTCGGACTCCCCCGTGAGGAAGAGGACGGCCGGGTAGTTCGTCCCCTCCTTCACGCGGTGGTAGGGGGAGTAGGCGAGGAGATTCTTGAACTGCGCCGGATCCTCCGAGGATCCGTACTCCGGCACCCAGAAGCGCGCGACGAGGAACGTGTGGTACCGGACCATGTCAAGGAGCGGGACCGAGCAGACGACCGCGCGGAAGAGGTCGGGTCGCTGCGTGAGGGCCGCCCCCACGAGGAGCCCGCCGTTGCTCCCGCCCGAGATCGCGAGGCGCTCGGGATTGGCGTGCCCGTTCGCGATCAGCCACTCGGCGGAGCCGAGGAAATCGTCGAAGACGTTCTGCTTCCTCTCGAGCATCCCCGCCTTGTGCCACTCCTCGCCGAACTCCCCGCCCCCGCGCAGGCAGGGGAGGGCGTAGACGCCGCCGTTCTCGAGCCAGATCGCGGCGAGCGCCGACCAGCCCGGCGCGCGCGCCGCGTTGAATCCGCCGTAGCCGGTGAGGAAGGTCGGACCCTGGGAAGGGGCGCCCTTCCGGCGCGCGAGGAAGATCGGCACGCGGGTGCCGTCCTTCGACGCGTATGTGGACTGCGTCACCTGGAATCCGTTCCCCTCGAAGGGGACGCTCGCTCGCCACCAGGCCTCGGACGTCCCCTTCTCGGGGTCGTAGCGCTCGACGGAGGGGGGGAGGTGGAAGGAGGAGAACCCGTAGAACGCCTGCTTCCCGTCCCAGCGGCCCCCGACGCCGCCGAAGGACCCGAGGGCGGGAGGGGCGATCTCGCCGGCCGGGCGGCCGTCGGGCTGGAAGATCTTCAGCCGGGGGACGGCGTTCTCGAGAGTCTGGACGAAAAGCCGGCCAGCGATCGGGGCGACCCACTGGATCACCTGCGGTCCCGCCGCGACGACCTCGGTCCAGTTCTCCCTCTCCGGCTTCTTCGGATCGACTGCGAGGATCCGGCCGTTCGGCGCGTTCCAGTTCGTGCGGAGGAAGATCCGGTCGCCCCCGAAGCGACCGGAGAAAGTCGCCTCGAGGTCGTTCACGAGAGGGCGGACGGGGCCGGTGCCGGCGGGCTCCTGGAGGTAGACCTCGGTCTTCAGGGCGGCCGAGCCGTGGGAGACGAGGATCAGGAGGCGGGAGCCGTCGTCGGAGAGGGAGGCGGAGATCCCCTTGCCGGGCCCGATCCCCTCGCCGAAGACGAGCGGGTCGGAGGAGGGATCGGCGCCGAGCGCGTGGCGGTGGAGGCGGGGGCCGACGGCGGAGTCGTACTTCGAATAGAAGATCGCTTTCCGGTCGGGCGTGATCGACACGCTCCCGTACCGGGCCTTCGGGAGGCGGTCGGCGAGGTCGTTCCGCGCCTCGACGTCGAGGAGGCGCATCTCGACCTCGTCCTGCCCCCCCTCCCGGATCCCGTAGGCGAGGAGGCGTCCGTCGTCCGAGACTTCGAGGAGGGTGACGCTCGTCGTCCGGTCGGGGCTCATCGGGTGGGGATCGATCAGGACCTCGTCGGACCCCCCGAGGCCCTTGCGGACGCAGAGGAGGGACTGCTCCTGGTCGGGCCCCTTCTTCGAGAAGAAGTAGAGGCCCGCCTTCTCCGTCGGGGCGCTCCTCGTCTCGATCCGCAGGAGCGACTCGACGCGATCGCGAAGCGCGTCGCGTCCGGGGAGCGAGCGGACCACGGAGACTGCGTAGGCGTCCTGCGCCGCGGCCCACGCCTTCGTGTCGGGGCTCGCCGGGTCCTCGAGCCAGCGGTAGGGGTCTACGACTTCGACCCCGTGGAGCGTCTCGCGGACCGGCTCGGTCCGCGCCTTCGGCGGCGGCGCCTGGGCGAGGAGCGCCGGGGCGAGGAGCAGGGAGGCGAGGATCGGGGCGAAGGAGCGGAGCAGGCGACAGCGTTCGTCCTTCATGAGGCTTCCTTCGGAGGTCGGGGCGACCATCCTAGTGGGGCATCCCAGGATTCCGTCACCCGGCCCGCCATCGGGTTCTTCCCGGATTCCGCCTCCCCTCCGACGCGCTCGGATCCGGCCGGCTCACTTCGGCTCGAACTTCAGCGCCCGCAGCGGACCATCGTCGAGCTGCAGCAGCCCCCAGCGCGGGTGGTCGAGATCGATCGTGATCCACAGGGCGCTGGTGATCAGGAGGGCGAGCGAAAGGGTCAAGTGCCAGCGGCGGTGTCCGTCCGTGCCGCAGCCGTAGTCGATGACGGTGACCGCGACCAGAGAGCACAGGACGAGCAGGACGAGCACGACGAACGGCAGATGCTTGAGCGCGGCGTGGACGCGCAGCGAGTGCAGGTCGATCACTTCGTTCACGGGGTTCAGGACCGCCACGGCCAGCTCCGGTCTCTGCCCGACTCCCGCGCTCGCCGCGCGCCAGATCCGGTCGTGATGGCGCTCGACCGTCGCGATGACCGACGGAGTCCAGCCCTGCTGCAGGCGCGTGCTGGCCTCGATGCGATCCGAGGTGTAGGCGGCGAGCGCCGCGCGGAGCTCCGAGCGATGGGGCTCGTCGAGCAGGTCCGCGCGGAGCCACGACGTGCCGATGGCGTTCGCCTCCTGCGCGATCAGGTCCTGCCGCTCGAGGAAACGGCTCCCGGCCGCCGCGAAGCTGAACGCGAGCAGGAGGCCCAGCAGCCCGAGGACGGCCGCCTGGATCGCTCCCACCTGACCCCCGGCGCCGGAGGGCTCGGCCGCGCCCGCGCGCCGGCCCGCGCGGTACCCGGCCTCGAGCGCGACGATCATCGCGAGGATCAGTCCCCCGGCGATCGAGAGTTCCTGGAGGACGGGGATCATGCCGCTGCAGCGTACGCCGGGAGCCCCGGGTCAGCGTTTCCTCCCCTCGAAGGAGACGAGATTCAGGCGACGCGCGGTCGCCGTTCGCCCCGGACGCGGAGCCGACTCGTCATCGCTCGCCGCGGCGGGCGTGGCCCTCCTTCCGGCGCCCCTCCTTCAGGGAGGCCATGTCGATGACGAAGCGGTACTTCACGTCGCCCTTTACCAGCCGCTCGTAGGCCTCGTTGATCTTCTGGACGGGGATCACCTCGACGTCCGCCGTGATCCCGTGCTCCGCGCAGAAGTCGAGCATCTCCTGCGTCTCCCGGATCCCGCCGATGGCCGAGCCGGCGAGCGCTCGCCGTCCGAAGATGAGGCTGAAGGCGTCCACCGGGAGCGGCATCTCCGGCGCCCCCACCAGGGTCATCGTGCCGTCGCGCTTCAGCAGCTCGAGATAGGCGCTCACATCGTGCGCGGCAGACACCGTGTCGAGGATGAAGTCGAAGGTCTTCGCGCGCTTCGCCATCTCCGCGGCGTCCTTGGAGACGACGACCTCGTGGGCGCCCAATCGCATGGCGTCCTGCGTCTTGCCGGGCGAGGTCGTGAACACGACGACCCGGGCTCCGAACGCCCGGGCGAACTTCACGGCCATGTGCCCGAGCCCGCCGAGGCCCACGACGCCGACCGTCTGGCCCTTGCGGACGTCCCGGTGTCGAAGGGGCGAGTAGGTCGTGATGCCGGCGCAGACGAGGGGCGCCGCTCCGGCCGAGTTCAGTCGGTCCGGCAGCCGCAGGACGAAGTCCTCGTCGACGACGAGGCTCTCGGAGTAGCCGCCGTACGTGACGCCGCCGGAGTGCTTGTCGGGGCCGTTGTAGGTGAAGGTCGCCTGAGCCTCGCAGAACTGCTCGAGCCCTTCCCGGCACGAGGAGCAGGTGCGGCACGAGTCGACCATGCAGCCGACCGCGACGAGGTCGCCTTCCTTGAACTTCCGGACGGCGCTCCCCACCCCCGCCGCCCGGCCGACGATCTCGTGGCCCGGGACGATGGGATAGGTGGTCGGCATGGCCTTCTTCCACTCGTTCCGCACCTGGTGCAGGTCGGAGTGGCAGATGCCGCAGAAGAGGACTTCGATCCGCACGTCCCGCGGCAGGAGGCCGCGGCGCCGGATGGTGATCGGGGCGAGCCCCGAGCTTGCGCCCGAGGCTGCGTAGGCTCTCGCGTCGTACGCCATCGCCGCGGGCGCGGCGCGTCGCGCGGGGGACTTGGTCGTTCCGCTCATGTTGGTGCTCCTGGCGGGACCCTAGTCCGCGGGGAGGGTCACGATCAATGGCGGAACGCGCGGGGGCGCGGACGGAAGTCGCCGGTCCGGGCTAGGTCCCGGGTCCGCGAGAGGTTCTCGCGCCGTAGACCCAGGTCCCGGCAAGGATGCCGGCGATCGTGAACGCGGCGTAGGGCTTCAGCTCCCCGAGCTGAGCGAGGGCCGTGCCCGGTCAGGTCCCCGTGAGCGCCCAGCCCGCGCCGAAGACGATCCCGGCGTAGGCGATCCCGTGGCGCATCGGTTTTCGCGCGATCTCGATCGGGCAGCCGATGACCGCCTTCGTCCCGCTCTTGCCGAGGAAGGCGAGGCCGGCGGCCGTCACGGCGATGGCGAGCGCCATCACGCCGCCGACGTGGAGGGTCTCCAACCGGAAGAGGCCGACCATCGTGTCGTAGTCGGAGACCCCGGCCCGCGAGAGGAGGAAGCCGAAGAGCGCCCCGCAGAGGAGGAAGAGCGCCTTCATCGCAGCGCCCAGGAGGCGAGGTTGGCGATGGCGAACGCCGTCCCCATGAAGGCGACGGTCGCGACCAGGCTCGACTTCTCCCCGCGGGCCACGCCCACGATCGAGTGGCCGCTCGTTCAGCCTCCGGCCCAGCGCGCGCCGTATCCGACGAGCAAGCCGCCGGCGCCGAGGACGGCGGCCTTCGAGAGGAGGCCCGGGCCGTAGAGCGACTCGAAGCCGGCGATGCTCGGCTTCCAGCCGGAGTTTCCGGCGAGGAGCGCGGAGACGAGGCCGCCGAGCGGAATGCCGAGGATGAACCACAGTCGCCAGGGATCCGCGTAGGGCTTCTTCCGGAACTCCGGGATCGCCGAGAGGCGGCCGCAGAGCGAGCCGTAGCCGGTCGAGACGCCGAGCGCCTTCCCCGTCGTCCAGGCGAAGAGGACGACGAAGAGGCCGATCGCGATCCCGCCGACCCAGAAGGCCCAGGTGGCCGCTGGGTGAGAGAACATGGGCGTAGTCTATCGGTGGCGCCTCCCTGGCCGGCGGGAGAGGGCTGTTCGATCCGTGGAACGGAGGGCTACCATGCCGGGGTTCCAAGGACCACGGAGGTACCCATGATGCGAATCGTTGTGCCCGTCCTCTTCCTCGGCCTCGTCGCCCTCTCCCCCCGCGCGGAGGCGCAGACCTGCCCGTTCAACCTGACCTTCGCGAACTCCGGGGGGGGCTGCACGCAGAGCGGCGCGATGCTCCCGACGGTCGGCGGCACCTATTCGAACGGCCCCGGCGGCTGCTCGGTCACGCTCGCCCTCACGGTGCCCCCCTTCTGCTGCAACGTCTTCGTCACGGGGCGGTTCCTCGTCCTCGGCGGCCAGGCGGTGAACGTCCCAGTCCCGGGAGGGTGCTCGCTCCTCGTCTTCCCCGACATCGTGGTGACGCTCCCCGCGAGCCCGACGTCGGTCACGTTTCCGTTGCCGCCCGACCCGGCGCTGGTCGGTCTCCTCGTCCACGCCCAGGGGATCGTCGTCCGCTTCACGACGATCGGGATGACGACCGACTTCGACTTCTCGGGCCGGCTGGACATCACGTTCCAGTAGGGTCGCCGACTCGCCGGAGGGAGGCGCGAGAGCCCGGCGTCCGACCCCGACTCGGCGGGCCGCCGTCGAGGAGGAGCGCCGCAAGGCCGAGGACGCGGTCGCCCGGGCGGACAAGGAACTCGACGCTCTCCGCGAGACGTGAACGGCGGCCGGCCCACCTTCGATGGGACCCTTTCGTGGCTGGTGCGTCCGTTCAGGCGCGAATCCGAGGGTCGGACGCCCGGAGGATCAAGGGGCCCTCGTCGTCGGCACCCGGGTCGTTGACGGGCACGGCGGGAGGAGTCCGAGCGATCGCTCAGGGGAGGATCGTGACGGTGAGAAAGGGGGTCGCCGCGACGAATCCGGGGAAGGGGCCGAGCACGGTCGAGGCGAGCTGGAGGGTCTGCAGGTAGACCGGAATCCCGGAGAGGGCCGGCGTCAGGGGGACGGCGATCGTCATCGAGACGGCGCCGCCCGGCGGGACCGCCGGGCCCGGGAGGAAGATCCCGAGGGGGAGGAAGAGGAAGCAGGAGCCCGGCGGGCTCGGGAGCCCCGTGAATGAGAGGTCGAACGGGGCGGCGAGAGGCGCCCCCGCGAGGACCGTGATCGGGGGGACGCCGATCGGCAGCGCCACGGGGACGGGCGTCCCGCCCGTCGGGAAGAGCCCCGCCACGTTCCAGGTGAAGAGGGAGCCGAGCTCGGGGGGGCACTCGGGCCAGATCGTCGCGGCGACCCCCGAGAAGGTGTTGCAGCCGCTCCCCGTCGTCGGGGCGGAGATCGGGCAGCCCGAGCTCGGGAGAGCCGACCAGGCCGGGATCGAGGAGATCCCGCCGGCGAGCGCGGCGCCGACGAGGCCCGGGTTCGCGGGCGCGGGCCCGACGATCCCCGCCGCGCCGTTCGTCCCGACGAACCAGGAGATCCCGTCGAGGATGCAGAACTCCATCGCCGAGGAGGTCTGCGACTCGAGGACGGGGAAGAGGGAGAAGACGACGACGCAGACGGTGGGGAAGTCGCAGAACCTCGAATGGGTGCACTCGTCGTGGATCGCCTCGGCGGAGGCGAGTCCGCTCGTCCAGAAGGGATCCCCCCAGTAGTAGGGCTCCCCGTCCGCCCCGATCATCCCCGGGGGAACGCACCCCCCCGCCGCCGGCGGGCACCCCGCCGGGAGGGTCGCGCAGGGGGCCGGGTCGATCGCCGGGAAGGAGAGCATGTTCGCGCAGGGGAAGGAGGAGAGGGGCGCTCCCGGCGTGCTCGGGACGACGGGAGGCACGGGGCACCCCGGCATCGGGATGTAGGCCGTGAGGACGTTCACCCACTTCACGTCGTAGGGGGCGTCGATCCAGCCGAACCCGGGAGCGAAGTCGAACTGCGCCTTGATCTTCGCGGAGAGGCCGAGGGAGAGGGCGTGGCAGGCCCCCGGTCCGAGCGCCCCCGTCGTCACTGTGACCGTGCCGATCGTCGCGGGCGCCGTGACCCCCGTCGCCGGCGCCGTCACCGTCGCCGCGACCGGGTAGGAGAGCGTTCCGGCCGCCCCGAGGGCGTCGGCCACGGAGGCGCCGGGGAGGGCGACCGTCGCCCCGGCCGCCGTCGTCCAGGAGCCGCTCGAGAAGGAGAGGGTCCCGGTCGCCGTGGAGGCGACGAGGAGGACGGTCGCGCCCGGAGGGACGCAGGGGGCGCCCCAGTCGAGGGTCACCGACCCCGTCGGCGTGCCCGGGACGACCGTGACGGCCGGCGCCGCGCAGCCCGCCGGCGAGATCACCGTCTCCGGGACGACGTAGAGGGAGCCCCCCGTCCCCGCGAAGGTGATCGAGAGGGAGGAGACGAAGGAGAGGGTTCCATTCGTCGCGCCGACGATCTTCACGTCGACGGCTCGGGCGGCGGTTCCGAGGAGGAGGACGAGGAGGAGGCCGCGGAGCGAAGACGAGATCAGGGACGGCTTCATGACGTTCTCCCCGACCGCCGCCTCCTCCGACCCTCGCCGGGGTTTCGGGAGCCGCGGTCGTGTCGTCCCTCCGAGACGCCTCGAGGGGGGGACTCCTTACTCGAGGGGTAGGTCGTCCCATCAGCCGCGCCCGATCCCGGTCCGGAAGAGCGCGATCGCCTCCGGCGAGGCGGGCTTCCACCGCCGCGTCCGGATCCGGCGAGCGACCTCGTCGCCGCGGAGGACGACCGAGGTCACGTGCCGCCCGTCGGCGGTGAAGACATGCGCGCGGCCGGCCTTTCCGAGGACGACAAGGGTCTCGCCTCGTTCGTCGGCGAAAATCCGGTCGACGCCCGCCTCCCGCGCCTCGGGGAAGGCGAGCGCCGTCGGCCGGTGCCCCGCGTCGGATCGCTCGCGTCCGTGCCCCGTGCGCCTCGCCCCGGCGCGCTCGTGGTGCTCGAGGTCCCGCGCGAAGGCGCGGAGGATCGAGAGGGCCTTCGGCGTCGGATCGGGCTCGGTTCCGCCGCGCCGCCTCGCGCCGGCCAGCTCGCGCTCGAGGGAGGCGAGGCGGCGGCGCGCGATGTCGAGGATCCGTCCGAGGGAGGGATCGACGCTCGCCCCGCGCTCGTCGAAGAGGGCCCCGCCGCTGACGGCGTTGAGGCGCAGGCGGCTCCTTCCCTCCCCGGTCGCCGTCCGCACGACCTGGAACGTGGCGGCGCTCCCCTCCCGCCGGCCGTTGCCGGAGGGGACCTCGAAGAACCCCGCGACGACCTGGCCGAGGATCTCGTAGACGCGGGCGTCGGCGGCGAAGGCCTCGATCAGGCCCGAGCGGAGCGCCGGCCCTTCCTCGACGAGGGTGACGAGGTGGCGTCGGCCGTAGAGGGTGTCCACGCGAGGGTCCCGCCGGTCGAGGAAGACGGTGGGGAGGTCGGTCCAGCGCGGGCGCCCGGGCGCCTCGTAGCCGTCGAAGACGCTGTCGGCGTCGGGAGGCGCGGCGTGGGCGCAGTCGGAGGAGGAGCAGAAGAAGCAGTAGACCCGGCCGCTACGCAGTGCGGCCGCCGCGCGCAGCGCCCACTCGATCCGCGCCGCGATCTGGTCGAGGAGGCCGCGTGCCCCCTCGAACGAGGGCCCTCGCTTGAGGTCGAGGTCGACGCGGAGCTCCAGCCGGTCGGGAAGGGCGGAGGGATCGAGCGCCCGGGCCCGCGCGAGGCCCTTCGCCAGGGAATGGAGCGCCCCGAGCGCGCGGCCGGCGAGCGCCGGCGGATCGGGTCGTGGGGGAGGGGAGCCCCGCCGACCGTGCGGAGGGGAAGGGTTCACGCGCGCCGCTCCTCGATCGGGACGAAGGGCCGCTCGGCCGGGCCGTCGTACTCGGCCTCGGGACGGATCAGCCGGTTGTCGGCGCACTGCTCGAAGAAGTGCGCCGCCCAGCCCGCGATCCGCCCCGCGGCGAAGATCGTCGGGAAGAGGTCCGAGGGGATCCCGAGGTAGCGGTAGACCGAGGCGGAGTAGAAGTCGACGTTGACCGGGAGCGGCTTCCAGCGCTTGACGAGGGGCTCGAGGGCGACGGAGATCGCGAACCAGCGGGGATCCTTCTCCGCCTCGGCGAGGCCCTTCGAGATCCGGCGCAGGAGATCCGCCCGGGGATCGTCGACCTTGTAGACGGCATGGCCGAACCCGGGGATGCGGCGCCCGGCGGCCGAGGCCTCCCGGAACCAGGCCTCCGCGCGCGCCGGGTCCCCGATCGACTCGAGCATCGCCATCACCTCGCGGTTCGCGCCGCCGTGGAGCGGGCCCTTCAGCGTCCCGATCGCGGTGACGACGGAGGAGTGGAGGTCGGAGAGCGTCGAGGCGGTCACGCGGGCGGCGAAGGTCGAGGCGTTGAACCCGTGCTCGGCGTGGAGGGTCAGGCAGGCGTCGAGCGCGCGCTCCTGCGTCGCGTCGGGGCGCTTCCCCGTCAGCGCCCGCAGGAAGTCGGCCGCGTGCCCGAGCTCGGGATCGGGCTCGATGGGCTCGCTCCCGCGCCGCAGGCGCTCGAAGGCGGCGATCGCGCACGCGATCCCCGAGGCCAGGCGAGCGGCCTTGCGCCGGTTCGCCTCCGGGGCGCGGTCCGCCGCGTCGGGGTCGCCGAGCGCGAGGGCGGAGGCGGCCGTCCGCAGCACGTCCATCGGGTCGCCCCCCTGCGCTCCCCGGCGCAGCACGTCGAGGGCCGCGGGCGAGAGTCCCCGCGCGGCGGCGAGCTGGTCCCGGATGTAGTCGAGCCGCGCCCGACCGGGCAGATCCCCGTCCCAGAGGAGATGGACGACCTCCTCGTAGGAGCATTTCTCGGCGAGGACGACGGCGTCGTAGCCCCGGTAGAGCAGGCGTCCCCGCGCGCCGTCGATCGAGCAGAGGCCGGTCTTTCCCGCGACGACCTCGCGAAGTCCGGAAGGAGCGGTCATCGATAGGGTCTCGCGCGTCGCCTCGAGATGGGCGGGCATTCTACGTTGAAGAGGCGATGCATTCGTGCCCGGGGAGCGTGCGGCCGGCGGGGCGGCGATGCCCGTGGCGGTATCGATTCGGTGAAGGCCGTGCGAAGGCCTCCGCTGCGACACCCGGGTTTCGCTCGTCCCAGGTCGGGTTGGCCGAACCCGGCTAGTGTAGTGTAACAGATATATCTTTACAGTAGCCCTCGCCCTTCATAGAGTGCCGGCATGTTCACTCCGGCACCCCCCATCCCCCTCGGCGAGGACCAG
>JAKEFM010000219.1 GCA_022616055.1 Planctomycetota bacterium
ACCGATGCCCTTCTCCCACCTCCACGCTCGCCTCCCCGATCTCGCGGAGCGGGAGACCCGGTCGGTCCGGACCTTCCCGGGGAACTCCTGGGGGCTCCCGCCGAAGACCTTCTTCCTCCACGAGATGTACTGCAACGAGGAAGGCTGCGACTGCCGCCGCGTGTTCTTCTGCGTCGTCTCCTCGCCGGGGCGGAGGCTCGAGGCCGTGATCGCCTACGGCTGGGAGACGCCCGCCTTCTACGCGCGATGGCTCCGCGATGCCGACCCGGAGGACGTAGCCGAGATGAAGGGGCCGGCGCTCAACCTCGGGAGCCCGCAGACCTCCCTCGCGCCGGGCCTCGTCCGGATGGTGAGCGACACCTTGCTCAGGGACGGGGCCTACGTGGCGAGGCTGAAGCGGCACTACGCGGCGTTCAAGGCGACGATCCTCCCCGCCGCCCGCCGCCCCGCCGGATCCGGGGACAGGAGGCTCCTGCGGCCCCGGGGCGAGTCCTCCCCGTCGCGCCCGCCGAGGCGCCGGGTTCCCGGGAATCCGAGCGCGGCCGACCGGGACGGGGGGAAGCCGCGTGAGTGACCGGACCGGCGGCCCGACGCGGCGGCCGCCGGCCGAGGCCGGGTTCCTCGACCTCCGGACGCTTCCGCTGGACCCGCTCCTTCGACAGGCCGTCGGCGACGACCCGGAGAAGTCTGCCGATGCCTGGAGGCTTCTCGGAACCCTTGCGGCTCATGACCGCCCGGAGGCCGGGACGTTCCTCATCGGGTTGATGCAGGTCCACCGGAACGACCTCGCGCGCATGGGGGTCCTGGTCAGCGCCGTCTCGAGAATCCCCTCCGAGGCCGCGGCGGAGGCGTTGAAGGCGGAGTTCCTCCGGGTGCGCTCCACCCCGGCGACCCGGAGCCACCTAGGCGAGGTCCTCCGTGCGATCGAACGGCTGCCGGCCCGCCTGGCGAGCGAGGCCCTCTTCGACCTGGCCGAGGACGAGAGGTTGAGCGTGAAGTGGCGGCGCAGGCTCGAGGAGGCGGCGGACGCCCTCCCGAACGAAGTCCGCCTCGACGGGCCCCGCTTCGAGGAGTAGACGGAACTCCGGCGGCCTCCCGTTCGATGAGGCGTCCTCGCGCTTCGACGATCCGCTCTCCCTGCATGATTCCGGACCCGGACCGCGCCCGGGACGAGGAGCGCTTCGACTGGACCGGTCCATCCGCTCGGGAACGGCTCCGCGTGGGAGAGACCGATAGAATCCGACTCGTCCGCGCCCGGAAGGCGTGCGCGAGCGGCGAGCCTACGAAACCGAACCTCCCGGCTAGGGAGGCGGAGAATGCGAAAGGAATACGACTTCACCGGCGGAGTCCGCGGCAAGTACGCCGCCCGCTACCGCAGGGGGACGAACATCGTCGTCCTGGACCCTGACGTCGCTCGGGCGTACCGCGACTCCGAGGCCGTCAATCGCGCGCTGCGGATCCTCCTCGAGGCGGCCCGTCGTGCGACGCGCCGCGCTCGGCGGCGACCGCCTGAGCCGCGGCGACCCGCGACCGGCTCCCTCCACCGGAAGGGGGAGGAGCTTTCCGGAAGACGGCGGGGTGCAGCCCGGCCCGACACCCATCCCATGGAGAAGTGAAACGATGGACGACCTGCGCTTCCTCCCTCCCAACGGCGGGGCCTACGAGCAGATCGAGATGCGGAGCGGCCCTCCGCTCTCGTACGTCGCGGAGAAGCTCCGCCACGCGCTCGAGGCCGTCCACCGCGAGCTGCTCGCCGGGACCCGGGAGAGCCCGAACCTCCGGGAATCCCTCCTGAACGGCCTGACCGCCTACCTCGCCCTCCACAACATGCTCGGCCTGACCCGCGAGTCGAGGTGGTTCGACCGGGTCGCGGGGCTCTCCCGGAGGGGATTCGGCAACTGGCTCGCGCGGATCGCAGGGGCGGGATCGGTCCGCGGGTGAAGGAAGGCGTTGATCGCCGCCGTCGAGTCCGCAGCATGCCGCGCCGCCGGCGGTCCCGACCTTTTCGGCGAGAAGGGCGGAGTCCGAGGCACCGCCGGCGCTTGCCGGGCGGCGCGGACCCCGACCTGCACGGGGCGCTCGACTCGGCCACCAGGAGCGAGGCGACGTTTCCTGCGTCCGGCGCAGAGGACGCCGGGCCGACGACGGCTGGGCGTTCCGGTCGGCCTTCCGGTCGCGCTTCCAGCCGGAGCGGCGCGACGACCGTATCCGCTCCCCGGATAGGCATCCCGGCGCCAGCCGGCGGGAAGCGCCCGAACGGTCATCAAGCACCCGGGCTGTCCACCCTGGCGAGCGCGGGCCCGGGCGCCGCGCGGTCGGAGGAACGGCGGCCGGAGCGAGGCGGCTCGTGACGGTCGGTGAGCGCCCCTTTCACGGCACGGTCGTTGAAGTGCATGGGGCCCCGCACAAGCTCCTTCTTGGCAGGAGCTTGTGTCGGGACACTATTGATCGAGCGAAACTGCCCCGGGGACAGTTTCACTCATCACGAACTGCCCCGGTGCAGCCCCACCCATCCAGGCTCGCGCCGTCGAGCGCGCCGGCGGCCTCGACCCGCCGAGGTACGATCGACTCGTTCCGCCCGATCGATCCCCTCCGAACGAGAGGTGGCCGGGATGTCTCTCCTCCCTCGAACGACGGTCCTCCCCCTCCTGTTCACCGCGGGGCCCACCCTCGGGCAGGCGGCGCTCGCTCCGGGGCAGACCATGCGTCTGGAGTTCCCCGAGCTTCCGCCGACCTTCCAGGCGATGTGGGACTCGACCGACGCGAAGCCGGCCGTGAGCGTGCGCCTGCCGGACGACTCCGCCGCCGAGGGCGCCTTCCCCCTCTTCGTCCGCCTCGAGGGCGGGCACGGAGGGTCGAGCTCGACGCGTCGATGATGCGTCGCACCGGAAGTCCGCGCTTCCGCGGGCGCCATCGCCGGCGGCGGGGGGAACTCGGACGGAGACTGCCCCGGCGACGGCGGGAGCATGGAGATCCTGGCGGCAGGCTACGTCGGAGGTGAACGTCTCGATGATGGAGTCCCTTCGCAAGTTCGCGCTTCGGCTTCCCGGCGTCGAAGAAGGCGTCGCATGCAAAGGAACCGTGCTCGAGTCGCGAACGCTCACGGTCGGGAAGAAGTCGTTCCTCTTTCTGAGGGATTCCGAGGCACGCCTCAAGCTCGGCGACTCGATCCAGGAGGCACAGGGGTGGTCGTCCAAGGACCCGTCGCGCGTGACGGCAGGCTCCCAGGGTTGGGTTCTCGTGAAGTTCGACGGGCTGAAGGTTCCTCTGAAGGTTCTCGAGAAGTGGGTCGAGGAGAGTTGCCGGCTCTGCGCTGGCAGTGCCACCGCGAATCCGAAGGCTGGTTCACCTGGCCGAAGGGGGAGGCGACGGAAGGCGTGAACCGCGGCCCTCATGGAGGAGGCGAGCCGGGTGGGCGGATCGATCCCCCGCGGCCGCGTCCCCAGGTCGGTAGGGAATCGCGAACGGTCACCTAGCCGGAGGGGCGCCACGACCCGATCGGCTTCCGCGGCGCGGCCGTCTGGCGCCAGGCGGCCAGAAGCGCCCGAACGGTCATCCAGTCCCCGGACCGGGCACCCTGGCGAGCGCGGGCCCGGGCGCCGCTCGGCCGGAGGACCGGCGGCCGGGGCGCGGCTCCTCGTGACGGTTCGGGACCTCCCCTTTCACGGCACGGTCGATGAAGTGTCAGCGGCCCCTCACAATCGCCGGCCGATCAGGCCCTTGCGACGGGACAGTTTCGATCGACGCAAGCCGTCCCGGGGACAGTTTCGCTCATCACGAACCCCCCCGGTGCAGCTCCACCCGTCCAGGCTCGCGCCGTCGAGCGCGCCGACGGGCTCGACCCGACCGGGTACGATCGACTCGTTCCGCTCGATCGATCCCCTCCGAACGAGAGGTGGCCGGGATGTCTCTCCTCCCTCGAACGACGGTCCTCCCCCTCCTCTTCTTCACAGCGGGGCCCGCCCTCGGGCAGGAGGCGCTCGCTCCGGGACGGACCATGCGCCTGGAGTTCCCCGAGCTTCCGCCGACCTTCCAGGCGATGTGGGACTCGACCGACGCGAAGCCGGCCGTGAGCGTGCGCCTGCCGGACGACTACACCGCCGAGGGCGCCTTCCCGCTCTTCGTCCACCTCGAGGGGGGGCACGGGGGCAACGGCGCCAACCTCGGCGTCCCCCTGCAGATCACGCAGGGGAAGGGCTACGTCGCCGCCAACTTCCCGCTCTTCAGGCGCCTGAAGCCCGATCCCGCGCGGTCCTGGACGATCGCCGTCGGCGCGGACGACGCCGGGAAGATCGGGCAGGCCTACCGGACGATCCTCGAGAGGCTGAGCTCCCTGGTCCCGAACCTCGACCCCGGGCGCAGCATCCTCGGCGGCCACTCGAACGGCGCCCACACGGTCGCCGCCCTCCTCTCCGTCCTCGACGAGACGACCCTCGCCTCCTACGGCGGCTTCTACTTCGTCGACGGCGGCCTCGACTGGTCGAGCTTCAAGCGGACGGAGGTCCTCGGGGGGCACTCCATCCTCTTCCTCGTGGGGGGGCGCGACCTCAATGGCGACGACGACTGGTGGCGCGGCCACCTCAGGGAGCGCGCGGCCTTCCTCCGGCAGGGCGCGCAGTGGACGAAGATGACCCGCTGGAGGTTCGAGGTCTTCGACGGCGTCGGCCACGAGTTCGCGCGGGAGTACTTTCCGAAGCTTCGCGAGTGGGCGGCCGCGGTCGACCGTGCCCCTGCGAGCCCGAAGAAGGCCACCCGCCAGGCATCCCGGCGCGTCTTCGCCCGGGACTCCCCCGAAGCGACGAGCGCCACCCGGACGGTCCGGGAGCTCCCCGGCCACCCGGACGGAGCAGCGAGCTCCGGCCTCGGCCTTTCCCCGTGACTCCCGAGGGGAAGTGGCCAGGGGACCGCCACCTCGGCCGACCCGGAGAAGGTGTCGGTCCTCCCCGAGGGGACGACCGACGACGAGGCCCTCCGGATCTCCTTCGCCGAGGACCTCGCGCGGGAGACCCTCGACGCGACCGAGAAGTCGATCTTCGTCCTAAACCTCCGGGACGAGCTCGACAAGACGCGGGAGGAGTCCGGAGACCTCCTCGATGTCCGCAAGGCCCACCCGCGCCGAGTCGTGGACCTCCTCGCCGCGCCCGAGGACGTCGGCGAGGCGTCCCGTGGGAGCCGGCTGGCTCTCCGGCACGCCTCGGCGCTCGCCCGGATCCAGGACCCGGCGGCGCGGGAGGAAGTGATCCACCGCGCGATGGTGAAGGGCCTCCGGGTGAGCGCCATCGCCGCGGCCGAGGCCGGCGAGGCCGGCGTCGGCGACGTCGCCGGGGCCGCCGTCCGGCACAACCCCCTCCCGGAGAAGGTGAGTCCCTTCGCCCGTCTCTCGCGGACCGCCGGCCCGACGTACCCCTTCCGTCTCCCCGTGCGGCTCAGGACCGAGGCAGCGGTGGCGAATGTCGCGCGCTGCCTCGTCCGGATCGCGCAGGCGCCAGCCGGCGAGTCGTTCACGGGGACCTCTGGGCCCGACGGGGTCCGGAGACCTGCTTCGTTCTTCCCGGCGTGAGGGTCGAGGCCGAGGCGGAGAGGTCTCGACGGCGGGAGGTCGACCTCTCGCCGTGAGACTTCGCATCGCCTCCGAGTCTCCCCGTGAGAGTTCGAGTGGCGACGAAGTCTCACGCGGAGACTCGGCGCCATCATCGAGTCTCACCGGGGGATTCCACCCCGATGGAAAGGAGTCCTCCCGGTTCCCCGACGCGGGAAGCTCCTCCACCTCCGCGAGGGCGCCCCGCTCTCAGGCCAGCTCGAGTTCGTCCGCCGCGCCGGCATCGAGCGGACCGTCGTCTGCGGGGGCCGACGCCGAGGCCCACCCGAAGCCCTCGCTCCAGGGTCACCCGGGACACCGTTGGCCGACAGGGGGGCAGCCTCGGCGGGGTGCTTCCGTGGGTGGGCCCCGCCCGGCGCCGCCCTTCGCTCTCGAGCGCCACCCGCCTTGACGACCTCCTCCTCGGGGAATAGACAGGCTCCCCATGACGGCGAGGACGGAGACCGCCACGGGCACGGCGGCGACCGCGCGCATGTCCGGCGAGCAGCCCGCCCGTGGGTCGAGGGGAGGCGGAAGGATTCCAGCCGCGCTCGGGTGCGATTACCTCGTCCTCGAACCCCCCCCGGGATCGAAAGTCGCCGGTAGCGATCGAGATCCTCGGCCCAGCGTCGCTCTTCGGCTCGGCGACCCGGCCCGTGCCGCGATGCGCCGCTTCAGCCCTCGCACGGGGGAGGCCCCTTCCCAGTGGATGCGCCGCTACTGCGAGTTCCGCGGCCGCCAGAACCCGGTGGACCTGGAGGCGGAGCACCCGGCCGCCTTCCCGAACGCCCTCGGGACGCGCGGGGACGCGGGGACCTCCACCCAGAACCAGGCCGTCCGGCGCGCCGTCCTCACGCCGGAAATCCCGAAGAGGCCCACCTGCCACACGTTCCCGGACTCCTCCGCGACCCACCTCCTCGAGGGCGGGAGCGACATCCGGACCCTCCGGGTGTTGCTCGGCCGCCGAGACGTCGCGACGACGACGATCCACAGGCGCATCCTCCGCCGCGGGCCGGTCGGCGAGCGGAGCCCGGCGGACCGGTGGCTCGGGCGGGTGACCGCATGACCCCGGCCGGCAGGGCGACGCGAGGGGGCCCCGGGGCGAACGCGGACGTCCGCGAGCGAACCGCTGCCGAGAACCGGGGTCTACCTGACTCGGGAAGCCGGCGGACCGTTGTGGGCCGAAGGTCGGAGGTGGAGCGAAGGTTCGGAACCGCCGCTGTCCGACCGGTCGGACGTTAGGCGGCCCCGGAAGCTGCGTTCGGGGAGGTTAGGTGGACCTGTCCAATACACGTTAGATGGACACCAAGATCCCAGGGATGACCGTCTCGTGGCCGTGGAATCCAAACCACAGGTACCGGTTCTACGTTATGGGATTCGATCACGTGCTCAGATGGCTCTTCACCATCAGATTCTCGAACAAGGATCAGTCGGTATACGTGACCCCACTGTACGATCGCGAGTATGCAGTACAGTCGGTTGGATCGGGACAGAACTCAGAATTCAAACACCGCCCAGGATCGGACTTTCACCTGTCCCTCCATGAATCCGGAGTCGTCAATCTCACAACCAGCGACGCACGCGCAAGGCTACGGGAACGCCTGGACGTGAGGAAAGATGTGCGGCATGTAGCTACTTTTCAAATCAACTCCATCGCGAACCTGCCGACAACGACACTCACGGAGATCAATGCCCCTAGGGGTGGCCACCTCTATCTGCCGGTCGTCGGCTTTCCCTCGGCTCCGTTAATGCTCACCATAATCTGCGCAAAAGAAAGCGCGAATTGGTCACCTCCGGGCATGGGTAACGCGATGATGCTGCATTACGCGTCGAGGATGCAGGGAAAGGATTACAATTTCCATTTCGTTCAATGGCAGAACCTAGCAATGCCAAAGGGCGCGGGGGACGTTGGTCTGCAATTCGGCGGTGGGAAGGACAGTCTCTACGGTCTGTGATCTTCTGTAAAGGGCGGCCATGCGCGTGATATGCCATCTAACAGGCGGTTGCACCGGAGCCGCAACCGCGGTGCTTCGCTTTCTGTTGCGGCCCGGTGAACTGCGGCGTTAGCCGGAAAGGACCATCCCTGGGTGCAAGGACGCATGCACCTTCATGAGGAAATCGCGGTCCGGGTGAAGCGCTGGCGCGAGGGGGGCTACCCCTCCGACCACCTGACGATCGCCGAGATCTTTGAGTACGCCACCGACGAGGGCGGCACCCTCCGGTACCTACGCCTGCCGCAATTCCACGCCCTCGAGACGTACTGGTACCTGCGACTGCTTGAGGGGGCGCCGCACGTCTTCGAGCTCTACAAGAGCCTCCACAAGAAGCAGTCCGAACTCCTCGCCGCGCTCGGTCTCGATCAGGACGGGATCCGCAACCACAGGGTTGGGCAGGCAGTTGACGATCAAGAAACGCTCAGCTACGGAGTCTGTCGACGAAACGGGGGAGGCTTCAAGAGTGGAACACGCCCAGACACCTTTAGGCGGGGCGGTGTCTGCATATTTACGTTATTCGAAGTCCTTGGCCGATCTTGAAGACAATTGGGCTAAGGATGAAGTTGCCTTCGGCAGCGAGCAGTGCCGATCGATTTCAACCGACCTTGAGCGGAGGGCCGTGGAGCTTCGAGCCCAAGCGCGAGATTGGGAGCAGCGAGCGGCTGACTCAGGAGCAAGAGAAAAGCAAACGTAGCTTTAGGTCGTGCTGCGGTTGGAAGGCAACCGATAGTCTAATTAGGCTGCCCAACAAGCGGCTGGGGGGGGCCGTTGAAAAACGCGGCCACTGAGCCGGGGGCCGTTGGCAGGCGCGCCGACGGCGAGGCAAGGAGAGCGCAGAGGCGCTACTTGGAGCCGACGCCCGCAGCGGCAAGAAAGGCGTCGACCGTCTCGCGAGTGACCGCGCGGGTGGGAAGCGTCGTCGTCTCCGGTACGGTCTCCCCCTGGAGGAGCTTCGTCGCCTGCCGGATCGCCTCCACCCCGGGCGTCGCATAGACGAAGGTGGCGGTCAGCCACCCCTTCTTCACCCAGAGGCCTCCCTCCTCCGGGATCGCGTCGATGCCGACGAAGGCGATCCCCTTGTCCCGGCCGGCGTCCTTCGCGGCGAGGTAGGCGCCGTAGGCCATCGGGTCGTTGTGCGCGTAGACGAGGTCGATCCTCGGGAAGGCCTTCAAGGCCGTCTCCATGATCGAATAGCCCCGGTCCTGCTTCCAGTCGCCGTCCTGGTTGTCGAGGAGGATCTCGATGCCGGGCTCCTTGGCGACGTAGTCGCGGAAGCCGAGGTGGCGCTCCTGCGCGGGGGTCGAGGCCATGCCGCCCCAGATCTCGATGACCTTGCCGGTCGCCTTGCCGAGGCCGCCGAGGTGGTCGACGGCGAATCCGCCGGCGGCGCGGCCGATCTCGCGGTTGTCCCCGCCGATGAAGGCGGTGACGCGCTCGGTCGCGACGTTGCGGTCGAGGACGAGGACGGGGATCCCGGCGTCGATCGCGCGCTCGACGACGGGGGTCAGGCCCGGGGACTCCTTCGGGGAGACGAGGAGGACGTCGACCTTCTGCCGGATGAAGTTCTCGACCTGCTCGACCTGGCGGTCGGTGCGGTCCTCCGCGTCGGCGACGACGAGGTCGAACTCGTCGGCGTGCTTCTCGGCTTCGCGCTTCAGTTCCCGATTGAAGAGGACGCGCCAGGGCTCGGTCGTCGTGCACTGGGAGAAGGCGACGACGGACTTTCGCTTGCCGGGAGACCCCTTGCCGCAGGCCGGGAGGAGGGAGAGGGGGAGCAGGGCGAAGGGAAGGAGGAGACCGGGGACGTGGGGAAGGCTGAGTCTCATGGGGAGCGGCGCAGGAAGCCGAGGCGGAGCTTACCCTCCTGGAGGAGGACGGCCCCGACGATCAGGAGTCCCTTCACGACGAGCTGGCGGCTCGAGTCGACGTTCTGGAGCTGGAGGATGTTCGCGAGATACCCGAAGAGGAGGACCCCGATCAACGTCCCCCCGACCGAGCCGACGCCCCCGCGGAGGCTCGTTCCGCCGATCACGACGGCGGCGATCGCGTCGAGCTCCCATCCGGTGCCGGCGTCGGGCTTCCCCTGCGTGTACTGGGCGGCGTAGAGGACGCCCGTGAGGCCGGCGAGGAGGCCACAGATCGAGTAGACGAAGAGCTTGGTCTGGACGACCGGGACGCCGGAGAGTCGGGCGGCCTCTTCGTTGCCGCCGACCGCGAAGATGTGGCGGCCGAGGGAGGTCCGGTTCAGGAGGAGGGCGGCGAGCGCGGCGACGGCGAGGAAGACGAGGCCCGGTACCGGCACGAGGTCGAAGATGCGCTCGCGGAGGAGCCGGAAGGCCTCGGGCGCCTGGTCCGGCCCGAAGTAGATCGGGTGGACCATCTGGTCCGTCCCCGCGAGGAGGCGGCCGGCGCCGAGGACGGTGATCATCATCGCGAGCGTCGCGATGAACGGCTGGAGCGAGCCGCGCGCGACGAGGGCGCCCGAGGCGAGACCGCAGAGGGCGCCGAGAGCGGGGGCGGAGAGGAGGGCGCCGAGGAGCCCGGCTCCACTGGAGAGGAGGGAGGAACAGAGGAGGGCGCAGACGAGTCCGGCGAGGGTGGGGGGAACGTAGGGGCGGGCATGTGGGAGGAGGCGCCTGACGAGGAGGATCGTCAGGAGAAAGGTCCAGGCGGAGAGGGCGACGGAGGAGGCCACCAAGACCGACGTCGTCCCGCGGTCCATCAGGAGGCGCGCGGTGACGGTGGAGCCGAGGGCCATCGTGGTCCCGACGGCGAGGTCGATCCCGCCGGTGAGGACGACGAGGGTCATCCCGACGGCGAGGATGCCGTTCGAGGAGACCTGGCGCAGGACGTCGGCCTGGTTGCCGACCGAGAGGAAGACGTTTCCGCCGTCGCGGTCGCGCGGGGAGAGGAGGGCCCCCGCGACGAGGAGGAGGGCGAGCGCGAGTAGCCGGTGTCCGCGTCGCCAGATGCTCCATCGGGCGACAGTCGGATAGGGGACAGCGAGGAGCGTGACCGCGAAGGAGCGCCCCAGGAGGACCGGAACGCCCACGGTGTCCTCGGCGCTTGGGAGAGAGAGGATCGTTCCGGCAACCGCGCCCAGGACCAGGGGTGCAGCGAAGAGCAGACCCGAGTGGAGCCGGCCGAAACGCTCCCGAAGTCGCCTCGCGAGAGGATGTGCGCATGAGATGAAGGCGGCGACGGTTAGCGCGGAAAGAACGGCCCCTTGGTGGCTCCCGGCCGGGGCCTCCATCCCCCAGGCGAGTAGAAAGCCTGCGAGGAAGGACCCGAGGAGGAGGAGTCTCACTCCGAGAATGGGAGAGCGACCCTTGGGATGCTCCTCATTGAACAGCTCTCTGATCGTGTGAGAGACGGGGCGATCTCCGTAATGTGGGAACCAGCTCCCCAGGTTGCTTCAATCCTCAAGCTCGACCAACTCGACGCCGAGGACCTCCGCGATGGTCCGGAGCTCCGGCCGCCAGTCGCCGTAGGTGCCGTGGATGTGGTTGCAGTGGAACTTCGAGACGAAGGTCTCCGGCGTGCAGTCGAGGCGCGCGAAGGCGTGGGGCCAGTTGTCCTGCGTGATCGCCGCGAGGCGGTGGTCCTCGGCCGCCCCGAAGGTGACGAACTCCCCGCGGACGACGGCGAGGCGGTAGCGGGCGGTGTCGCTGCGGGTGAACCGCGCGAGGGTCACCTCGCCCGGCGCCGCGATGTGGTAGACGGCCGCGCCCCCGGCGGGGAAGTAGAAGCCCTGGGGCTTGAACGAGACCTTGGCGAGGTTCTCCTTGGGCCGGTCGGACCGGGCGGCGAACCAGGTCGCGTGGTTGCCCGAGTTGCAGAGGTCCCAGACGCAGCGGTCGGCGAAGTGGTGGCGGACGTCGGCGAAGAGGACGGGCTGGCCGGTGAGGAGGTGGAAGACCTGCATCGTGAGGGCCGCGTCCATGTCCGCCTCCGTCGAGCAGACGGTGGGGGCCTTCGGTCCCTCGAAGTCGTAGGGGTCGTTCAGGAAGGCCTCGGCGACGTCGGCCGTCGCGTAGTGCTCCGTCAGTTCCCGCTGGCCCTTGATCCCGCAGAAGTCGTAGCCGAACTCGGCGCACAGGTCCCTGGCGGCGAAGTACATCGCGATCTGTCGCTTGAGGAGGTCGGGGGTGAGGCGCCCCTCCTTTCCGTCCGCCCACTCGATCTTCCCGACGTTCTCCTTGCACCACTCGAGGGCCGACTCGAGACGCTCCTTCGGGACGAGGCCGGCGCGTCGCACCAGCTCCATCTGGTCGACGTGGTCGACGTCGACGCCGAACTGCTTCATCCAGAGGGCGGGGTCGGCGACCGCCGTGTCGATGCCGAGGGAGCGGCCGCCGAAGAGCCCGAAGGTCTGGCCGCGGAGTCGGCGCGCGGCGGCGACCGCCCGGAGGTGGCTCGCGAGACGTCCCATGACCGCCTCGTCCTCCGCGTCGCCGAAGACCTTGAGGAAGGGGATCCCGACCTGGGCGAGGGAGCCCGAGGCCGCGAGCATCCCGACGAGGCCCGGGTAGCGGGGGTTCACGTTCGAGAACTGGACGATGGGGCGGGGGAGGAGCCCGGCCGCCACGCGGGAGTACTGCGGCCAGGCCCACACCGCGTAGTGGAAGAGCGCGACGTCGACGTCGGCGGCGGCGAGGCGCCTCCCGTTCTTCTCCGCGAGGTCGTTCGTCCAGACGACCTCCTCCCCGAAGACGACCTCGAAGCCGCGCCTCCGCAGCGCCCCCTCGAGGCGGCGGTCGAACTGCTCGATGATCGGGGTGAGGGGCTCCTGGAGGAAGTCGCGTCCGTCCCCGAAGGTGAGGACGCCCACGCGGACGGGTCGGCTGGCGGTCATCGGGTTCCCTCCATCGTGCGGCGGTGGCGCTCTTGCGAGGCGTAGAGGTCGAGGAAGACCTCGTGCTTCCGATCGTGGTAGGCGCGCGCCTGCGCGCGAGGCTCGATCCTCCGGCCCGGCCGCACCATCGCCTCCATCGCCGAGCGGAAGTCGGGATAGAGGCCGGCGGCGACGGAGGCCGCCATCGCGACGCCGAGGGGCATCGACTCGGGGCTCTCGGCGAGGAGGAGGGGAAGGCCGAGCACGTCGGCGTGGGCTTGAAGAAGGCGTTCGTTTTTCGTCCCGCCCCCGCAGGCGTGGAGCGCCTCGATCCGGAACCCCGCCCTCGCGAAGGCGTCGAGGACGCGCCGCGCGCCGTGCGCGACCCCCTCGAGGGCGGCGGCATAGAGGCGGACGAGGCCGTCGGCCGAGGCGTCGCCGTCGAAGCCCTCGACCGTGCCGCGCACGGCGGGATCGGCGAGAGGTGAGCGGTTTCCGTGGAGGTCGGGGAGCACGTGGACGTCGCGGGCGAGGTCGAGGCCGCGCTCGGCCTCGAGCGAGGCGAGGCGGCGGTTGAGCGTCGCGTAGAGGTCCTTCCCGTCGGCATCGAAGCTCGGGAAGGCCGGATGGCAGCGCAGGAGGAAGTCGACCGCGGCGCCCGACCAGGACTGCCCCCCCTCGCCGAGGGAGGTGCCCGGAATCATCGCGCCGGGGTAGGGGCCCCAGACGCCGGGGACGAAGGTCGGCTCCCTCGAGGTCGCCATGAAGCAGGAGGAGGTGCCGAGGACGAGCGCGAGGACCGACTCGGGCCGGCTCCTCCCCTCGGGCGTGATCCCGACGACGGCGAACCCTCCCGCGTGCGCGTCGATCATCGGCGTCGCGACGCGCGCGCGGACCGAGAGCCCGAGCCCGCCCGCCGCCTCCGCCGTGAGGGGGCCGAGGTCCGTGAGGAGGGGGACGACCCGGCGGCCGGCGAGCGCGCGCTCGAGGAGGTCCTCGAGGCCGATCCGGGCGAAGAAACCGGCGTCGAAGTCGCGGCCGTCGTGGAGCCACTTGCAGACGGTCGTGCAGAGGCTCCGCGCGTCGTTCCCCGTCGCGCGGTAGGCGAGCCAGTCGGCGAGGTCGAAGGCGTGGACGAGCGCGCGCCAGGTCTCGGGGTTCCGATGCTTCAGCCAGAGGAGCTTCGGCGGCTCCATCTCCGGCGAGATCGCCCCCCCGACGCGCCGGAGCGCGGGGTGCCCGGTCGCGTTGATGCGCGCGGCCTCCTCGACAGCGCGGTGGTCCATCCAGACGACGACGTTCCGGTCGGGCTCGGCCCCGGGGCTCGCGGGGAGCGTCCGGTCCCCCTCCCCGAGGAGGACGAGCGAGCAGGTCGCGTCGAAGCCGACGCCGGCGACGGACTCGCCCCCCGCGTTCGCGCGGGCGAGGGCCTCGCGGGTCGCGGCGCGGACGGAGCGCCAGATGTCCTCCGAGGAGTGCTCCGCGAGGTCGGCCCCTTCCCGGAAGAGCGCGATCGGCCTCTCCCCGAAGCCGAGGAGCCGGCCCTCGAGATCGAAGAGCCCCGCGCGCGCGGAGGTCGTCCCGACGTCCACGCCGAGGAGGAGCGGACCCGAGGGCGGCTTCAAGGCTGGCGCAGGCGGCTCCCCTTCCGGTGGGAGGGGAGGCTACCAGAGCCCCTCCCGCGCGCAACGCGGCCGGGGCGGGGAAGATCCCCTCTGCGCGTAACCGAATCCCGATTCCGCGTCCTTCTTCATGGCCGTCGCGACACCCGAGGCGTGGGGCGCGCGCCGGCCGGGCCCGTGAAGGCGAAGGCGCTGCAGAACCTCAGGGCGGGGAACCTCCTCTTCGACCGCGGCCTCTACGACGCGGCCGCGAGCCGGTACTACTACGCCATGTTCCAGGCCAGCGTGCACGTCCTGGAGAGCCGGGGAGTCCCGCCGGGATCGGCAGTCCCAGACACCCAGCGGTGGCGGCACCGGACGGTCCGGGCACGGGTGGCGGAGGTGCGCGGGCGGCCGGGGGACGAGAGACTCTACGAGGAGATTCGATTGCTGCGCGAGACGGCCGATTACAATCCCGACCCTGTCGGGCACCGGGCCGTCGAGTCATGCCGCCGCGAAGTCGAAAGGTTCGTTCAGGACGCCACCAAGTGAAGGACCGCCGGATGGCCGTCGTCGTGAACACGATCGAAGCCCGATTCCCAGGCGTTCGAGTCGTGGTCGAACCCTATCGTTCCCCGGACGACGAGACGATCCGCTGGTGGGTCTACATCCTGCACTGTCGGCGGAAGGACGTCCGGACGGTCCGCCTCTTCGCGATTCAGCTGGGGCTGGACGTCTTTCGCCCGGAGATGCCGTTCATCGCGGACGCCCGGGAAGGTTGGAACACGGCTCTCTACCTCGCCCGGAAGGAGGTGGAGACCCGCGGGACGCGCAGGTCCCGCCCCCCCCGCAGGCGGATCGCCTGAAGGATGCCGCCGCGAGGTCGAAGGGTTCGTGCGGAAGACCACCGGATGAGAGACTGGCGGATGGCCATCCTCGCCAACACGATCGAGGCCAGGTTCCCGGGCGTCCGGGTCGTCGTGGAGCCGTATCGCTCCGATGACGACGAGACGGTCCGCTGGTGGATGTACGTCCTGCACTGTCGCCGAAGGGACCACCGGGCGGCATCGGGGTTCGCGTTCGAGGTGGGGAAGAAGCTCTTCGATGGCGGCATTCCCTTCATCACCGATCCGAGGGATGCCTGGGGCACGACCGCCTACGTGGCGGAGATGCGGAGATACGCCCGCGCGGCGCGCAGGACCCGTCCGCCCCGCAAGCGGATCGCGTGAGGGATGTCGACGCGATCTCCCAAGGTCCGAGCTCGCGACCACCGGAGGAAGGACCGGCGGCTGACCATCCTCGCGAACACGATCGAGGCACGCTTTCCCGGCGTCCAGGTCGTCGTCGACCCCTACGAATCCTGGGGCAACTCCGCGGTCCGCTGGAGGGTCAGCGTCCTCCGCTGCCGCCGGCGAGACCTCGAAGAGGTCTCTCGGTTCGCCTCCCAACTGGGGGTGAACGTGTTCGAGCGTCACCTGCCCTTCGTGACGAACACCTTCGAGGACCGGGACACGGCCCTCTACCTCGACCGGAGGAGGAGGGAGGCTCGGGCCGCGAGAATGGCGAGCCGCCTCCGGAGAGGGACGGCCTGAGGGATCCGCGGGGACCGGAGGGCACTCGCTCGATGGGGGGAGGATCGAGAAGCCGACGCATGGCGCCGCGGAGTCGACGGATGCGCCTTGGAGACCACCGGACGAGGGACCGGAGGATGGCCATCGTCGCGAACACGATCGAGGCCCGGTTCCCGGGGGTCCGGGTCGTGGTCGAACCCTATCGTTCCCCGGACGACGAGACGATCCGCTGGTGGGTCTACATCCTGCACTGTCGGCGAAAGGACGTCCGGACGGTCCGCCTCTTCGCGATTCAGCTGAGGCTGGACGTCTTTCGCCCGGAGATGCCGTTCATCGCGGACGCCCGGGAAGGTTGGAACACGGCTCTCTACCTCGCCCGGAAGAAGGCGGAGGTCCGCGCCGCCAATCGCGCCCGCCGCCCGCGCAGGCTGAGCGCCTGACCCGGCGGCGCGGGCGAGGCCCCGGTGGACAGGGGGGGCTCGCCAGGGTTGTCATGCTCGGCCATGGCCGAGCCGATCGACCGCCGCACCTTCCTCGCCGCGGCGGGCTCGGTCCCCTTCGTTCTCCCCGTCCTCCCGCCGTGGCTGCGGAGGATGGGGCAGAAGGACGGCGGCCGGCTCGACGACCGGGAGATCCCCGCGGACAAGGGGCTCGACCCGAAGTGGGTCCGCTCGCTCTTCGAGCGCGGGGAGCCGACCGTCTACCGCGGGGCGTCGCTCGCGAAGGTCGCCATGCCGATCGGCGGCATAGGGAGCGGTCAGGTCTACCTGACCGGGGACGGGACGCTCACGCACTGGGCCGTCTTCGGAGGTCCGAGGTCGCCGGGGGACCTTCTCTGCGAGTTCTCCGTCACGGCGAAGGTCGGGGACCGGGAGGAGACCCGGCGGCTCGACGCGACGGGCTTCGACGCGATCGAGTTCCGCGGGGAGTGGCCCTTCGGGTTCGTGCGGTTCGCCTCTCGGACGCGGCGCGCCTTCCCCCTCGAGGTCGACCTCGAGGCCTGGAACCCGAAGGTCCCCCTCGACGCCGGGGCCTCGATCCTCCCCGGGGTCCTCCTGCGCTACCGTCTCCGGAATCCGGGGAAAGATGCGGCGACCGCGACGCTGCGCGGGACCCTGCTCAACGCCGCGGGGTGGATGGGCGGGCTCGAGGGGTTCCGCGGCAACGGCTTCGGCGGGAACCTGAACCTCCCCTTCTCCGAGGAGACCCTCGTCGGGGTCCACATGGGGACGGCGGCGCGGCTCGGGGAGGCGCGGCCGCCCGCCCGGGACCCGGAGCTGTTCGCCGGGTTCGACGGAGAGGACTACGGCGAGTGGACGGCCGAGGGGGAGGCGATGGGGAAGGCCCCCGCGCGCGGCACGCTCCCCCGGCAGAATCCGGTGCGCGGCTTCGACGGGGAGGGGCTCGTGAACACCTACCTCGGCGGGGACGACACGACGGGCCGGCTCCTCTCGCCGGAGTTCACGATCCGGAGGCCGTACGTGAACTTCCGGATCGGCGGCGGCGCCGGGGCGGGGACCCGGATGGATCTCCTCGTGGACGGGCGGGCGGTGAGGACCGCCCGAGGGACCAACGACGAGAGGCTCGAGCCGCGCTCCTGGCTCGTCTCGGACCTCGCCGGCAAGAAGGCGCGGATCGCGATCGTCGACGAGGCGAAGGGGGGATGGGGGCACGTCAACGTCGACCGGATCGAGTTCGCCGACGAGCCCGCGCGGAGCCGCGCCGCGGAGGCGACCTTCTGCCTGGCGGCGCTCGGGGAAGGCGGCCGCGCGATCCCCGCCCTCGACGCGACGGGCACGCCGCGGGAGGGGCCGAGTCCCCCGGGCGAGACCTACGCGGGGGCGGTCGAATGCGAGGTCGCGTTGCCGCCTGGAAGCGAGGAGGTCGTGACCTTCGTGGTCGCCTGGCATTCCCGCTCTCGCGTCACCGCCGGCCTCGAGGTCGGGAACCTCTACGCGATCGGGTCCCTGCCCGCACACTACGGGGCCCCCCACGTGATCGGGTACCCGGACGCCCGCTCCGTGGCACGCGCCCTCGCCGAGGGCGACCCAGGATCGACCGACGCCTTCCGGCGGACCTTCTTCGACAGCACCCTGCCTCGCTGGCTCCTCGAGCGCCTCTGGATGCCGGTCTCGATCCTGGCGACCGAGACCTGCCAGGTGTGGGCGGACGAGAGGTTCTGGGCGTGGGAGGGGGTCGGCTGCTGCGCGGGGACCTGCACCCACGTCTGGAACTACGAGCACGCCCTCGCCCGCCTCTGGCCCTCCCTCGACCGCTCGATCCGGGAGAAGCAGGACTACGGGGAGGCGTTCGACGAGGCGACCGGGCTCGTCGGGTTCCGCGGCGACCGCCAGTACGCCGCCGACGGCCAGGCCGGCACGGTCCTCAAGGCCTATCGCGCGCACTTGATGTACGGGGCCGACTGGTTCCTCCGGGGTCTCTGGCCGCGGATCAAGAAGAGCCTCGAGGTCCTGATCGCGCGGGAGGGAGGGGAGGAGGGGCTCCTCCGCGATCGGCAGCCCAACACCTACGACATCGACTTCGAGAGCGCGAACTCCTTCGTCGGCTCCCTCTACCTCGCCGCGCTGCGGGCCGGAGAGGAGATGGCGAAGCGAATGGGGGAGGAGGAGACGGCCGCGAGGTGGAGGTCGATCTTCGAGCGGGGCTCGAAGGCGACGATGGAGCGGCTCTTCGACGGGGAGTACTTCGTCCAGGAGGGGAACGGCCCCTGGCAGTACGGGCCGGGCTGCCTCTCGGACCAGGTGTTCGGCCAGGGGTGGGCCCACCAGCTCGGGCTCGGCTACCTCTATCCCGTCGAAGCGGTCCGGTCGGCGCTGCGCGCCGTCTGGAAATACAACTGGGCGCCGGCTGTCGGCCCCTACAACCGGGCCCACCCGCCGGAGAGGTGGTTCCTCGGCCAGGACGACGCCGGGCTCTTCGTCTGCACCTGGCCGAAGGGGGGGCGGGACGGGGAGCCGGTTCGCTACCGCGACGAGGTCTGGACCGGGATCGAGTACCAGGTCGCGGGGCACATGATCTGGGAGGGGATGGTCGAGGAGGCGCTCGTGATGATCCGGGCCGTCCACGACCGGTATGACGGCGTGCGCCGCAACCCCTGGAACGAGGTCGAGTGCGGGGACCACTACGCGCGCGCGATGGCCTCCTACGGGTGCTACCTCGCGCTGTGCGGGTTCGGGTACGACGGGCCGGCGGGGAGGCTCTCCTTCGCCCCCGCGATCGGGGCCGAGGACTTCCGGGCGTTCTTCACCGGGGCGCAGGGGTGGGGGTCGATCTGGCAGCGCAAGGAGGGGTCGCGGTTCACCCATGGCGTGGAGGTCGTCGGGGGGTTCCTCCGCCTCGCGGACCTCGGCCTTTCCTGGCCGGAGGGGTCCAAGCCGCGCCTCCTCGGAGCCCGGGTGGGGGGGAAGGAGGTCCGCGCCGTCCTGGTCGGGGGGGGGATCCGCTTCTATCCCGGCCTCTGGCTCGGGGATCCCGGGAGGACGGAACTGAAGGTCGAGATCGGCCTCGCCTGAAAAAACAGGTGGGCGCGAGGGTCACGCGCCCTCGCGCCCGGGTTTCGCCGCGCCCCCGAACGGCGATCAGCGAGTCGGCTGGAAGTCGACGAGCCAGGTGTCCTCCCCCTTGGCGTCGGCCTGGGCGGCCTTGTCCGCGCCGCGGCGGAGGAAGTCGAAGAACATCGAGATCAGGCGGGGATCCTCGAGCAGGCCGTAGCGCAGGGCGGTCTGGAGGTCCACCCCGAGCCAGTCGAGGTAGCGCTGCAGCATCGCGTCGGTGAAGCAGATGATGACGGTCGGAGGCTGAGGGTCGACGTCGACCGAGGTGCCGTCGCGGGGCTCGAGCGGGGCGACGTCGGCGCCCGGCCCGCTGGCGGTCATCGCCGGGGCCACGGCGAGGTTGCCCTTGCCGAGCTCCTGGCCGGCCCGCTTCGCCGTGGGCTCGGCCTTGTGCTTGCGCGCGGAGTCGTCGCCCCGCTTCCCGGTCGAGGAGTCGATCGGGGCGAGGTCGACGCCGGGCCCGCTCGCGGTGATCGCCGGGGCGAAGGCGAGGTTGCCCTTGCCGAGGACCTCGCGGGCCTGCTTCTCCTTCGAGACGGGCTCGATCTTGTGTCCGAGCGGCGGCGCCGCCTTCTTCGGGTCGGCGGCGTCGGCCGATGAGACGAGGACGATCGTGGCGGCCAGGACGGAGAGGATCGCGGTGCGGGACATGGGAGCCGTTCCTTTCTGCCCCTCGCGGGGCCGTGCCGATCAGGGGAGCCGGATCCCGGGGCGGGCCGAACGGATCTCCGGGGGAGGAGGGGGGGCGTAAGAGGGAGACCGTTCGCTCCGTCCCTCCTCCCGGCTCCGGAAGGAGTCCCCGGCGGTGGCCGCCTCGGAGGGCCCCATGTCCGCCGGAGGATCCCGAAGGAGGCTCGAGAGAGGTCGCGCCCCCCCGGTCCCCGAGGCGGCGACCCCGTCCGCGCGCCCGACATGGCGGAGTCCCCCCGGCTCGCGTACGCTCGCCCCTCCGGCGGCCCGAGACGGGGACCGGGAGGCGATCGTGGACGGCAAGGACGACGCGAGGGCGACGCCCGCACGCGCGGCGGCCCGATCCGGGGCTCCCCGGTTCGCCGGGCGCTACGAGATCCGGGGAGTGCTGGGGGAGGGCTCCTTCGGCGTCGTCTACCTCGCGCACGACGCCCGCCTCGACCGCGAGGTCGCCCTCAAGTTCCTCCGGCCGCAGGCGTTCTCCGAGCCGCAGGCGAAGGAGCGCTTCCTCCGGGAGGCCCGCTCGCTCGCGGCCGTCGTCCACCCCAACGTCGTCGTCGTGTACGACTTGGGGGAGGTCGACGGGAGCCCCTACCTGAGCCTCGAGCGGATCGAGGGGACGACGCTCCGGGAGGCCCTCGCGGGGGCGCCCTTCTCGGTCGCCGAGACGGTGGCGGTGGGCCGGGCGCTCCTCTCCGCGCTCGCCGCCATCCACGCCGCGGGGGTCGTCCACCGGGACGTCAAGCCGGCCAACGTGATGCTCTCCCGCGACGGGCGGGTGAAGCTCATGGACTTCGGTCTCGCCCGGGGGACCGGGGCGGCCTTCGATCTCACCGTCGGCGGGGTGACGGCCGGCACCCCGTACTACATGGCCCCCGAGCAGTGGCGGGGGAGGTCGGCGACGCCGCTCACCGACCTCTTCGCCCTCGGGACGCTCCTCTACGAGTGCCTCGCCGGTCGGGTCCCCTTCAAGGCGGCGGGATTCGAGGAGCTGCAGCAGGCCGTCCTCCTCGACGATCCTCCCCCCCTGCGGGAGGTCCGCTCCGACGTCCCCGAGTCGCTCGCCGACGTCATCGCCAAGTCCCTTGCCAAGGAGCCCGGGGACCGCCACGCGAGCGCCGCGGAGATGCGCGCCGCGCTCACGGGCCTCTCGAACAACCCCGACGAGACGGGGGTCCTGCGGGGGAAGGCCGTGCGCCTGCGGCGGCCCCCGGTCCTGCCCCTCACCCGGAGTCTCGCGTTCCGGGCGGACGCGACGGTCCCGGTGGAGCCCCCGGCTCCCCTCCCGAGGCGGCGCTGCTTCCTGCGCTACGCCGGCGCGGCCGCGGCGGTCCTAGCCCTCGCGTTCGCGGGGCTCGCCGCCTACAGGGCGTTCGCGGCGGGACGGGAGATCGGGCTCGCGGTGCGGGCGTTCCGCCTGTCGAAGGACGGGGCCCGGGAGGAGCCGGTGACCGAAGGGTCGACCATCCGCTCGAGGGAGCTCCTCCGCTTCGAGGTCCTCCCCTCGGAGGAGGCCTACCTCTACGTGTTCAACGTCGACTCGAGCGGGGCGACGTACGCCCTCTTCCCCTCGACGGACGCCGGGTACGACCAGGAGAACCCGTTCCCCGGGGGCCGAACGCACCTCCTCCCTCCTTCCTCGGGGGGGACGAGGGGGGACTTCCGTATGGACGAGACCCTCGGGGAGGAGCGCTTCTACGTCGTCGCGTCCCGCGGGCCATGTGCACCCCTCGAGGACGCGCTCGGCCGGATGCGCCAGGTCGGCAAGGACGACTCCCCCGCCGAGCTGGCGCGGGTCGACGAGCCTCGGGCCAAGCGGGCCGTGGACGAGATCCTGAGGATGAGGGGGGCGACGAAGGTGGTCGAGTCTCCGCCTCCGTCGAAGGGGTCGGCCGCCGCCCCCGCGCCCGTTCCGGACGCGGTGCGGCTGATCGGCCGGGAGCAGACCGCCTGGGAGCTGCTCCTGCGCCACGAGCCCTGATCGTCAGGGCGCGGAGCCGGCGGACTCGACCGTGAACAGCATCAAGTCCCCGGAGGCGTAGAAGTTGCTGCTCCCGCCCGTCCCGAGGACGCGGAGTTGGATCTCGCCGGTGGCGGAGACGTACGCGGCGGCGGAGGGGGTCGAGAACGTCACGAGCTTCTCCGTGCTCCCGACGCTCCGGGAGTCGAACTGGACCCAGGCCGACGCGCTCCAGTCCCAGAGGTGGAGGGTCTGCGTGACGGTCTTCGAGTTCTTCCCGCTGTAGGTCGCGGTGAGGGTCGCGCCCGAGGGGAGGGGCGTCGGGACGGAGACGCTCCCGTACCAGTCCGAGATCCTCGTCCCGCTCGTCGTCGAGCTCACGCGGAGGTAGCTCCCGTTGTTCGTCGCGAGCTTCGCGTAGGTCCCCGACTTGAGGCTTCCCTGGAGGATCGGCGCCGACGTCGGCACGTAGGTCGCGCTCACCCCCGTCTGGAAGGTCCCGTCCTCGCCGAGGGCGGTGTTCCCCGAGCCGTCCGCCGACTCGACGCGGTAGTGGTAGACGGCCCCCTGGGCGAGGCCCGTGAGGGTGACGCTGTGGCTCGTCACGTACCCGCCCGCCGAGGCGGTCGACCCGTAGAGGTTCGTCGGGCCGTACCGGACGATCGAGGTGGAGTTCTCGTCGCTCGTCCAGGCGATCGTGGCCGAGGTCCCCGCGACGGCGATCACCTGCGCGGGGGAGAGGACCGGGGGATCCGTGTCGGGGGGCCCGGCGACGTCGTCGAACGGGAGGGTCACCGGCAGCCCCGCGGCGGCGCGCTCGTCCGGGCCGACCGTCACGGCCCCGTCCGCGGAGACGGTGAAGGTGCTCACGCCGTCCGTCGAGACCAGGATGTTCCCGACGCAGTAGCCGGCGAAGCTCGTCTCCGATCCGGACAGGTAGCCCTCCTCGCTCTGGAGGACGAGGGCGGGGGGGACGGTCACGCACGGGGCCTGCGCGAGCAGCACGCTCTCGACGACGTCCTTCCTCGGCCGCATGGCGTCGGTCTGGCCGGCGCCGATCGAGATCAGCGCGACCGCCGGCCGGGCGAGGTTCATGTAGTTCGAGTTCATGCTCGTCTCGGACCCGTGGTGGTTCACGTGGAGGACGTCGATCCCGCCCGCGGTGATCATCGGGCTCGCGCCGCCCGGGGAGATCGCCTGGATCAGGGGGGTCTCGACGTCGGCCGAGGAGTTCGACCGGCCGGTGCAGTCCTGGTCGTCCTCGCCTCCCGTGAGGTCGCTCGCCCAGAGGAAGTCGAACCCGCCGTGCTGGACCAGGAGGGCGAGCGAGCGGTCGTTCTCGGAGTCGACGAAGACCGACCCGCCGCCGATCAGCTGCCCCATCCGGGCGACGCAGGTCATCGTCGCCCCGTTGCCGAGGGGGATCACCGTCCCGATCGGCATCGGGACGGGGGCCCCGGCCGTCGTCGTCTGCGCGTCGGAGGCCCAGGAGTCGAAGCTCGAGCTGTCGTACGAGGAGCCGTTGTAGTAGTTCGCGACGTGGACGTCGTAGCCCGCCTCGATGATCTCGTCGAGGCCGCCCGAGTGGTCGGAGTGCTTGTGCCCGAGGATCATGTAGTCGAGGCCCGCCGAGGGGGGGATCCCGATCGACGTGAGGTAGGGGACGATCACGTTCTCCCCCATCCCGCTCCGTCCTCCTTCGAGGAGGACCGTCGTGCCGTTCGGCCCCCGCACGAGGACGGAGCCGCCCCAGCCGACGTTGATGTAGTGGATCTCGAGGTTCTGGGCGGGGATGGGGCCGACGAGGAGGCCGGCGACGATCAGGGAGAGCGCGGAACGGAGGAGGGGATTCACCGGGGACACGAGTCGCTCCTTTCGGGGGAGAAGCGCGAGTGGACCGAGACGGAAGGGACCGGGACCGCGCGGAGGGGGAGCCGCGCGCGACGGAAAATAGTGTCCGCCGTGGACAAGGGAAGAGCGGGACCGGGATGAGTTTCGGGTGAAGGACGGAGGCGGAGCGAGACACCTTCCGCCTCCGCGGGACTGCCCAGATTCTACGCCATGGGACGCATCCGTCAAAAGGGGATTCCTTTCGGGCCCTTCCGGCGCTCGCGAATCCGAGCGTTTGTGCAAAGAGGAGTCGCGCGCGCTCGGGAAACGAAGCGGGGCCGCCCGTCGCGGGGCGGCCCCGAGGGACCCGCCGCTAAAGGTTCGCGCCGCCCGCCTCGACGACGAGCCGGACGCGGTCGGTCGAGGCGTCGAAGTCGGCGCTCCCGCCCGTCCCGAGGACCCGGAGGCGGGTCTCCCCCGTCGCGGAGACGTAGGGAGCCGGGACGTCGATCGCGACGGTCACGGCCTTCTCCGCCCGCCCGATCGTCCTCGACTGGATCTGCACCCAGGCCGAGGCAGCCCAGTTCCAGAGGAAGAGCTTCTGGTTCACGCTGGTCGAGTACTTGCTCGCGACCCGCACGGTGACCCTCGCGATCGACGCCGGGGCCTGGGGGAGGACCGTGGTCGCGTACCAGTCGGTCCTGCGCGTCCCCTCCGTCGTCGAGGCGACGACGTAGAAGACGTTGTTGTCGGAGGAGAGGCTCGAGACCGAGTCCGAGGCGAGGGTCCCCTCGAGGATCGTCGCGGCCGAGGGGTGGTGGTTCGTGCTGACCGCCGTCCGGAAGGAGCGGTCGACGTCGACCGTCGTGTTCCCCGAGGCGTCGGTCGAGGCGACGCGGTAGTGGTAGACGGTGTCCGGCGAGAGCCCGGAGATCTCGACGCCGTGGGCCGTCACGAGGGCGCTCCTCGTCGCCGTCTCGCCGTAGCCGCTCGTGGGGCCGACCTCGACCACCGAGTCGGAGGTCTCGTCGGTCGTCCAGGAGATGGTCGCCCCGGTCGTGGTGATGGCGAGCGCCTGCGCGCCCGAGAGGACCGGAGGGGTGAGGTCGGGGGGCTGCTCGACGTCGTCGAGCGGGAAGGTCCGCGGTAGCCCGGCCGCGGCCCTCTCGTCGGGGCCGACGGTCACCTGCCCGTCCGCGGAGACCGTGAAGGTGGCGAGCCCGTCCGTCGCGATCACGAGGTTCCCGACGCAGAAGCCCGCGGTGCTCGTCCTCAGCCCCGCCGGGTACCCCTCCTCGGTCTGGAGGACGAGGGCGGCGGGGACGGTGATGCACGGCGCCCCGGCGAGGAGGACGTTCTCGACGACGTCCTTCCTCGGCCGCTCGTCGGTGAGGCTCTGCCCCGCCCCGGTCGAGATCACGGCGACCGCGGGGCGGGAGGTGTTCATCCAGTTCGCGTTCGTGCTCGCCTCCCCCCCGTGCTGGTTGCAGTGGAGGACGTCGATCCCCCCCTCGGAGATCATCGGGCTCGCGCCGCCCGGGGAGATCGCCTGGACGAGCGGGGTCTCCATGTCGGCCGAGAAGACCGACCGCTCCGTGCAGTCCTCGTCGAGGTCCCCCCCGGTCAGGTCGCTCGCCCACAGCCAGTCGAATCCGCCGTACTGGACGAGGAGGGCGAGGGAGCGGTCGTTCTCGGAGTCTACGAAGACCGAGGCCCCGCCGATCACGCTCCCGTTGCGGGCCACGCAGGTCATCGTCGCGCCGTTCCCGAGGGGGATCTGCATGCCGATCGGCATCGGCACGGGGGCCCCCCCCGTCGTTCCCTCCGCCTCCTCCGCCCAGCTGATGAAGGAGGAGTTCGTGGCCGGCGAGCCGTTGTCGAAGTTGCCGAGGTGGACGTCGTAGCCCGCCTCGATCACCTCCTCCATCCCGCCGCTGTGGTCGGAGTGGCGGTGGCCGAGGATCATGTAGTCGAGGCCCGCCGCCGGGGGGATCCCGATCGACTGGAGGTAGGGGACGACGACCCCCTCGCCCTGGCCGCTCTTCCCCCCCTCGAGGAGGACCGTCGTCCCGTCCGGTCCCTTGACCAGCACGGCGCCTCCGCGCCCGACGTTGATGTAGTGGATCTCGAGGTCCTGGGCGCCGGCGGCGCCGGCGAGGAGGCCGAGGAGGCCGAGGAGGAACGGCGGGAGCGCGAGGCGCGGCCGAGGGGTCGGCATGGCGGGGGAGATCAGGGTGGACGGAAGGGAGTGGAGGCGGACGTCGAACGCAGGGGGCGCCGGGAACGGAAGAGGAGCCGCTCGGGCGCTCGGGGGGGGGGAGGCCCTGGGCCGCGCCTCCCGCGATCGTTCCGCGACTCTCTCCGTCCGATGGGCCTGGAGGAATCTACCCCCGGGGCGCGCCGTTGCAAAAAACGGACGCCTGCCGGGCCCTCCGGCGACCTCCGCGCGTCGCGCTACGGGGTCGTCCCGGCCGTCTCGATCGTGAACCGGATCCGGTCGGTCGAGGCGAAGAAGTCGAGGCTCCCCCCCGTCCCGAGGACCCGGAGGCGGATCTGCCCGGTGGGGGAGACGAAGGAGGCGAAGGGGACGGGGTCGACCGTCACCGACTTCTCCGACGTGGCGATGGTCTTCGAGCTGATCTGCGTCCAGGCCGACGCCGCCCAGTCCCAGAGGTGCATCTTCTGGTTCACGGAGAGGGAGTACTTCCCCTTGTAGCTCACCGAGAGCTTCGCCATCGAGGCGGGCGCCTGGCTCGAGGTGATCTCGCCCCACCAGTCGGTCACCCGCGGCTCGATCGCCGTCGACTGGACGACGAAGTAGACGTTGTCGTCCGAGGCGAGCTCCGCGACGGCCCCGGAGAGCGCCGTCCCCTCGAGGACCGTCACGACCGAGGGGGTGAAGGTCTCGAGCGTCCCGGTGTGGAAGGTCTGGTCGGCGCCGACCGACTCGTTTCCGTAGGGGTCGGTCGACCGCACGCGGTAGTGGTAGGTCGTGTCGGCCGAGAGGCTCGAGAGGTTGAAGGAGTGGCTCGTCTCGAGGTCGGAGTCCGACTTCGTCTTCCCGTAGCTCGTCGTCTTGCCGTACTGGAGGAGCGAGGTGGACGCCTCGTTCGTCGTCCAGGAGACCGTGGCCGTCTTCGCGAAGACGTTGCTCGCCGCGACCTCCGAGAGGACCGGCGGGGTCGTGTCGGTGGGGGGGGGAGGCGGCGGGGGGCCGGCGACGTTGTCGAGCGCGTAGGTGCGCGGGAGCTGGGCGGCGACCCGCTCGTCGGGGCCCACGGTCACGAGGCCGTCCGCCGACACCGTGAACTCGGTCACCCCGTCCGTCGTGAACACGAAGTTCCCGACGCAGAAGCCCGCGAAGCTCGTGTTGGACCCGGTCGGGTTCCCCTCCTCCGTCTGGAGGACGAGGGCGGGGGGGGCGCTGACGCACGCCGTGGCCTGGGCGAGGAGGACATCCTCGACGACGTCCCTGCGCGGCCGGTGGTAGTCCGACTGCTGGCCGGCCCCGACGGAGATCGCCGCGACGGTCGGCTGCGTCAGGTTCATGTAGGTCGAGTTCGTGCTCGACTCGGCCCCGTGGTGGTTGACGTGGAGGACGTCGATCCCTCCCGCGGCGATCATCGGGGCGGCCCCGCCGGGGGAGATCGCCTGGATCATCGGGGTCTCGAGGTCGTCCTGGGACGAGGACCGGCCCGTGCACCAGTTGTCGTCCTCCCCCCCGCCGAGGTCGCTCGCCCAGAGGTAGTCGAAGCCGCCGTACTGGACGAGGAGGGCGATCGACCGGTCGTTCTCCGTGTCCACGGAGATCGCCGTCCCACCGAGGAGGGCCCCGTTGCGGAGGATGCAGGTGACCATCGCCCCGTTGCCGAGGTCGATCTGCGTGCCGACGGGCATCGGCACCGGTGCGCCCGCGGTCGTCGTCGCCGCCGCGTCGACCCAGTCGTCCCAGCACGAGGGGGTCGAGGAGGAGCCGTTGTCGTAGTTCGCGACGTGGACGTCGTAGCCGGCCTGGATCACCTCGTCCATCCCCCCGACGTGGTCGCAGTGGCGGTGCCCGAGGATCATGTAGTCGAGGCCCGCCGAGGGGGGGATCCCGATCGACTGGAGGTAGGGGACGACGTGGGCCGTCCCGTGGCCGTTGTGGCCAGCCTCGAGGAGGAGCGTCTTCCCGTTCGGCCCCTTCACGAACACGGCGCCGCCCCAGCCGACGTTGATGTAGTGGATCTCGAGGTTCTGCGCGCGGGCCGCGCCGGCGAGCGGGCCGAGAAGGAGGAGCGCGAGGGGGAGGCGGAGCAGCGGGGGGACAGGACGCATGGGACTCTCCAGTCGAGGGAGGGTTCCGGTTCGTCGGGGGCGAGTCGTGGGAAACCGCGCGCCCGCTCGACGAGGCGAAAAGAGCGACCCGCGCCCTTCCGCGGATCGGTCGGCGGGATCCCCGGTCGACCGGAGGCCGGGCGGTCTCTCTGCTCGCAACGCGCGCTCGGCGCGCCCTCCCACCGCCCGGTGGACAGGTCTTAAGCTACGTTCGGAGGCCGCCCGCGCCAAGGGGGCGCCCGCCAAGGCGGTGTTACCGGATTCCTAGAGCGAGCGCCGCCTCACCGCGATCGAGCCGCTCTTCGCCCCGATCGTCACCGTCGCTCCGCCCCCGTTCATCGTGCCGACGATCTCGTTCCTGCGCGACGTCGAGCCGGCCTCCCTCGCCACCGGGACGCCACACTCGACGGAGCCGAAGTCGGTCCTCGCCTCCAGCCGGCAGGCGAAGTCGTCGGGGACCTCGAGGAGGAGGCTCCCGAACCCCGACTCGAGGCTCCATCCCGACGCGGCCGCGCTCCCCGGCTGCGCCCGGACCTCGACCCGGCCCGAGCCGCTGGAGGCCCGGACCTTCGTGAAGGCACCGTGAAGGCTCACCGAGCCGAAGCCGCTCTCGGCGTCGAGCTCCCCGCGGAAGCCCTCGACGGTCACCGCGCCCGACTTGCTCTTCGCGCGCAGCGCGCCGGAGGCGCCCCGCACCGCGACGGCTCCGAACCCCGAGGAGAGGTCCACGGTCCCCTCGCCCGCCTCCTCGAGCTCGACCGAGCCGGAGGAGGTCTTCGCGGCGATCTCCCCCGAGACGCGGGCGATCCGCAGAGCGCCGAATCCCGACTCGACCTCGATCCGGGTCGCGCGAGCGTCCGCGACGTCGACGGCGCCGGACCGGCTCACGGCCTCGACGCGGTCCGCCTCGACGTCCCTCACCGAGACGCCGCCGAAGTCGCTCCTCGCCACGGCGGGCCCGCCCCGCGCGCCCTCGACCGCGACGGCCCCCGAGCTCGTCTCGGCGTGGACGCCCCCGCGGCTCCCCTCGATCCTCAGGGCGCCGAAGGAGGATCGCGCGTCGCAGGCCCCGAGCGAGCCCCGCGCGTCGATCCCCCCCGACTCCGTCCGCGCGCGCAGCGAGATGCCCGCGGGCGCCTTCACCACGCACGCGACGCGCGCGGCGAGGCGCCGGCGCGAGCCCTCGACCTCGAGGGGCTCTCCGACGACCCGCAGGACGAGCCCGCCGCCGGTGCGCTCCGCCGCGAGGGAGTAGCGGGCGAGCACCGCCTCGGCCGTCGCGCGATCCGGGGCGCCCGCGGTGAAGGTCGCGCGGACCTCGGGCCTCGCTCCGGCGGACGCCTCGAGATCGAGCGAGGCGGTCTTGCCGGAGAACTCGAAGGCCTCCCCCTCCCGGAGGTCGAGGGCGAGGACCTCCTCCCGGATCGCCGTCTCCTTCCCGACCCCGGCGGTCTCCTCGAACGCGGCCGGGGCCCTCCAGCACCCCGCGAGGAAGAGGGCGATCGCGACCGGGGTTCCACCGTCGAGGCGATTGTTCCTGGCCATGTCGGCGCTCCCTGCGAGGCGGAGTGCCCCGATCCTATCGAGGAGCCCTCCGATCCGCCGGTGCGCCCTTGCCCTCCGCGACGGGGGGGCTTACGACCTAGGGCGGTCCGGAGGTCCCCCGCCATGAGTTCGGCCGAACGCTTCGCTCCCCGAGCGCCGGCAGGAGGGTGGCGCCTCCCGCTCCTCGCGGCCGCTCTCCTCCTCGCTCCTCCTGCTGCCGCGCAACGGGCGAGACACGCGGCGGCGGGTCCGGCGGGCGGCGGCGCGCCCACCCTCCTCCCGGTCTCCGCGAAGGGGGCGCCCGTCTCCTTCTTCCTCGACAACGGCCTCCTTCGCCTCGAGTTCACCCGGGCCCTGAACCGGGTCTCGTTCGACCGGCTCGTGAAGATCGCCGGCGGATCCCACGTCTTCGTGAACGACACCCCGCCGGCGAGGCTCTGGGAGGTCGGCGTGCGCCAGCTCCCGGTGCCCCAGGTCGCGGGCGTGTTCCCCGTCGCCCTCCAGGTCCGCCCCGACGACGCCCTCGGGCCCGTGACCCACTCCGTCTCGACCGCGGGGGGCACGACCACGCTGACGATCCGCTGGTACCACTGCCGTCCGGTCGCGGCCGACGCGAGCAACTTCTTCCACCTGACGCTCCGCGTCGAGATGGACGCGGGCAATCCGATCACCCGGTGGAACCTCGAGGTCGAGAACCACATGACCGGGTGGGCGCTCTGGTACGCGAGCCTGATCCACGGCTTCGCGCAGGAGGCGCAGGACGCCTATCTCGTCGTCCCGGCGACCGGGCGGCTCGTCCGCAACCCCCAGGCGAGCCTGGCCGCCGCGCCGACCGCGAGCGCGGGGTACCAGGTCCCGTTCACGAACTGGCAGCACTTCCAGCTCCTCCCCTACTACGCGGCCGACGGGCACGGCGTCTACTACGCCACCCACGACGGCGAGGCGACGCACGCGAAGTTCACGAGCCTCTTCGGCTACGGGAACCGATACGAGGTGCAGACCGCCTGGTACCCGGAGGACTCGAGCGTCTCGACGGGCGGCACGCGGTGGGCGAGCCCCTATCCGGTCGCGATGGGGGTCTTCGACGGGGACTGGTGGGACGCGGCGCAGATCTACCGCTCCTGGGCTGAGACCCAGCCGATCCTCCAGCAGGGGAAGCTCCTCGCGCGGACGGACGTGCCGCAGTGGGCGAAGGAGCTCGTCGCGACGAACGCCGGGTACGTCCCCGCGAACCTCGCGGACCCGAGCGTCGTCGCCGAGACCGTGAACCGGTGGCAGGGGGTCCGCGCCTACGAGGGGCTCCAGAACGAGGACTACCTCCTCTTCCACTGGGGATGGTACGTGCCCGGGACGCACGGCTACTTCGATCCGCTCCCCGGGATCGGGGCCCTCTTCGGCGCGCTGCGGAGCCAGGGGATCTACTCGGGCGGACGGGTCCTCTCCTTCAGCTACGCCCCGGGGGCGCCCCCCTCGCCCTGCGGGAGCCCCGCCGCGAACGGGGCGAGGCTGGTCAACGGGAGCCCCGACCCCTTCGACCCGACGGGGGGGACCCACCTCGATCCCTCCACCCCGTTCGCCGCCTGCTCGATCGACGACTTCGTCCTCAATCGCCTCCTGCCGACCGGCGCGGTCCACTTCTTCTACGACAACCCCTACTTCGGCGACGTGTGCTACGAGCCCGCGCACGGCCACCCGCTCGGGCAGGGGGGGGACTGGCTCTATGACAGCGTCGTGTCGGTCATGCAGCAGGCGAGGGCCGCGGCGCGGGCGGTCGAGCCGGACTTCGTGACCACGCACGAGGCCTCCGCCGAGGCCTACATCCGGGCCTGCGACGCGACCGGGTCCGGCTACGCCTTCGCGCCGCCGCTCTTCGTCGCGCCGGCCTTCGCGGCCGAGGAGACGCGGATCCCGCTCCAGTCGACCCTCGTCCACGACTACTCCCTGATGCTCACGGCGAACGAGCTCGCCGACTGGTGGAACCTCGCGGGCGCCTACAACGACTTCGAGGACATCCACTTCGCCCTGGCGTGGGGCATCGACGAGGGGCGGCGGCTGAACGCCGTCGATCCGCTCCTCTCGACCGGCTGGGCGAACCACCAGCTCCTCGCCCCCGGCTCCCCTCTGGCGGGGGTGCCGGGGATCGCGCAGTCGATCGTCTCGTACGCCGCCTTCCTGAACGAGGCGATCGCCGTCAAGAAGACCGACTACGGCCGGAAGTACCTCACGTACGGGCAGCGGCTGCGCCCCCTCGCGCTCGCCGGGGTCCCCTCGACGACGAGGACGTACAACGCCGTGTTCAGCGGGCCGGGGATCTCGTACTCGATCGACGCTCCCGCGGTCCTCGCCTCCGTCTGGGGGGCGAGCGACGGGAGCGGGGATGTCGGGATCGTGCTGACGAACCACACCGCCGCGCCGGTGACCTTCACCCTCGCCGTCGAATCTTCCGCCTACGGGCTCGACCCCGCCCTTCCCCACGACGTCACCCTCCTCGAGCCGACGGCGACCACCTTCCTCCAGCAGTTCACGGCGAGCCTCTCCCAGCCGGTCTCGATGGCGCCGCGGTCGATCCGCGTCTACGAGATCGACTGACCCCGCGAGGAGAGGCGCCTTGCCGGGGACGAGGAGCCCGGAGTAGCATCCCCCGCGCTTCCGGGAGCGAGGTACGCGGCGATGCGCGGGATTCAAGGCACGCTCCTCACCTTCGGTTCCCTACTCCTCACCGGCACCGCCTCCGGTCAGGGTTACCTCGTGCTCGAGCTCGACGGCGTCGCCGGGGCGACGTTCGTCGGCGGGAACTCCGTGGCGGCCGCGGGGGACGTCGACGGCGACGGCGTCCCGGACGTGATCATCGGGGCCCCGAGCGCGTTCGACGGCTTCGGCCGGGCCCGGATCCACTCGGGCGCGACGGGGGCTCTGCTGCGCGCGTTCGCCTCGAACGTGCAGAACGACCTGTTCGGCTATTCCGTCTCCGGGACGGGGGACCTCGACGGCGACGGGCAGGGGGACGTGATCGTCGGGATCCTCCAGTCCTCCGCGGGAGGCGTCACCGCCGCCGGGCGGGCGACCGCCTACTCCGGGGCGACCGGGGTCCCCCTCTGGAGCCGGGACGGGACCCTCCCCTTCGACTTCCTCGGCAGCGCGGTCGCGCGCGTGGGCGACCTCGACGGGGACGGGATCGAGGACCCGGCCGTCGGCGTCCTCTACGGCGACAACGGCGCGGCCTTCGACGCCGGCCGGGTCGAGGTCCTCTCCGGCGCGACCGGCGCCCCGGTCCTCCTCGTGATCGGCTCGGGGATGGCGGAGTACCTCGGCGCCTCCGTCGCGGGTCCCGGGGACGTCTCGGGGGACGGGATCCCCGACCTCCTCGCCGGCGCGCGCGGCGCCGATCCCAACGGCGCGACGAACGCGGGGGTCGTGCGATGCCTCTCCGGCGCGGACGGGTCGATCCTCTTCCAGTTCCCGGGCGCCGGCCCCGCGGACGAGTTCGGGACCTCCGTCGCCGGCGTCGGCGACGTGAGCGGCGACGGCGTCCCCGACCTCTTCGCGGGCGCGAGCGAGCCCTCCGGCGGCAACGGCTACGCGAGCCTCTTCTCCGGCGCGACCGGAGCCCTCCTCTTCACCGTGGGCGGGACGGGGTTCTCCGAGAAGTTCGGCGCGTCGGTCTCCGGAGCGGGCGACCTGAGCGGGGACACGGTCCCCGACCTCCTCGTCGGCGCTCCAGGGGCCGTGGGCGCGTTCTCGACCGTGGCGGCGGGGAGAGTCCAGGTCCTCTCGGGAGCCGGGGGAGCGCCCCTCTTCAGCGTCCTCGGGACGAACTACGCCGGCGTCCTCGGCACCTCCGTCGCGAGCCTCGGCGACGTGAACGGGGATGGGCTTCCGGACTTCGCCGCGGGGGAGCCCGGCCCCTTCGCGACGGGGGGCATCGCCCGCGTCCACTCCGGCGCGAACGGGGCGGCGCTCTTCACCTTCCTCGGGCAGAACGTCGGCGATCAGTTCGGCTGGGCCGCCGCGGGCGTCGGGGACGTCGACGGCGACGGGCTCGAGGACATCCTCGTCGGAGCCCCGAACGCGGACGTCGCCCTCGTCCCCGACGCCGGCCGGGCGACGCTCCACTCGGGAGCGAGCGGGACGGTCCTCCTCTCGATCGACGGGTCGGTCGCCTCCGCCGTGCTCGGGACCGCGGTCGCGGGCCTCGGGGACGTCGACGGGGACGGCGTGCCCGACATCGCGGTCGGATCGCCGGGCGAGTCCCTCTCGTCGGGCCAAGTCCGCGTCTATTCTTCCGGCACCGGCACGAGCTTCCTCGTCCTCCTGGGAACGATGCCCGGGGACCGGTTCGGCTCCGCGATCGCCGGCGTCGGGGACCTCACCGGCGACGGGGTGCCCGACCTCGTGGTCGGAGCTCCCCAACCCCAGGGTCTCTCGGCCGGCTACGCGAGGGCCTTCTCGGGAAGCACGGGCGCGGTCCTCGCCACCTACTCCGGGACCGGGGCGGCCGCGCGGATGGGGACCGCCATCGCCGGCCTCGGCGACGTCAACGGGGACGGCGTCCCGGACGTCGCCGTCGGGGCGCCCGAGGTCGGCGCGCCCCCCTTCGTCTCGCAAGGGGAGGGGCACGTCCGCGTCCTCTCCGGCGCCGGGGGCGCCCCGCTCTACCAGATCGAAGGGGTCCTCATCGGCGCCCAGTTCGGGACCGCGGTCGCCGCGGCGGGAGACGTCGACGGCGACGGGCTCGCCGACCTCGTCGTCGGCGCCCCGGGGATCTCCGTCCCCGGGTCGCCTCCGGTCGGCGCGGCGGGGGTCTTCTCCGGCGCGAGCGGAGCGCCCCTCGTCGTCTTCGTCGGGCAAACGCCGGGCGAGCGGCTCGGGTCCTCGGTCGGGGGCGGACGCGACCTCGACGGCGACGGGGTTCCGGACTTCGTCCTCGGCTCCCCCGGAATTGGATCCCCCGGGACCGTCTCGCCCGGCTTCGCGCGGATCTTCTCCGGCGCGAGCGGCGCCCCTCTCCTTTCCGTGGGAGGCACGGCGAGCGGGGAGGGGATCGCGCTGAGCGTCGCGCCCGTCGGGGACGCGACGGGCGACGGCGTCCCCGATCTCCTCTTCGCCTCTCCCTTCGCCGACCCGGGGGGACTCGGCGACGCGGGCCGGGTGCGCATCCTCTCTCTCATCGGGCTCCCGGCGGCCGCGACGCCGTTCGGAACCGGTTGCTCGGGGACCGGAGGCGCCGTTCCTACCATTGCCACCTACGGCGGGTCTCCCGCTCCCGGGAACGTCGACTTCGGCATCTCGATCGCGCGCGGCCGGGGCGGCGCCACGGCGCTCCTCTTCCTCGGCTCGCTCCCCGACCCGGTCGGACTTCCCGTCCTCGGGTGCACCCTCCATCTCGCCGGCGTGATCACGGCCTTCCCTCTGCCGGTCGGCCTCGGGGGACCGCCGGGTGCGGCGGGGGAGGGATTCCGACTCCTCGCCCTCTCCGTCCCTCCCGTCCCGGGGCTCTCTGGCGGCCAGATCCACCTCCAGTGGGCGGTCCTCGACCCGGGGAGCGGCAACGGCACCTTCTCGGCCACCTCCGCGCTGACGATCACCGTCCCCTGACGACCGGGCCGTCCGCGGGAGAGTCGGGGCGAGGACCCCGCCCAAACCCGGGCCCCGCGGCTCCGTTTCGCCGGGGGCCCGAGAACTGTCCCCCCAGACCCCTCAACCCGGAGGAGGGGGGGACCCGAAAAGCCCACCGCTCCCCTTCGACCGGACGGGCGGCCTGAGGCTCGCCGGATCCCTCCTCGAAGGGGATCGGAACCGACTCGCGAAGGCGGAGAAGCAGGGAGGGCGGTCATGCGGATCCGGCCGGCCGACGTCTGGAAGGCGCTCCTCTTCGGGATCGCGGGCCTCGCGGGCGCGGTCGCGGGCGCGCTCCCGGGGGAGTTCCTCTTCCGGGTCGCCCCCCAGGAGTCCGTCGAGGTCTGCCTCCTCCTCGACTGCTCGGGGAGCATGAGGCGGGGGAAGCTCGAGGAGGTGAAGGCCGCGGCGACCCGGTTCGTCCGGGAGAACGCCTCCCGGGGGCCGATCTCCGTCGTCGGCTTCGACTCCGACGCGCGGCCGGTCGCACGGGCGACGACCGACGTCGCCGAGCTCGAGCGGGCGATCGCGGGACTGGACATCGGCTTCAGCACGGCGATGGACCGTGGGCTCGCCGCCGCCGAACAGGAATTCACGCGGGTCGAGGGGAAGCGCTACGTCTTCGTCTTCACGGACGGCAACCCCGACTCGCGGGACCGCACCCGCCGGATCGCGGAGTCGATCCGCGCGCAGGGTATCTCGATCGTCGCCGTCGCCACCTTCGACGCCTCGGCGGACTACCTCGACCAGCTGACGGGGGACCCGCGCCTGCGCTTCCAGGTCGCGCAGGGGGACTTCGGGACCGCCTTCGAGAAGGCCCAGGGGGTCATCTACAAGGGGCTCCTCGAGGGGAGCTCGGGGAGCGCGAGCCGCGAGGAGAGCCTCGCGCGGGCCGGAGGTTGGACGGCCCTCCTCGCCCTCGGCCTCGCGGCGGCGCTCACCGCCGCGCAGAACCGCTACCTCCGTCGCGGCGCCTTCCGGACCGGTCAACTGGGGCTCCTGATCGGCGGCCTCGTCTCGGGCCTTGCCGCCGGGGTCGTCGGCCAGCTCCTCTACGCCTCCGTTCCCGACGACCAGACGCTCCACCTCGTGGGGCGGATCGGCGGATGGGTCCTCCTCGGCGGGTTGACCGGGCTCGGGATGTCCTACGTCGTGCCGAACCTCCGTCGCCTTCGCGGACTCGCGGGCGGGGCCTTCGGCGGGGCCGCGGGCGCGCTCGGATTCCTCTCCGCGTCGCCCGAGGTCGGGGACTTCGCGGGCCGGCTGATCGGCGCGGGGACCGTCGGGCTCGCGATCGGCATGATGATCGCGCTCGTCGAGGCGGTGTTCCGCCAGGGTTGGCTCGAGGTCGTCTACGGGCGGAACGAGTCGAGCACCGTCTCGCTCGGGTCCCAGCCGGTGAGCGTCGGGAGCGACGCGCGGGCCTGCACCGTCTACGCCGCGGGAGCGCCTCCGGTCGCCTACCGCTTCACGCTCGAGGGGGGGCGCGTGCGCTTGAAGGACGTCCCGACGGGCCGCGAGGAGATCCTCAAGGCGGGCGACCGGCGGACCATCGGCGGCGTGACCCTGGTCGTCCACGCGGGGGAGCAGGCCGAGCCGGAGCGCGCGACCGCGACGGCGCGGAGGAACGACGACCGGCCGAGCGCCCCTCCCTCCACGCGCCCGTACTCCCGGGATAGACGAGACGAGGCGCCGGTCTCCGGGCGCCGCGATCGCTGAGACCTCACCACCCGTAACGCTCCTCGAATCCTCCCGTCATCCGGGCGAGCTGCAGGTCGACGAGGAGGTCCTTGCGTTCGCGCCGGAACTCGAGGACGGCCCGGCCTCGCTCGAGCCCCCTCTCGACCTCCGCTAGGTTCGAGCGCACGACGGCGCGCTCCGCCTCGACGATCGCCTGCACGGCGGCCTCGACCTCCGAGCGCCGCTCCTCCGGGATCGAAGGCGAGCCGTCGGTGTCGATGAACGGGCGCACGAGGCGCGCGGCGGCCAGGATCGTCCCGCGGAGCGACGACTCGAGCGCGAGCCTGCCGGCGGGGGCGGAGCGCCGGGCCTCCTCGAGGAACTCCGGATTGTCCGCGACGATCCTCCGGAGATTCTCGCGAAACTCGGCCGGGGACTCCTGCGAGAGCCGCGCGAGGTGCTCCCCCGCCTCCGGGTTGCGGCGGAGGATCGCCTGCACGATCGCGGGGGCGAGCGCCTCGAGCTCCGTCGGCTCGGTCTCGGACGGGCTGCCCCGCGCGATCCGCTCGAGCCAAGTGCGGCGGGCCTGCTCCGGGTCGCTCGAGGCCTCCAGCGCGGTCCTCTGTTCCGCGTGCCGTGCGGCGAGCTCCTCGATCTGCGTCGCGCGGAGCGACTGCCGCACCTCGAACCAGGCGACCATCTCGGCTCGGAGCGCGGCGAGGGCGGTCGCCCGTTCAGCCGTTTCCTCCCCGGTCTCGTGGAACCGCCGGAGGAGGTCCCGGACCTTCCTCTCCATCGCCTCCTGCTCGAGGAGCTTCTCGTGGCGCGCGGGATTGGATCCGGCGGCCGATGCGAGGTCCTCGAGGTAGCGGGCGTGATGGGAGAGGACCTTGCGTGCGCCCTCGGGATCGCGGGCGAGGGCGCGCCGGACCGAATCGAACATGGAACGGTCCCTCGTCTCGAGGTCGCGGAGCGCCCTCTCGAGACGCGCATCGAGGGGGGAGAGGGCCTCCTGCGCCATCGCGGGGGCGAGGAGGAGCTTGGCGAGGAACGCGGGGAGTCCGGTGGACCGCATGGTTCACTCCGATCCGAGGAGGAGGCGACGTCCGTAGGACCAGCAGGGGAGAGCGGGGGCGACGCTCCGGCGCGCGTCGCCCGGGTCCGGGTAGAGGGGCTCCGCCACGATCGTCGGCCTCAGGCACGCAGTGAGAAGGCGCGCGCTCGCCCGATAGGCGGGCTCCCCCGGTCCGCCTCCGGTGGGGGGGGGGAGGGAAGGCGAGGGCGGCGGCCCACCCCGCGTCACCAGGGGGAGGCTCGCCGCGATCGCTCCGAGGAGGAGTGCCGCGGCCACCGCGAGGCGCCTGCGCCGCGAGGCCCGCGCCCGGCGTCCGCTCTCGACCACCTCCACGAAGGGAGGAGGCGGCCCCTCCCGCGCGCGGATCTCCTCGAGAGTTCTCCGGAGGAAGCCCTCTTCGTCCCGGTCCGTCTTCATCGCAGTCTCTCCGCATCGAGCCGCCGCGCGAGCTCCCTCTTCCCTCGGGCGTAGTGGGTGATCGCGGATCCCTCGGAGATTCCGAGGATCGCCCCCGCATCCCGGACGCTCACGTCCTGATAGAAGACGAGCTCGAGCACCTCGCGCTGGCGGGGGCTCAGCGCGGCGAGGGCGGCGCGGATCCGTGCAGCCCGTTCCACTCCGAGGGCGCCCTCCTCCGGCCCGTCCTCGTGGCTCCGCGGCCGGCCCTCCCACCAGCGCAGCAGGAGCACCCTCCTCCATCGCTCGCGCCGGCGGCGTTCGTCGGCAACCTTCCGGATCACGCCAAAGAGCCAAGTCTTCAGGCTCGAGCGCCCCCCGAAGCGCGCTCGGCCCTCGAGGACTCGCAGGTAGGTCGTCTGGAGCACATCGAGCGCCTCGTCTCGACCGCCGCGACTGCAGGCTCGGGACCACGCGAAGCTCGCCGGATGGAGACGCTCCAACTCTCGCTTCAGGTCCGCCGGCGGCATCCGGTCCGGGAGGTCCACTGGAAAAGCCGCGATCGGCGGGGGAGGAGCGGTCCGCGACCTCTTCGCCTCCGTGGCGAGCGGGCGAGGATCGACAGCCGTCTCGGTGGCGATCAGAGGGTGAGGGTGTCGGGGTTGCTCGGGTTGATCGTGAAGACCCCGCTCGACACGGAGACCGCGAACGCCTGGAAGAAGATCGTCACGTTCCCGGGGAGGGGCGCGTTCGGCGGGACCTGGTTCTGGAGGAGGAGCGTTCCGTTCGGGGGAATCACACCCGCCGGGTGGAACTCGAAGGGCATGCCGAGGCAGAGTACGATCGGAAACGGCCCGAGCGGCGTCGCCCCTGGCTGGGGCCCCATGGCCAGGAGGACGAGGGAGCCCGGAGCCGCCGTGACGGCGATCGCGATCGTGTCGCCCGGCTGGACGGGCCCGTCGGGGGTGATCGCCAGCTGCGCCGACCCGACCGAGCAGGGGGGCGGAGGGGGCGGGGGTCCGATCGTGACCGAGTCCAGGTTGCTCGTGTCCACGGTCGGAGTCGGCGGGGCGAGGGTCAGCGCCTGCAACTGGAAGACGGTTCCGGGAGGGGCGGGAGGCATGGGGACGGGCACGGCGAGGGTTCCCGAAGGGGGGATCGGGGCGAGCGGCGTCCCGTCGAAGGGGGGGGCCAGGCAGACGACGGACCCTCCGATCGGCCCCGGCCCCGGGAGCGTCGTCTGCCCGGCGTTCGGTCCGCGGACGAGGATGGCGAGGGCTCCCGGCGTCCCGGTCACGGAGACCGCCACCGGAGAGCCGGGCGGGACCGGGCTGTCCGGCTGGACGTCCAGGACGACCATGCCCTGCGGGCAACCCTGCGGGAACGCCGCGCCCGGGACGAGCGCGAGGGCCGCGAGGGGCGAGAGGGGAACGCGCATGAGGGTCGCTCCTTGTCGGATTCCTTGGGAACGGGCGCCCCTGCGTGGCCCGAGCGGGGCCACCGTAGGACGGGTCCCTCGGGACGTCGAAGGGGATCCCGCCTGCCGACGACGCGCCTCCCCCCTTTCGCCCGACTCGAGCTCGTCTCCTTCGCCGGAGAGCAGGGCCGACTCTCCCGAGGTGCGCGAGGGGTGTCGGGCGACGGTCCCCCTCCTCGGCGACCTGAGAGCGGTATCCTCCCAGGCACCCCCCGGACGGCACCCTCCTCGATCGGTGGAAGGCACCACCGCAACCTCCACGATCTCCGCGGTCCTCCGCGAGTTTCTCGAAGATGCTTATCCACTCAGCTCAGGAGTCGGCAACTCCTTGTAGGTCGGGCCCCTTCGGGACTCGGCCAGATAGCGCTGGCCGCCTGGAGAGTGGCGAAG
>JAKEFM010000220.1 GCA_022616055.1 Planctomycetota bacterium
CGCGCGACCTACCTCGTCCTCGGCACGCCGTTCGCCGCGACGGCGGCCGCGGCGGGGTCGCCCGGCCTTGTTGCTTATGGATTCGAGCGCCCAACGGTCGAGGCCGCAGTCGACGCGCTCTACGGACCGGCGAGGTTCTCCGGGCGTGCTCCCGTTCGAATGCTCCCGACCTGAGCACGCCCACGATCCGTGCGGCGTGTTCCCGACGGAACCGGACGGAACCGATTCGTGACGTGAACGCCGATCCCCATCCGCCGAGCCTCGCGGCCGCCCTGCTCCTCGCTTCCTCCCTCGCCGGAGCGCAGGAGATCGGCAAGCTCGAGCTGGCGCCGGAGCCGTCGGACCTCCTCGCGGGCCGTCTGACAGTCCGCGTTCCGCCGGGAGCCCGGACGAACCCCCGACGAGCGGGCGTAATGTCGGCACCGGCCGGCGCCGAGGAGGAGACCCGGATCCTGATCGACGCGGGGACGGAGAGGCTCGTCCTGCTGACGAGCGAGCTCTTCTGCACGGCGGGGGAGGGATTTGACGTGGCCCTCTCCCGGGCGATCGCGGGTTGGACGACTCCGGGCGAGGCCGGCTACACCCTCGAGCCGCCGCTGGAAGGTCCTGGCGGGGCTCGACGGTTCCTGTACCTCCCCCCGAAGGTCGAGGTGGAGGAGGATTCCGCGCTCGTCCTCGGCGCCTACATCGTCCAGCCGGATCGAACCGTCCAGGACCTGACCATCTACGCGAACACCGCGGCTGCCCGGGACCCGGCGGGCTGCGTCGCGCTCGCGAGGAGGATCGCCGCCACCGTCGCCCCAGGCCCGCGCCGCCTCGAGGTTTCCGCGGGGGAACGCCACCTCCGGTTCTCCGACACCCACGAACTCGTCTTCCAGGGTCCTGAGGGCTTCGTCGCGACCTTGCGGCCCGGCCCCGATTTCGACCTCTACAACATCCACCAGGTGGCCCCCTTCGGGTCCCCGACCTTCCGGATGGGGATCTATTCCGGCGGCAGACCCCAGTACCACCACGACCGCCGCGGGGAGCCGAAGCCCGCCGTGCGGCTCGTCCCGGGCAGGCTGCTCGGCCATCCGATCGAGTGGCACGTGTGGACCGAGGCCGTCGAGGGAGGAGGTGCGGATCGGACGTTCGTGGAGGCGATCGCGCGGGAGGAGGGGGGGGACGACCCCTGGTGCTGGCACGTCTGGTTCTTCCCGAACGACGCCAGGGAGGAAGCGCGGGGGAAGGCCCTCGCGGACTCCCTCGAGGTTCGCGCCCTGACGACGAGGCCGGCGACGCGGCCCGGCGAGGCCCGCTGACGGCGGCGGGCGCCGGACTGGCCGCCGACCCGCGCCGCGCCGAGAAGGATCCAGTCCCTAGAAGACCTGCGTGTCGTCCGGGCCGGCCGGGTTCGTGTAGGTCATCCCGGCCTTCACAACATTCGTGACGTCCAGGATGAAGCCGACCCCAGTCGCCCCGGCGCCCGCCTGGGCCGTGCCCGTGTTGAACGTGATCCGCCCGCTGCTCGAGGTCGTGCCCGTCCCGGTCAGGACCACGCCGTTCGGGCGCGTGACCGAGACGGTCACGCTCGCGCCCGGGACGGCGTTCCCGTTCTCGTCGAGGACCGTGATCCGGGCGTAGACCTTCGAGTTCGGCTTGAAGGCCGCCGTCGAGAGCCCCAGGAGGGCCGTGGCGACCGTGAGCTGCGTCCCCGCCGCGAAGGTCACCGGCTGGGAGTTCGCCGCGTACGCATGCTGCCCGCCGTTCGCGTCGACGTCGTCGAGGGTGCGCTTGCGGTAGTCGTGGGCCTCGACGGTCGCGAACATCGTTGCCGCCTCGACCGGGTCGTGGGCGAGCCCGATCGCGTGCCCCATCTCGTGGACGGCGATCCCCTCCATGTCGTACTGGCTCCCGTTCGCCCCGTTCTGAAGGGCGTCGCCGAGGGAGGTGAAGTCGATGCCGTTGTTGAAGACGACGTCGGCGTCCGTGAAGGCGTAGAACGTCGTCCCGTTCGTCGTCATCGACTGGGTCGTGTCGTAGTAGCCGACCGTCGTCGCCGCGAGGGTCCCGGCCGACAGAGCGCGCTGCGGGTCCTCGAAGGAGATCGTCGAGAGGCCGTCGTTCCCGTTGAAGCCGACGTTCCCGAGGCTGGTGCTCACCACCGACGAGAACGGCCCGCTCCCTGCGAGCGGCGCGGCCCAGGCCGCCACGCCCGCCTCGCAGGCGGCCTGCGTGAAGCCGGCCGCGAGCGAGTTCTCCCCGCTCGCCATGCAGATCGTGAACGTGCGCGCGGAGAACCACTTCCGCGGGGGGTTGAGGAGGACGTAGGCCGGAGCGAGGGCGACGAGCGCGGCGAGGGCGACCGTTGCCCCGGCGGCGCGACGGAGGGTCGTGCGCTTCACCGTCCACCTCCATTCCCCATCTCGACAAGCGGCACGATCGTCTCGCCCTCCTCGACGGCTCCCTCCTCGGCCGGCTTCGCCCGCTTCCCCTTCTCGACGTCGGCCTGGATCGCGACGAGCGAGCCCTTCACCGCCTCGACGGGGCCCGACGCCCGCCCCTCGACCGCGATCAGATGCCTCGCCTCGGGATCGCGCTCCACGAAGAGGGTTCCGCGCGGCCCGGCGATGACCCTGAATGAACCTTGCGCCAGGGAGATCACGCCGAACGTGCCGTCCGGGTTTCGCTCGAGGAAGAGGAGGACGGTGTCCCCCTGCCGGAGGCTCGGGCTCCCGGGAACCTCCATCGCGAAGTTCCCGATCCTCCCGCCGGGCGTCTGCACGACGAGGGAGGCCGAGTCGGTCGTCCCCTTCCAGTGGGCTGCGACCGTCACGGACGTCGACGTGACGATGAGCCCGCCGTCGGGCGTCGTCGCCTGCTCGGCGCCCTCAACCCGGCCGACGACGACGTTCGTCGCAAGTCGCGTCAGGCCAGCAACATCGAGCTTCTGAACCGTCGTCGCAGCGGCCGCTCCGGCGAGCAGGAACGCGCCGGCGGCGCCGGACAGCAGACGGAATCCTCGTGCGCGGTTTTTCCCCATGGCCCGATCCTCCCGGCAGGGACTGCAGCGGGAGAATCCTATTCCGAGGGAGCGAGAGCGGCCACCCGGGGGGCTCCCCCTCTAGGAATGCTCATTTCCGGCGCAGGACGACCCGTCCGAGGTCGCGCGCTTCCCCGGGCGTGGAGAAGCGGATCTGGACCGGGTCGCTCCGGTACTCCATCCGCGGCAGGTCGGGACCCGGGTACCGAAAGGCGTTTGTGCTGAACTCGAGGTCGACGCCGGCTGGCAGTCCCGAGATCTCGAACGATCCCTTGTCGTCGCCGCGCCCCCCCTCCCCGAGGTAGGAGGCCCCCCCTCGAACGAGGGCGCGCGTTCCCGCGAGCGGGTTCCCCTCCTCGTCCACGGCGATCCCGCGGAGGCGGCACTCCTCGTCGAGCTCGACGGTGATGGAGACCTCGGGCTGGTCCGGCGCCGGAGAGACGTCGGTCGACCGCGCCGGCGCGAACTCCTCTGCCCTGCAGGAGAACCGGTACGCCTCCCGCGGGACGGGGCCCAGGCGGATCGTCCCCGCCGCGTCCGTCTTGTGAATCGAGAACTGGAACTCGCGGGCCCGTCCTGGCGGGTCCTTCGCGGGGGTCGCGACGACCTCCGCACCCCTGACGGGACGTGCTCCCCTGCGCGTACGGACGGTCACGAGGAAGGTGACGGAATCGATCCCGACCCGGAGGTCGCACTCGTACCGCTACGCGTCGAGGACCTCCACGGTCCCGGTCGCGACGCCGGCGGACTCGCTGCGGGCGAGGAGTCTCCACACCCCGAGTCTGAACGGATGGAAGGCGAACCGACCGTCTCCGTCGGCTGTCGCCGTCCAGGTCCTCTCCATCCGCGTGTCGGAGCAATAGAGCGCGTACCCCTCGAGGGCCTCGAGGAGAGGTCCTACGAGGGTCCCCTTCCCCCCCATCCAGTCGGCGCGGACGCGGGCGCCCGGGACGGGTCGTGCCGCTGCGTCGACCACCTTCCCGACGATCCGAGGCAGGTGCTCCGAGCGCGCCAGCAGGATCTCGATTGAGGAACCCGGAGGACCGCCCTCCCAGGCGACGAGCCGCGGGACGTAGCCTTCCCGCTCGACGACGAGGTTCCCGCGCCTCAGAACGGCCGGCACGAGAGCCCGGAAGCCGCCCCAGGGGTCCGTCGTCGTCCGCGGGAGGGAGGGGATGGCGCCCTCGCGGACCTTCGGCCCGAACCGGAGCCAGTCGTCTCTCCAGACCTGGGACACCCGCGCGCCGGCGACCGGGTTCCCCGAGAAGAGTTCGGCGACTCGGCCTCGGACCTCGGTCGGGCGGAAGAGCGCGATCGGGAGGACGTTCCGTTCGAACGGGATCGACCTGACCTCGATCCCCGACCGGGAGCCGATCGCCGCGATCAGTCCCTCCCCCTCCGCCTCCACGATCGCCTCGAAGGGAGCCCGCGAGACGGGGAACTCTCGAGACAACAGGTAGGTTCCGTCGGGAGAGGAATCCCCTTCCAAGAGCGCCTCGTCGGTCTGCACGTCCCTCGCACGTACGCGCATGACCGGGAATGGCTTCGTCTCGCCCCAGATGGCAATCGTCCCCCACAGGACGACGCTCCCGGTCGCCTCGGACGAAGCGGGAGCGCTCACGGTCGGGGGACCAGGGACCTCGATCTCCTGCCTCGCGACCGGAGTCTCGGGAGCGGTCGACGGAGGCGGAGGGGCGTCGGGGTTCGGCGGTTCGTCGATCGCGCTCCGGAGAGGAGAGGATGGCGGGGTGGGCGCCCGGGAGCCTGCCGGCCAAAGCAAGAGGAGGAGCGCCGCGAAGACCGCCGCGACGGCGAGGACGGCGTAGAGCGCGCGGTTCATCCGGGTGAGGCGAAGATTGCAGGCACGGACCAGGGGCTCGCGATCAGGTCCGCGAGAGCGCGCTGGAACACCCTACTTCTCGTCGGGGCTCGCCGCGACCTCCCCGCGGCGAATCCACGAATCCTCATTGTTTCCGCCGGAGGACCACGCGCCCGAGATCGCGCTCCTCCCCCGGGGCGGAGAACCGGATGGAGAACGGGTCGATCCCCAGCGTCTCAGGGCGGTTCCCTCCCAGAGAGAATGGACCCCCCACCTCGAATCTGAGGTCCACCTTGGCGGGCAGCCCGCTGACCACGAAGACGCCTTTGCCATCCACTCGGCCCATGAAGGGGGCCCTGCCATGCATTCGGTCCACGAAGGCGACCCCCCAACCAACCGCTGGCCTCTGCGCCTCCCGTGGACCCGGAGTGGAGACGTTGACGAGGAAGGGAAGGGCGAGGACGGGATCGCCTCCCTCGTCCACGAGGGTCCCGCGGAGGCGACACTCCTCCTCCAGCTCCAGGACGAGTGAGGTCTCCGCTTCGCCCGGGACGGGAGCGACTTCGAGAGTGGCAGGGGCAAAGGACTCCGCCTCGACGGAAAAACGGTGAGGGCCCCGAGGCAGCGGCCCCGTCCGGAACTCGCCTCGCTCGTCCGCCAGGAAGGAGGTCGGACGAACGTCGGCTTCGGGGATTCCCGTGGCTACGGCCCATCCCGCCGCAGCGGGGATCGGCAGTCCCGTGCCGCGCGCCCGAACGACGCCGACGAAGACGATGGGATCGGGGGCGAACTGGAGCTCGCACTCGTACGCGCGCGCCTCCGTGACCTCGAGATGACAGGGCGCCGCGAAAGAGTTCCCGAGTGACGCGTCGATCCTCCATCTCCCCAGGTTCGTCGACTGGAGCCAGAACCGGCCTTCCTCGTCGGCGACCGTCTCGGGATCGCGCTGACCCAGCTCAACCAGGGCCGACCCGCAGCGAGCGAGCGCCTCTCCGAGGGGTCCCGAGAGGAGGGCGCCATCCCACGGAACCACCAGACCCACACGAGCTCCGGCCGCAGGCCTTCCGTCCGGCCCGAGGACGCGTCCGGCGACTCGGGGGATCAGGTCCGAGCGCGCGAGGCGCACCTCGATCGGTCCCGCGCTAGCTTCGTCGAACGCCCGGACGAGACACGGGAGGTAGCCTTCGGCCTCGACGAGAATCCTCGCTCTCCGGAGAAGCACCGGGACCCGGGCGCGGAACTCGCCGGCCGCATCGGTCGTCGCCTTCGCGTAGAGGAGGGGCTTGCCGGCCAGCGCTCGCGACGAGCGACTCGACTCCTCGCGCCAGACTTGTGAGATCCGGGCACTGGGGATCGGGTTCCCCGTGAACAGCTCGGCGACGCGGCCGCGGACCTCCGTCCCCCGGTGGAGGGATGTCTCGTCAACCCGCCCGTCGAAGGGCACCGATCGGATCTCGACGACGACTCGCGACCGGAACCCCGAGGTCAGCCCTTCCCCCTCCCCCTCGACGAGCACCTGGAAGGGAGCCCGCGCGACGGGGAACTCGCGCGAGAGAACGTAGGTGCCGTCCGCCGCGGAATCCCCCTCGAGCAGGGTCTCGCGAGTCTCCACGTCCGTCGCGCGGACATGCATCACCGGGAACGGCTTCGTCTCCCCCCACACGCCGATCGTCCCGCGGAGTCTCACGAGCCCGGTCGGTTCCGGCGCCGCGGCAGCCGTTTCGATCGGAGCGCCGGGGATCTCCACCTGCTTCCGTCCGGCCGCCGCCTCCGAAGGGGGCGACGGGACCTCAGGTGCGCGGGCTCGTCGGGCTCCGTCGATCGAGACCGCGGGGGGCCCGGCCGATGTGGAGGGGTGCGACGATTCCACGGGCCGACGCAAGAGGAGAAGCGTGGCGAGGATCGCCGCGAGCGCGAGGACGGCGTAAACGGCTCGGTTCACCATCCTGCCGCCCAGTGTAGGGCGGCCCGTCCGACACGCCTTGAGACCCCCCGGCGTGGGGGCTACCATCCGCGTCCTTGCCGGGAGACTGCCTCGCTCCTGGCGCGGGCGACACGCTCGTCCGTCGGGACCGTGCCGGGTCCCCCGCACCGCGGCCGACCCGGCTTCGCCATTCGAACTCCGGAGGATCCACCCCATGGGAATGAAGCCCGTCTACAAGCTCGCCGTCGGCGACGACGCGCCCGACTTCGAGCTGATGGCCACCGGCGACGCCGCCGGCAAGGGAGCGACGAGGAAGAAGATCAAGCTCTCCGACTACCGCGGGAAGAAGAACGTCGTCCTCGCCTTCTTCCCCGCCGCCTTCACCCCCGTCTGAACGGTCCAGATGCCCTCGTACGAGCGCGACCTGCGCGAGTTCGAGCGGCGCAATGCCCAGGTGCTGGGCATCTCGACGGACCAGGTGTTCAGCCTCGAGGCGTGGGCGAAGTCGATGGGCGGGCTCTCCTACCCGCTCCTCGCCGACCACTTCCCGCACGGGCATGTCTGCCAGCAGTACGGCGTGCTCCGCGGGGACTCGGGGATCACCGAGCGGGCGATCTTCGTCGTCGACAAGACCGGGAAGATCGTCTACGTCGACATCCACGACATCAGCGAGCAGCCGCCGACCGATGCCTTCATGGCGGCGCTCTCGAAGATCAAGTAGTCGCAAGGGGCGCGGGAGACTCTGGACGATGCCGGATCCCGCGCCCCCTTCCTCTCCCGGCCCCCCGATCGAGCTGTCGCGGTACTGCGTCCCCTTCTCGCCGTTCCGCGGCAAGGTCGAGGAGGCGACCGTCGCCCTCGTCTCGACGGCGGGGGTGCGGCTGGCGAGCGACAGGCCGTTCGACCTCGAGGGGGACACGAGCTACCGCGTGATCCCCGGGACGGCGAAGGGGGCCGACCTCCGGTACGACGACGAGCACTACGATCACGCCTGCGTCGACCGGGACATCAACTGCGTCTTCCCGATCGACCGGCTGGCGGAGCTGGCGGAGGAGAAGCGGATCGGGGGGGTCGCCGAGAAGCACTTCTCGATGGGCTTCACGATGGCGATCCGCCGGATGTGGGAGGAGACCGTCCCCCGGATCGTCGCCGAGCTCGACGTCGTCCACCCCGACCTCGTCGTCCTGACGGGCGGCTGACGGCTCTGTCACCGCGTGGTGGTCACCGCGCAGAGGGGAATCGAGATGGTCGGGATTCCGACGGTCGTCATCACCGTCGAGCCGAGGGAGACCGCCGACGCGCGTCCTCCCCGGGCGTTCTGCCCGAAGGGGTTCGTCGCGGGGCACTCGCTCGGCCGGCCCGACCCCGCCCTCCAGAAGCGGATCCTCCTCGACGCGCTCGGAGTCTTCCTCGGGCCGCCCCGGCCCGGCGAGATCGTCGAACGCGAGTACGCGTAGGCGGCGTGGAGGGGGAGCGGCGCACCCGGCTCGCCCTGCTCGGGCTCGGCCTCTGCCTGGCCGCGCCGTTCGCCTACTACGCGACGATGGGGGTGCCGGTGCTCCTGCGCACCGGGGCGATCTGCTGGGTGCTCCTCGCGGCCGGCCTCCTCGCCGGAGGCGTCGCCGCGAGAGGCGACCGGCGGTTGGGACTCCGCCTCCTCGCGGGGGTCGACGCGGCGATCGCGCTCCTCTGGACGGTCGGCTTCTTCGGGCTCGCGAGCCTTCCCGCCCCGAAAGGCGCCGAGCGCCTCGAGACCGCCCCGGAATTCTCCCTCCCCGATGCCGCGGGACGGACGGTCTCGCTCGCCGACGCGCGCGCGTCGGGCCCCGTCCTCCTCGTCTTCTTCCGCGGCGTCTGGTGACTGTCCTGCCGCGCGGAGCTCCGCGGGCTCGGAGCCGTCGACGAGGCGCTGCGCGCGAAGGGGGGGAGACTCCTCGCGATCTCGGTCGATTCCCCCGAGGCCCTCGCGGAGATGGGCCGGGACCTCGGCCTCGGCTTCACGCTCCTCTCCGACGGCGAGCGCCGGGTCGTCCGGGAGTACGGCCTCCTCCACCCGGGCGCTTCGCCCGAGGGGGGGGACATCGCCATCCCCGCGAACTTCCTCGTCGACCGCCAGGGGGCGATCCGCTGGCGCCACGTCGCGAGGCGGATCCAGGACCGCGTGGATCCCTCGACCGTCCTCGCGGAGATCGGCCGCCTCCCGTAGCGGACGGGCTCCCGTCGGGAGCGCCTTTCCGGGATCCCGGGCATGAAACCTCCGTCCTAGAGGGTGATACTCTGATTCGAAGCGGGCCTGTTTCCGTAGAAGGAACATCATGAAGTCACTTTCGAGCGCCCTGGTCGTCCCGATCCTCGGCCTCCTGGCGCCCTCCTCCGGGGCGCAATGCACCCCGCTCGGAACACCGTTCCAGACCGGATGCGGGCTCACGCCGGACACCGCGAACGCGCTCCTCTGCACCGACGTCCCCTCGGTCGGGAACGCCAACTTCGCGATCAACACGATCGTCCAGTGCAACCCGGCCCTCCCCCTCCTCCTGATCGGACAGTGCCTCCCGGCGCCGATCGCGGTCCCCGGACCGTACGGCACGAACGGCTTCTGCGGGCCGAGCGCGGCGGGGTGCTTCGCCTACGTCGGACCGACCATCTTCCTCGCCCTCCCGGGCACGCCGAGCGCCCTCGGCTTCTGGTTCGCCCTCCCGATTCCGAACGACCCCTCGCTCATCGGGGGGACGGTGTGCGTGCAGGAGGTGAACTTCTGCATCCTCTTCGTCGGGCAGTGCATCGCGGTCTCGAACGGGATGTCGATCACGGTCCAGTGACCCGCGCGCGGGGCTGAACGCGGACGCACCCCCCGATGGGCGGGGGGGGGTCTCATACGACCGCCCGCGGATTCCGATATGGATGGGCGATCGATGGCCCCGTCCCCGCCCAGCCTCCCCGTCTGGATGCGGCTCAGCCGCTTCTCGGAGCGGGTCTTCGTCCCCTTCGCCCCGGTCATCACCCGGATCGTGATCGGGGCCTGCTTCCTCCGGTTCGGCATGGAGAAGTGGGACCACGTCGCCCGGCTCGGGGACACGCTGGCGGCCGCCGGGATCCCGTATCCCGGGACGGCCGCGCCCGTCCTCGCGACCCTGGAGATCGCCGGAGGCGCGGCCCTCGTCATCGGCTTCCGCACCCGGCTGTTCTCGCTCCTCCTCTCCGTCGAGATGCTCGGAGCGCTCCTGACCGTCGAGCAGACCGCCCTCCTCATGGAGCTGTCCTTCGACGGAGGGAGGGGACTGTGGGGGATCGTCCCCTTCGTGTCCCTCCTCCTCCTCTTCTGGCTCCTCGCCGCCGGAGCGGGCCCGGTCAGCGTCGACCGCTGGCTCCTGCGGAGATTCGTCGCCCGACGCCTGGCCGCGATCTGAGGCGGGGCCGTCGACCGAGTCCGCCCCCGAGCCGGGCGGGTTCGACGGTCCCGTGGTAGGTTCGTCCGACCCCCCCCGGGCAAGGTACGGAGGGGGGCGGCTGAACCCGATTTGACTCCGGCGGCATAGGGATCCGTGCAGACCATGCCCGATCCCCTCCCGACCCAGCCGGAGCGCCTCCTGGAGCACGCGGGCTGGATCCGCTCGCTCGCCCGGCGCCTGAGCCGGGACGCCGCCTCCGCGGACGATCTCGCGCAGAAGGCTCTCGTCGCGGCGATCGAGCACCCCCCGGCCCCGGAGCGGCCCCTGCGGCGATGGTTCGCCGCGGTGCTCCGCAACTTCGCCCGGGAGGACCACCGGAGCGAGACGCGGCGCGTCGAACGCGAACGCCGGGTCGCGCGCGGGGAGTCCCTCCCCTCGACCGCCGAGCTGGTGGAGCGCCTGGCCGCGCAGCGGCGCGTCGTCGAGGCCGTCGCCGATCTCGAGGAGCCCTACCGGACCACGATCCTCCTCCGGTTCTTCGAGGGGCTCCCGCCCCGGACGATCGCGCGACGGCTGGAGGTCCCCGTGGAGACGGTGAAGACCCGCCTCCAGCGGGGGCTCGAGCGCCTCCGGCAGGGACTCGACCGGACGTACGGAGGGGATCGCAAGGCGTGGCTGCTCGCCCTGGCGCCGCTGCGGCTCGGATTCTTCCCGCCGGCGCCCCCGCTCCTGGAGGCAGCCCTCGTGAACGCCAAAGCCAAGGTCCTCGTCGCCGCCCTGGTCGTCCTCGCCCCGGTCGCCGTCTGGGTCGCTCTCCCCGACGGGGAGCCCGCCCCGACGAAGGTGGCCTCCGCTCCTCCCGAGAGCCCTACGGCCCCGGCTTCCCCCCGGACCCCGACGGCGGAGCCCGGCGGCCCGGCGCCCGCGGTCCGCTCCGAGTTGAAGTCGCCCGCGGCTCCGGCGCGCGCCTCGTCGGGCGCTCCGCCCCCCGCGGTCCCGGAAACGAAGCCCTCGCCCGCCCTGATCCGCGGTCGGGTCCTCGACGCGGAGGGGAACCCGCGGCCGGGGACCCGCGTCGGCGTGCGACCGAACGGCCCCGAGACGGTGAGCGGAGGCGAGGGCCGCTTCGAGCTGCCGGCCCAGTCCAGCCCCGAGGGACAGATCCACGCCGTCGGTCCCGAGCTGACGACCGTCCTCGCCGGCGTCTTCGGCGGGCTCGGCAAGCGCGAGCCCATCGTCGTCGTCGCCCCGCGGATCGACCTCGGCGGCCGGGTCGTCGACGAGGGAGGGCTCCCCGTCCTCGGAGCGCAGGTCGGGGTCCAGATCCCGGAGTCCTTCCGGATGAAGTACCGGGAGATCCTCGACGCCTCGGTCGCCGTCCAAAGACAGGCGACGAGCGACGACCAGGGGCGCTTCGCGATCCCCGACGTCCCGGGCGTGGCGGGAATGCGCCTGCTGGCGATGCGGGAGGGCTTCGAGGCGTGGGACGAGCCGGCGCCGGCCTCCGCCGACGTGAACCTCGTGATCACGCTGCGGCGTCCGGGATCCGCCGACGGTCTCGTCCGCGGTCGCGTCGTCGATCCCGACGGCCAGCCCGTCCCCGACGCCAAGGTCTCCTTCGGCTTCAACGTGACGAGGGCCGACGAGAAGGGGGAGTTCGCCTTCCGGATGGAGGAGCCCGGGTCCGCCAACGTCCGGTACGGCGTCGTGCCGGAGACCCTGATCGCCCTGAAGAGGGGACTCCTCCCCGCCCGGTTCGAGGCGCCGCTGCAGGACGGCCGGCCCCGGTGGCCCTCCACCGTGACGCTCCGGCTCGGGGGCTCGCCGCTGTCGATCACCGGCCGCGTCCTCGACGCGTCGGGCTCACCGATGGTCCGCGCCAAGGTATGGCTCGTCGACCCGACACTCTTCGGGAGGACGAACAGCCTCTGCCACGTGGAGAACCTCCTCGTCGCCGAGAATCCCGGCCACTGGCGGACGGTCGAGACCGACGCGAACGGACACTTCCGGATCGAGGGGCTCCTCGACCGTCCCTACCGGATCGCGGCGATGGATCCGGCCACGCTCCTGCGCATCGAGGAGGGCCCCTTCCCGGCCGGGAGCGAGAACCTCCTCTTCCGCCTTCCCGCCGACGCCCTCTACGAGCGGGTCGCGGGGCGCGTGTCGTCGCGCGCCGGCCGTCCGGTGCCCGGCGCCGTCGTCTTCCCGATGTGCGACGCCTTCAAGACCGAATTGAAGGGGGGGGGCGCCTCCACGAACCACGACAAGCTCGCAGGCGTGCGGACGGACGCGGAGGGGCGTTTCGAGCTGAGGAACGTCCCGAGGAGCCTCGTCTATCTCCGGATCGAGGCGGAGGGCCTGATCCCCCTCGAGTACGGGCGCGGGAGCGAGCTGCCGAGGAACCAAATCGAGGACCTCCAGATCACCGTCGACCTGCGCTGCCACTTCAAGGTCGAGCTCGACGACCCGGCGAGCGCGGACGCGGTGTCCGTGCTCGACGCCGACGGGAAGGCGCTCACGATCAACATCTTCTACGGCAACAGCCGGCAGGAGAACGATCGCGCCCCGATCGTGGAGGGGCGCTCCCACACGATGGCCGTCACCGACGCGGGCCGGACGCTGGTCCTCCACCTCGAGGGGAAGGAGGTGAACCGCGTCCCCCTCGATCTCACCCCGGGCAAGCTGAAGGAGCTCCGGCTCTAGCGGGCCGGGGCGACCGGGGCTGACAGCGGGATGTCCGTCGCCCCTGCGGGCCCCGAGGAAGGGGCGACGGAGAACCCGCGATGACGCGTCGTTCGAGTCGGCCTCCGGGCTGGCTCGGCGGGGAAGCCGGGCAGTCCCTGGAAAAGACGCGGTTGGTTCTGGGCGAGAGCCGCGGTGGTAGGATCGGGACTCGCTTCGGGGATTCTGCGGCGAGGGCTCCCCATGAAGGACTTCCGCGAGGCGCGGGCCGGTACGGCGAGGGGTCGCCTCGTTCATTCTTCCCTCGCCAACCTGACGCCCGTCTCGGGAGGGGCTGCGCGGGGGCTCCCACCCTGCATCGCAGGGGGTTCGGGCGCGGGCGATGGAACGGAAGGTTGACCATGCGGTACTGGCGCGGGCTCGCGGCGGCCACCCTGGGCCTGCCTTCGCTCGCGCAGGCCCAGCGGTTCGGGTTCACGCATTCGATGCTTCCTGCGGACGCCGACAACTCGAGGACGGTCGCGCTCGGGGACCTCAACGGGGACGGCACCCTCGACGCGTTCGTGGGCAACTACGGGGAGCAGAACCGCCTCTGCCTCAACGACGGCACGGGGGTCTTCACCGACGTCACGGTGACGAGCCTCCCGGCCCTTTCCGACTCGACGGAGGCGGTCGCGCTCGGGGACGTGGACGGGGACGGCGACCTCGACGCGTTCGTGGGGAACCTCAGCGGTCTGAACCGCCTCCACCTCAACGACGGGACGGGGGTCTTCACGGACGTCACGTTCACGAACCTCCCGGCCCTGGGCACCTCCTCCACCTTGGCGGTCGCGCTCGGGGACGTGGACGGCGACGGCGACCTCGACGCGTTCGTGGGGAGGGGCGGGCAGGACCGCCTCCACCTCAACGGCGGGACGGGGGTCTTCACGGACGTCAC
>JAKEFM010000221.1 GCA_022616055.1 Planctomycetota bacterium
AGGCTCGACGCGGTGTAGGGAGGTGAAGAGGCGCGGGCCGCGGCCTCGCGGGCGGCGGCGCACCGTGGAAGCGAGCCTGCGCAGGCGACGACGAAAACGGATTCGAGAAGGGAGGGGGGAAGGATCGCCTCCCCGCAGCCCGATCAACACCCAGCCGGGGCAGTTTCCTACGGTCGCGCGAACGAGAGCGCGAGGCCGTTCGTGCCGCTGTAGCCCCCGCCCGAGATCTCGACGCCCTGGAGGTAGACCGTGGCGGGGATCGGCATCGACGCCGGGATCGGCACGGGGATCTCGAGGAACCCGCTCGACGGCACCGCGGCAACGAGGATCAGCTCGGGGGCCGTGAGGTAGAGCCACGTCGAGCCGAATTGGAGGGGTGGGCACAAGGGGCCGGCGCCGAGGAAGATCGCGGCGATGGAGTCCGGGGGCGCGGCCAGCAGGAGTTGGAAGGCGTAGTTGGGCGTGATGCTCTGGCCCGAGGAGAAGAGGACGGGGTAGTTCGGGCCGGAGGAGAGCCCGAAGGAGATCGCGTGGGCCGAGGCGGCGAGCCCCGAGACCGGCGGGCTGACCGCCGGGAAGCAGGTCGACGTCGCGTAGAAGGTCGGGGGAGGCGCGCCGGTGGACGGCGTGACCCGCTCGATCATCGTCCCGTCCGTGACGTACATCGCCGCCGGGCCCGCGAAGGCGGCGTCGTCCATCGCGAGGCCGTAGAGGGGGCCCGTCACGCAGACGTACGACGGCGTCGTGATCCCGTACGGGCCCGGAAGACCGCCGGGGTAGACGTTCACGATCGATCCCGCCGTCGTGCAGGCGAAGAGCGAGCCCGAGACCGGGTCCCAGTCGATGTCGGTGTAGGAGGCGCCGATGTCCGGCAGGTTGAAGGGGGGCGTGACGACGAGGACCTGGGTGGGGCAGCTCCCGGCGCCGGCGACCGCGATCCCGATGGCCGACGTCGCGCTGGAGACCCAGAGGATCCCGCTCGTCCCGGCGTAGCCGAGGCCCGTGATCGTTCCGAAGGTCGGCGCGACGCTCGCGAGCGTGAGGGACTTCAGCGGGGTTCCGCCCGGGCTGTAGCGGGCGATCGTCGTGCCGTCCGTGACGTAGACCAGGTTCTGGTCGCCCGCCACCGCGACGTCGCCGCCGAGGGCCGGGGGGCCCGGGAACGCGACCGGCGTGGGGCAGGGGAGGGAAGCGTTCGTCGTGAACGTGCCGAGGGAGGGCCCGTCAGGCCAGCCGCAGGGACCGGCGGGGGGGCCGCTCTGCTCCGTGACCGACGCGAAGGCGCCCGCCGTACCCTTGACCGTGTAGACCGTCTGGGCGGGGGACGCGGCGCCGAGCGCCAGGGCCGTTGAAACGAGCATAGGGGTGAGTCGCACGGGAGTCCTCCTTCGAACGTGGATTCGCGGCGTCGGACTCCCCGGATCCTCTCCTGGAGGCGGGGGTCCCGAGTCGAGCGCGCAGAAAAGGACTCACGGGATTCGAACGAGATCCCGTTTATCCGCGGGGCCGGAAGAACCGGCTCCGGCTGCGCGCCGCGCGGCCCTGGAGAGCGGGGCGGCGCAAGATCGGGGGGGATCGCACTTCGACGCCGCGCTCCCCGCTGGCCCAGTACTTGCGGACCGATCTCAGCGTGCCGAGCCCGCGCGGGCGACCGGGGAATCGATCCCGGATCTCCGCCGGGCGGACGAGCCCCTTTCCATGCCCAGTCGACCCTTGCCTCGCGTCGAGGGCCCCCGCCGGTTCTCGCCCCCGACCCGCCAGAGTTGATCCTCGACCCCCCCGCACGGAAAATTTTCCCCCGAAAGGAAACGGAACATGAATCGCCTGCCCCTCGCCCTCGCCTGCCTCTCCCTCGTGGCCGCTGGCTGCGCCTCTACGAAGACGGAACTCCCCCCCAAGGCCGTCGCCGGGCTGCTCCTCGTCCGGGACTCCCTCATCGACAACAAGGCCCAGGTCCAGAAGACGGTCGCCGCCGCCCGGGACATGATCGATCGCCCCCGCCAGGACGTCGACGGGCAGATCGGCGCCTTCAGCGCGGCGCTGTCGAAGCTCGCCGGCGAGACGCAGCAGACCCGCCAGCTCGGCGCGGGGATGAAGGCGACCGCGAGCGACTACTTCGCGCACTGGGACTCGCAGCTGAAGACCGTCTCCGGCGAGCTGGCAGCGGCGGGGCAGGAGCGCCGCGAGGAGAGCATGGCGAGCTTCCGGAAACTCGAGGACCGCGTGAAGGAGCTGCGGGCCGTCTTCGCGCCCTTCATGGGCGAGCTCGAGGCGACCGAGCGATTCCTGAAGGCCGATCCCACGGCCTCGGGCGTCAAGGCGGCAACGTCGACCCTCCGCAAGGCGCTCGCCCAGGAGGAGGAGGTCCTCGAGCGGGCCGACGCGGTGATCGCGCAGATCGACGCGGTGCGGGGCGGCCGGTAGCCGCCGGCCGATCCCCCTTCGACGAGAGCGACCTCCTCTCCCGGTCCTCGAACGCCCGGACGAGGGCGCGCGCGGATCGGCGCCGGATCGGGATCGGCACCGTCCGGAGGTGTGACCATGCAGAAGCGCACGCTGGGAAGGTCCGGACTCGAGGTCTCGGCCCTCGGCCTCGGGTGCATGGGGATGAGCACGTCCTACGGCCCGCCCCAGGAGAAGCGGGAGATGGCCTCCCTCCTCCGGGCGGCCGTCGAACACGGCGTGACCTTCTTCGACACGGCCGAGGTCTACGGCCCGCTCACGAACGAGGCGCTCGTGGGCGAGGCCCTCGCCCCGTTCCGCGGGCGGGTGGCGATCGCCACCAAATTCGGGTTCAGGCTGGACCCCGAGGGCGGGCCGAAGTGGGTGGGCCTGGACAGTCGGCCGGAGCACATCCGGGAGGTCGCCGAGGGCTCCCTCGGGCGACTGCGGGTCGACGCGATCGACCTCTTCTACCAGCACCGCGTCGACCCGGAGGTGCCCATCGAGGACGTGGCGGGCGCGGTGAAGGAACTGATCCGGGAAGGCAAGGTCCGGCACTTCGGCCTCTCCGAGGCGGCGGCGCGGACGATCCGGCGCGCCCATGCGGTTCAGCCGGTCACGGCCGTCCAGAGCGAGTACTCGCTCTGGACCCGGGGCCCTGAAGCCGAGGTGCTGCCGACCCTCGAGGCGCTCGGGATCGGCTTCGTCCCCTACAGGCCGCTCGGCAGGGGCTTCCTGACGGGGAAGATCACCGAGACCACCTCGTTCGACGGCTCCGACTTTCGCAACACGCTCCCTCGCTTCGCTCCGGAGGCCCGCCGGGCGAACCAGGCCCTGGTGGACCTGCTGGCGAGGATCGCGGCGCGCAAGAAGGCGACGCCCGCCCAGATCGCCCTCGCCTGGCTCCTCGCCCAGAAGCCGTGGATCGTCCCCATCCCCGGCACCACGAAGCGGGCGCGCCTGGAGGAGAACCTCGGCGCCCTCGAGGTCGCGCTCACGGCGGACGATCTCCGCGAGATCGACGGGGCGGCCTCGGCGATCCAGGTGCAGGGGGACCGCTACCCCGAGAACCTGGAGCGGATGACCGGTCGCTAGGAGGAGCGCGCCCGGCCCTCGCGTGGAGGAGGGCCCGCGAGCGCCCTCGACGATGACGAGCCGACCCCGATCCGCGTGGAGCCCCCTCTCCTATCCGATCTTCCGGGCCCTCTGGATCGCGACGGTCGCCTCGCACATCGGCTCCTACATGACCGACGTGGGCCAGGGCTGGCTCATGTCGACGCTCACCCCCTCGCCGCTCATCGTCTCCCTCCTCCTCACGGCGGAGAGCCTCCCCTTCTTCGCGCTCGGGCTCCCGGCCGGAGCGCTCGCGGACATCCTCGACCGCCGCCGCCTCCTCATCGTCACCCAGGGCGCGATGACGGTCGTGGTGGGGACGCTCGCGGTCGTCACGTTCACGGGGGTCGTGACGCCCTGGATGCTCCTCGCGCTCGCCCTCGCGCTCGGCACCGCGACCGCCCTGAACGATCCCGCCTGGCACTCGATCGTCCCGGAGACGCTCCCGAGCGAGGAGCTGACGGCCGGCGTCACGCTGGCGGGCGCCGGCGTCAACGTCGCCCGGACGCTGGGTCCCGCGCTGGGCGGCTTCCTCGTGGCGGCGGCGGGGCCGGGCGTCGTCTTCGCGCTCGACGCCGTCTCGTTCCTCGCGGTCGTCGGCGTGCTCCTCGCGTGGAAGCGGACCCCGACTCCGACCGTCCTCCCGCACGAGCGCATGCTCGCCGCGATCCGCGCGGGCCTGCGCTTCGCGCGACACTCGCAACCCCTGCGCAGCGTTCTCCTCGCGACCTTCCTGTTCATGATGTGCGGGGCGGGGATCATGGCGCTGATGCCCGTCCTCGGGCGCGAGACCGGGCGCGGCGCCGTCGGGTTCGGGCTCCTCCTCGGCTCGCTCGGCGTCGGGGCGGTGGCCGGGGCCGCGTTCCTCCCGCGCGTCCGTTCCCGGGTCGCCCCCGAACGGCTCGTCGCCGCCGGATCCCTCGCGTTCGCGGCGGTCGCGGTCGGGGCGGCGACGCTGCGCCAGCTCCACCTCCTCTGTCCGACCCTCCTCGTCGGCGGCGTCGCCTGGATCTCCGTCCTCTCGACCCTGAACGTCGCGGCGCAGCACGCGAGCCCTCCCTGGGTGAAGGCGCGCGCGCTCGCGGTCTACCTGATCGTCTTCCAGGCGGGGATCGCGGGGGGGAGCGCGCTCTGGGGCCTGGTCGCGTCGCACTCCGGACTGGACGCCGCCTACTTCGGCATCGCGGGGGGGATGCTCCTCGGAGCCGCGCTCGCCGTCCGGCTGAAACCGGCGTCGGGCGAGGCGGTCGACCACACCCCCGCCCACCACTGGCCCGACCCCGTGGTCGCCGGCGAGCCCTCGCTCGAGGCGGGACCGATCATGGTCCAGGTGGAGTACCGCGTCAATCCGTCGAACGCCGAGGCCTTTCGCGGCGCGATGGCCGAGGTCGGCCGGAACCGCCGGCGCGACGGCGCGGTGCAGTGGTGGCTCTTCCAGGACACGGCGGACCCGACGCGCTTCGTCGAGACCTGGATCGAGGCGACGTGGGCCGAGCACCTCCGCTACCACGAGCGGGTCTCGGTCGCGCACAAGGAGATCGAGGAGCGGGTGCGCAGCCTGATCCGGAGCGGCTCGACGACCGAGACGCGGCACTTCATCGCGCCGGGGACCCGACCCTCGGCGAAAGCGGTGGTCCGCGTCGTCGAGGAGCGGGCCGGAGGGTGACCCCCCTTCAGTTGATGCTGATCTGGAGCCCGTTCGAGATCCGGAACCCGCCGGGCACCGGCACCGCCGCCTGGGCGTAGGCCGTCGTCCCGATCAGCGCGGGATCCGGCGGGAGCGGGAAGAGCACGTCGTGGAACTGCGGCCCTCCCGCGTCGAAGCTCATCGAGAAGAACGCGACGGGGATCGTCCAGATCGTGCAGCCCGGCAGCCCCGGAAACGGGAGGGCGGGATTCGAGAAGCCTAGCGCGAGGGTCGTCGGGGGGATCGGGAAGAGGATCGCGGCGGTGTTGAGCAGGATCCGGACGTTGCAGGTCGGAGCCCCCAGGATCTGGAACTCGCTCCCCGTGAGCACCGGGACGGGGCCGGTCCCGGTGGGGTCGCATCCCGGCCCCGTCGTCGAGAACGCGAAGGTGAGGGGACCGCAGACCTGGGCCGGCGCGGGCCTCGCCGCGAACGCCGCCGTGAGGAGAGCCGCCGCAGAGAGGACGAGTCGAGGGTGCTTCATCCAAGGTACCTCCCGGCATCCGAATCGTAGCCCGAACGGGAGCGCCGGCCAGTCCCGGCGCGGCGCCCATCCATCCGTGTCTCCGGCTCCGGCCCCCTCGGAACGTGGCGGCCGACCACGCGAGGCCGGAGCGTGCGCCGGACGCAGAGGCCGGTGAAGTTGTAATCGGCCGGTGCCGATGGTATCCCTCCGAAGGTGGCGTCCCAGCAGGCCATGCGACGTGAGGGGAGATGCGACCCGGGGCGCATTCTCCTCGTCCTCGCGCTGGCGCCCGCGCTCGTCCTCAAGCCGGCTCCGGTTGGAGGGGCGGCCTGGTTCCACTCGCACGGCTCGTCGGGAGGACACGTGCACGTCGTCGCGATGCCGGTCGACCATGCGCATCTCGACGCCCTCCATGCATTGCACGACGCGGAGGATCGACACGACCACGAGGAGAGGACCCACGAGGAAGGAAGGCCCGAGGAACCGGCGCCCCGCGGGCTCCTGATCGAGCTTCCCCACGTCCTCGCGGCCCGTCCGAGGGGCGCGACCTCGTCGTCGGCGACGAGTCTCGCCCCGATCGTCGCTCTTCCCTCCCCCTCCCTGCGCCCGGCGCCCGTCGAGGGTCCGCTCCGGCCCGAGGACCCTCGCTCCGCCTGGCCGAGCCGGCGGGCGAAACGCTCGGGCGTCGCCGCGCTCCTGCGCTCCAGCCACGCGATCCTGATCTAGCGCTCCGTCGGCGCCCCCGGCCTCCCGCCGGCCGACGTCCCCGCGCAGCCACGCGTGCCCGTGGCCCTCGCGACTCCCCGAGTCCGACCGTCCCCAGGAGCGCCCATGATCCGGCATCGATTCCCTTGCCTCGTTCTCTCGGTCCCGAGCCTCCTCTGGAGCGCGGGCTGCGGTCCTCGCCCTCCCGCGGCGGCCGCCGCGAAGCCCGCGCGCGGGCCGGAGAGCCTGACCGTCTTCGGCGAGCGGCTGCTCCTCTACATGGAGTACCCGCCCCTCGTGCGCGGAGTCCCCGCCCGGTTCCTTGCCCACCTCACCGTCCTCGAGACGGGCGAGCCCGTGCGCTCGGGCACCGCGACGCTCGAGATCGGCGCGGCTCGCTTCGCGGTCGACCGGCCGAAGCGAGAGGGGCTCTTCCTCCCGGAGGGGAGCCCGCCGGCGCCGGGGGAGTTCGAGGCCCGCCTGGTCGTGACGAGCGGGCAGGTGGAGGAGTCGCTCGCGCTCGGTTCGATCGTGATCCACGCGAGCGAGGGGGAGGCGGATCGGGCCGCGCGCTCGGAACAGGGACAGGAGCCCCCCGACGCGGTCCCGTTCCTCATGGAGTCGCAGTGGAAGGTGAAGCTGCTTCTCGCCCAGGCGCAGGGCCGCACGCTGAGCCGACGCCTGGTCGTCCCCGCGCGCGCCGTGCCCCCGGAGGGCAGGTCGGCGGTGGTTTCCCCCTCGATGGGGGGGCGCCTGGTCGCGCCGCCCTCGGGCGCCCTCCCGCGGACCGGCGAGCGGGTCGCGGGGGGGCAGACGCTCGGCTTCGTCGAGCCTCCGCTGGCCGCCGCGGATCTCGCGCAGCTCCACGCCCTCGAGCTGGAACTCGACCTGAAGGCGCTCGAGGTGCTCCGGGCGAGCGGCGAGGCGGAGGCGCGCCTGCAGTTCGCCGAGCGCGAGCGCGAGCGGATCGGGAGGCTCCGCGCGGAGGGGCTGAGCACGCAGCAGGCGCTCGAGCAGGCGGAGCAGAACCTCGCCGTGTCGAGGACGGAGCGCGACGCCGCGGGCCGCATGAAGGAGTCGCTCGAGAGAGTCGTGGCCAATCGCGCCGCCGGGGGCGGCAGGCCGGGCGCACCCCTCCGGCTTCCCCTGGAGGCGCCCGTCGCGGGGACCGTCGTGGAAGTGCTCGGCGTGCCGGGCGCGACCGTCGAGGGGGGGGCGCCGGTCTTCCGCATCCTCGACGCCTCGCGCCTGTGGGTCGAGGGGCGCGTGTCGGAGTTCGACGTTCCGCTCCTGCGCCGGTCCGACGGAGCCCTCGCGCGGTTCGCCGCGCTGCCCGGGCGAGGGTTCGAGTTGAAGGGCCCCGGAGGCGGGCCGCCGTACGTGGGCCCGGAGGTCGACCCGTCGTCCAGGACGCTCCTCCTTCGGTACGAGATCGAGAACTCCGACGGCGCCGTGCGACCGGGGATGCTGGCGGACCTCCTCGTCTCGACCGGCGACCGCGAGGCTCCGGTCGCCATCCCGACCGGGGCCGTCGTCATGGACCAGGGCCTCCCGACCGCGTACGTGATGCTCGAGGGGGAGCTCTTCCAGAAGCGCGGCCTCGAGCTCGGGGTGAAAGACGGGGAGTGGGTCGAGGTCGTCCGGGGAGTCGAGCGGGGCGAGAGGGTCGCGACGCGCGGCGCGTACCTCGTCCGGCTCGCCGCCCTCTCCCCCGCCTCCTTCGGGCCGGGCCACGCCCACTGAGGAGGGAGCGATGGTCAACTTCCTGCTCCGCTGGGCCCTCGCGCACCGCGTCCCGGTCCTCGTCCTCGCGGGACTGCTCCTCGCCGCCGGCCTGTTCGTGACCGCGCGGATGCCGGTCGACGTGTTCCCCGACCTCACCGCTCCGACGGTGACGGTCCTCGTCGAGGGGCGCGGGATGTCGCCCCGGGAGATGGAGACGCAGGTCACCTTCCCCATCGAGGCTGCCGTGAACGGCGCCCCGGACGTCCGCCGCGTGAGGTCCGGGACGGCCGTCGGGATCGCGGTGGTCTGGGTCGAGTTCGAGTGGGGGACGGACATCCACCGGGCCCGGCAGACGGTCACGGAACGGCTCGCGACCGTCTCCGGAAGCCTCCCGCCCCAGGTGGAGCCCCCGAAGCTCGCGCCGGCCTCCTCGATCATGGGCGAGATCCTGTTCCTCTCCCTCACGTCCCCGACGCACGGCCTGCTCGAGCTGCGGACCGTGGCGACGACGCGGATCCGGCGCCGCCTCCTCTCGATCGCCGGCGTCGCGCAGGTGACGCCCATCGGGGGCGACGCCAAGCAGGTCCAGGTCATCCTCTCCCCGGAGCGTCTCCGGGCCTTCGGTCTCTCTCCGGTCGAGGTCGCGCGCGCGCTCGAGGAGACGAACGAGAACGTCGCCGCAGGCGTCCTCGTGGACGGGCCGCAGGAGACGATCGTCGAGGGGATCGGCCGCGCCCGGACGCCGGAGGACATCGGGAAGACCGTCGTCGCGCTTCGCGGCGAGGTCCCCGTGCGGGTCTCCGACCTCGGGACGGTCGGCGTGGGGGCGGCCTTCAAGCGCGGGGTGGGCTCCGCCTCCCGGCGCGGGCCGGACGGGGGGCCCATCCTCGAGCCCGGCGTGATCCTCGCGATCCAGAAGCAGCCCGGCGCGAACACCCTCGACCTCACGGAACGGCTCGACCGCGCGGTCGAGGAGATCCGGGCGGGCCTCCCCGCCGGCATGCACGTGAACAAGGACCTCTTCCGCCAGGCGAAGTTCATCGACCAGTCGGTCCGGAACACGACGGCGGCCCTGGTCGAGGGGGCGGGGGTCGTCGCGCTCGTCGTGATCGCCTTCCTGGCGAGCCTCCGGGCGAGCGGGATCACGCTGCTCGCGCTGCCCCTCTCGCTCCTCGCGGCCGTCCTCGTGCTCCGGATCCTCGGGGGGACGATCAACACGATGACGCTCGGCGGGATGGCGATCGCCATTGGCGCCCTTGTCGACGACGCCATCATCGACGTCGAGAACGTCGTGCGCCGGCTGCGGGAGAACCGGCGCCTTCCCCCCGAGGGGCGCCGGCCGGTCGTGGAGGTCGTCTACGACGCGAGCGTCGAGGTCCGCTCGTCGATCGTGCTCGCCACGTTCATCATCGTGCTCGTCTTCACGCCGATCTTCGTCCTCTCGGGCGTCGAGGGGAGGCTGCTCCGCCCGCTCGGGCTCGCGTTCACGGTGGCCCTCGGAGCCTCCCTCCTGACGGCCCTCACGGTGACGCCCGTGCTCGGCTCGCTCCTCCTCCCGGACAGTCGCACGGTCCGGCGCGGGGAGGAGCCGCGTCTCGTCCGCTGGCTGAAGGACCTCTACGCGCGGCCCCTGGCGTGGGTCTTGCGCCACCCCTTCGCCGTCGCCCTCCCCAGCGTCGGGCTCCTCGCGGCGAGCGTCCTCGCGGCCTCCTCCATGGGGCGGAACTTCCTCCCGGAGTTCAACGAGGGCGCGCTCGTGGTCGGTCTCGTGACGGCGCCCGGGACCTCCCTCGCCCAGAGCGACGAGCTGGCGCGGCTGTGCGAGGAGGCGCTGATGCGCCACCCCGAGATCGCCGCGATCGGGCGGCGCACCGGCCGGGCCGAGGAGGACGAGCACGTCCAGGGCGTGGAGGCGAGCGAGATCGACCTGACGCTCGACCTGGAGGCTCCCGCCCGCCTCGGGCTCCCGCGCCGGAGCAAGGAGGAGTTGCTCCGGGCGCTGCGCGCCGACCTCGCGGGCATCCCGGGCGTGCAGGCCACCTTCGGGCAGCCGATCAGCCACCGCATCGACCACATGCTCTCGGGCACGCGCGCGAGCCTCGCGGTCAAGATCTTCGGCGAGGACCTGGAGAGCCTCCGGTCGCTCGCAGCCCAGGTCGAGGGCCGGATGCGCGAGGTCCCCGGGGTCGTCGACCTCTCGACCGAGCAGCAGGCCCAGGTCCCCGCCCTGCGGGTCGAGTTCGACCGGGACGCGATCGCCCGCCACGGGGTCCGGATCGCCGACGTCGCGCGGGCCCTCGCGCTCGCGACCCGGGGCGAGGTCGTCGGCCAGGTCCTGGAAGGCCTCCACGCGTTCGACCTCCTCGTGCGCGTCGGCGACGTGGGATTGGCCTCGGCGGAGACCGTGGCCGAGACCCTCGTCGACGCTCCCGGGGGCGCGAAGCTCCCGCTCAAGGCTCTCGCCACGCTCGCCGAGGACCGCTCGCCGAACTTCATCAGCCGCGAGAACGTCCAGCGGAAGATCGTCGTCATGTGCAACGTGGTCGGCCGCGACGTCCGAAGCGTGGTCGGGGACATCCGCCGGGCCGTCGAGTCGAGGGTGGAGCTGCCTCCCGGCACTCACGTCGAGTACGGCGGCCAGTTCGAGAGCGCGGAGGCGACCACGAAGCTCCTCTCGTTCCTCGGCTTCGGGATCGTGGCGGGGATCGCGGGCTTGCTCCACGCGGCGTTCCGATCGGCTCGCGACGCGCTGTTCATCCTCCTCAACCTGCCGCTCGCCCTGATCGGAGGCGTGGCCGGCGCCTACCTCACGGGCGGCGCACTCTCCGTGGCCTCGATCATCGGGTGCATCGCGGTCTTCGGGGTCGCCGCGAGGAACGGGATCATGATGATCTCGCACATCCGCCACCTGCAGCGCGTCGAGGGCGTGGCGAGCTTCGCGGAGGCCGTGCGCCGCGGGGCGATGGAGAGGCTCTCGCCGATCCTGATGACGGCCCTCGCGGCGGGCCTGGCGCTCCTCCCCCTGGCGCTGCGGAGCGAGGAGCCGGGCAACGAGATCCTGACGCCCATGGCGATCGTGATCCTGTGCGGCCTCCTCTCCTCGACGCTGCTCAACATGCTCGTCGTCCCGGCGCTCTTCCTGCGGTTCGGAGAGCCCCTCCCGGTCCCCGGGGTTCCCGAGGCCCGGACGGAGGTCCCGCATGCGTAGGTCGGCATCCTTGCGCTCCCTCGCCGTCCTCTCGATCGCCGGCTGCGCGACCGTCGATCCGCGGCCGGACTACGACCGGGCGAGGGAGGAGATCCGGGCGAGCACCGGCGCGCAGGAGATCCACGACCCGGACGCCCCTCTCCTCTCGGCGGAGGAGATCCGGGCGATCCTCGCCGACGGCCTCCGCCTCGGGGAGGCGACGAGGCTCGCGCTCCTGAACAACCGGCGGCTCCAGGCCGGCTTCCTCGCGCTCGGCGTGGCGCGATCGGAGTTCGTCCAGGCGGGCCTGCTCGAGAACCCGAGCCTGAGCCTCGCGTTCCTCTTCCCCGACCCCGGCGGCCGCGTGCGCTGGACGGCGGACCTCCTCGGGAGCGTGGCCGAGATCTGGCAGATCCCCTCGCGCCAGGCCCTCGCGCGGGCCGGGCTGGAGCAGCGGATCCTCGAGCTCTCGCGCTCCGCCGGCGAGCTCGTCGCGGCGACGAAGGAGGCCTACTTCGAGGGCGTCGCCGCTCGCCAGGCGCGCTCGATCGCTCGCGCGAACGTCGAGCTCGCTCGCCGCTCGCTGGCCGCGGTCCGGCGGCAGGTGGAGGAAGGCGTGGCCTCGAGGACCGACGAGGGGCTCGCGGAGAGCCTGGCGCTCGGGGCCGAGCTCTCGTTCCGGCGGACCGAGCGCGAGGAGGTCGGCGCCGTGCGGCAACTCGCCGCGCTCCTCTCCATCGAGGAGGACGTCCTCGCGGTCTCTCTCGCCGACCCGCTGCCCGAGCCGGCGCTCGGTCCGGTCGAGCGTGAGGAGCTCGTCGAGCGGAGCCAGATGGCTCGCGCGGACGTCCGCGCGGCCGAGCGCGCCGTCGCCGCGGCGGAGGAGAAAGTCGCCCTGGAGCGCAGGCGGAGGTTCGGCCTCGGCGCGGGCGCCTCCGCCGAGCGCCCCGAGGGCGGGAGCTCGGCCGACCTGCTCGTCGGGCCCGCGGTCGCCGTCGAGATCCCGCTCTTCGACCGGAACCAGGCCCAGGTGAGCCGGGCGGAGTTCGAGCTCCGGGAGCGGATGAAGGAGCGCGAGGCCCTCTCGGCCGAGGTCCGCCAAGCCGTCCGCGCGGCGACGGACAAGGCCGCGGTCGCCGCGCGCGCGGCGGCCTTCGCGAGGGACGAGCTGGTTCCGCAGGCGGAGCGCTCCGCCAGCCTCGCCGAGAAGGCCTACCGACTCGGAGACACGACCGTGCTGGCGCTCCTCCAGGCGCAGAGGGTGGCGCTCGAGGCGCGGCGCACGGAGATCGAGGCGCTCCTCGAGGCCGCGCTCTCGCGCATCGATCTGGAGCGAGCCGCCGGATCCCCGCTCGGGGAACCACGCGGAAGGTAGAGGGCAGACCCGCGCCGGCCCCCTCGGAACGCCGCGGCCGACGAGGAAAGCCCCGCTCCTCGGCGAGGAGCCCTCCGGCGGGGGGGACCGGGCTCGACCCGGTCAGAGGATTCCTATCTGTACGCCGTTCGAGACGCGGAATCCGCCGGGGACCGGCAGCGCCGCCTGACCCTGGAGCGTCGTCCCGATCAGGGAGGGATCGGGCAGGACGATCAGGATCAGGTTCTGGAGCGTCGGCCCGTTCGCGTCCGGGGACATCCCCAGGATCAGGTCGAGGCCTGTCCAGAGCGTGCAGCCCGCGAGCGCCGGGATCGGAACGGCCGGATTCGAGAGGCCGAGCGCGAGGGTCGCGGGGAGGCTCGGGGAGAGCGGCTCCCCCGAGTCGAGCTGGATCCGGACCGTGCAGATCGGGATCCCGGCGAGCGGCCACAGGGAGGCCGTGAGCGTCGGGATCGGGCCGGTCCCGGCCGGGTCGCATCCCGGTCCGGTCGTCGAGAACGCGAAGGTGAGGGCGCCGCAGTCCTGGGCGGACGCCGGCGGCAGGGCGAAGACGAGGAGAGCGGCCGCAGAAAGGGCAAATCTCGGGTGCTTCAACATCGTTTGCCTCCTGGCGCCGTGAATGGTAGCGCGGGCTGAACCGTCCGCCAGCCCGCGCGCCTCGGCGTCGCTCCGTCAGAGGCGACGCCGAGGCGACCCCATATCCGAGAATCCCGCTCCAGCCCCCTCACGGGACCGCTGTCGACGCCGCCGCCCGCGGGCGGGGACGTCTCGCGAGGGCCCTGCTGGGAGGAAAGCGGCCTCGACGCTCTACAGCACGACCTCGAGCCCGCCCGTGATCGCCCCCGTCGAATCGAAGACCCGCCCCTGGAAGTAGACGGAGGCCCCGGCAAGCGCGGGGACCGCGGGGACCGGCATCGGCACCGAAGCGATCCCGTCGGCGGTCGTCGCGTCGAGGAAGAGGAAGTCGATCGACACGAGGAGCGGGCAGCCGGGCAGCCCGAAGGGGGCGAGGTCGATCGGCAGCGGTATCCCCGTCGCGACCCAGACCGTGTCCGACACGCCGAGGACAAGATGGGAGATGGTGTTCGGGAGCGCCTTCGAGAGGACGAGGCGGAAGTTCGGGTTCCCGACGAGGACGCTCGGGTTCCCTCCCCCCGTGGTGATCCTCGGGACCTCGCCGCTCGAGCCGGGGCACCCCGCGCCGAACGCGCTCGTCCGGGGCGGGAGCCCGACGGGGGAGACCACGCGCGCAACGCCCGGGCCCGAGCCGATGGCGAACCGCGGCGCGCCGACCGCGACGTCGGGGACGCCGTCGCCGCTCACGTCGCCCACGCCCGCGACCGAACGCCCGAAGTCCCCGCTCCCCGATGGAGCGGCGAGGTCGAAGAGCAGCGCGCCGTTCGCGCCGGAGAATGTCCGCGCCACGTCCGCCGCCGTTCCCGGCCCGCCGACGATCAAGTCGGGGATGTCGTCCCCGTCGGCGTCGCCCGTCCCCGCCACGGCGACTCCGAACTCGGCCACGCCGGTGAGCGTGAAGAGGGGGAGGCCGGTCGCGCCGGAGAAGACCCTGGCCTGCCCCGCCTGCGGGGCACCGACGAGGACGTCGTCGAACCCGTCCGCGTTCATGTCTCCAAGCCCGGCGACGGCCCACCCGGTGCTGCTCGCCGGGGCTCCGTTGAAGGTCCAGAGCGCGTACCCCTGCCCGCGGGCGGCGGGGCCGAGCGCGAGGGCGGCGAGCGTCGCCATCGCCGCGGAACCGGGAAGGGAGAAGCGCCAGGGAGAGGTGCGTGCATCGGCCATGGCTCGACCCGGGTTGGAGGGCAGGGGCGATTCCAGATGCGGGGCGAGGGGACTGCCCTCCTCGCCTCGACTCGCGCACCGCATCGCCGTAGCCTCCCCCCATGGAGTTCCCGAGGCGCAAGGACCTCGAGCGTCTCGCCCGGAGGCACCGGGTCTCGCTCCTCCTCCTCTTCGGATCGCGCGCGCAGGGGAGGGCGCGGCCCGGGAGCGACGTCGACCTCGCCTACCTCGACGCCGACCCGAAGCGGCCCCCGGACCGGCTCCGGCTCTTCGGGGAGTGCGCGGACCTCTTCGGGACCGAGGCGCTCGACCTGCTCGACCTTCGCCGCTGCGAACCCCTGGCGGCCTACGAGGCTTTCCGCGGCGGGCGGCTCCTCTACGAGCGGATCCCGGGACTTCACGCCGCGCGCTACTCCTACGCGGTGCGCCGCTACGCCGACACGCGGAAGTTCCGGGACGGCATCGACCTCTACCTCGACGCCGCGATCGCCCGATGGCGAAAGCGCGGGGTCCTCGGAGTGGCCGAGGGGCGCCCTCGGAGGTCCGTCGCGGGCAGGTCGGGGCGCCGGCGGGGATGACCGGCGCACGCAACGACGTCGCCCGCCGCAAGCTCGCGACGCTCGGGGACCACCTGCGCGAGCTCGAGCGCACGCTCCCGTCGACGCTTGCGGCGTATGCGCGGGACGGCGTGAGGCGGCGCGCGGTCGAGCGGCTGCTCCAGCTCCTCGTCGAGTCGGCGGCCGACCTCCTCCAGCGCCTGCTCGTCCTGCGGAGCGTCGCCGCCCCCCAGGACTACCGGGGGATCTTCCGGGCGGCTGCGAAGGCGGGCCTGATGCCGGAGGATCTCGCCGGGCGCCTCGATCCGTTCGCGAGCCTCCGCAACCTCCTCGTGCACGAGTACGACGAGGTCGACGACGCGGTCGTCTTCGGCGAGGCCGGCCGCGCGGTCCCCGTGTTCGCGCGCCTTCTCGTGGTCGCCCGCCGAGCCATGCGCAGGGGGTAGGGGCACGCGTCGAGGGGGGCGGTCCCCCGATCGGTCGAACGGAGGTGAAAGGTGGCGCGGACGACCCCGGGGCGCCCGACGCGGGAGAGAGGAGCCCGTTGACGGATCGGCTCCCGAGGAGAAGGATCTTCGGACGGGGTCCAACAGGATGCTCCCGATGGGGCGTCGCGTCATCGCGTGGACGATCGCGCTCGCGGTGGTTGCCGCGGGGATCGCGTTTCTGGCGACCGGTGAACGGGAGTCGCGCGAAGCGCCGGAGCGCGGAACCCCCACGACGGAGTCGACCCCGCCCACGGTCGACGCCGCGGTCGCCGATCCATCGGCCCCCCCTCCGCCGTCGCCAGCCGGCGAACCCGCGCCACGAGTTCCCGCCGAGAACCGCGCGCGGAGCGGCCGGATCGCGGGTCGGGTCTCCGACGCGCAGGACGAGCCGATCGCGGGCGCGACCGTCCGGGTGGCGGCCGATCCGGCCGGAGAAGCGGCGGACCTCGAGCCGAGGACCCTCTCCACGGACGCGGAAGGGGCCTTCCGCGTGGATGGTCTCGGCCCGGGGCCGTTCATCCTCGTGGCGAAGGCGGAGGGGAGGCGCGCCGCCATCCTCCGCGACGTGCGTCCCGGCGCGGAGGAGATCGAGATCGTCCTCCTCGCCCAGACGGGCGTCGCGGGCCGGGTCCTCGAGGCCGGGACCGGGGCCCCGGTGATCCGGTTCACCGTGCAGCAGGTCCTGGGCCTTCCGGCCGGCGAGGGTGTCGCTCGACTCGGGACGCCCCGACGCTCCTTCGAATCGCCGGACGGGGCGTTCACGATCTCCGACCTCGGCGCGGGGAGGATCGAGCTCGAGTTCGTCGCGCCGGGATTCGTCCCCTCGAAGATCGAGGTCGAGGGCCTCCGGGAGGGGGAGGTGCGCCGCGGCCTGGAGGTGGGACTCCGCCGCGGCTTCGCCGTCCGCGGGAGCGTCGTCGACGGGACGTCGGGGGATCCCGTCGCGCGCGCGCATGTCTATTTCGCCCCCCCGGACAAACCCGGGCGGATCGCCGCGGCGGAACGGACGGGAGCGGACGGCTCCTTCGTCCTCGAGGGCTTCGGCCGCGGAGCGAGGCTCCGAGTGCGCCACGAGGAGTTCGCCGACGCCTCGACGGAACCGCTCGGGCTGGCGGGCGAGGAGGGAGTCTCCGGCCTCGTGATCCGTCTCTCCCGCGGCGGCGGCGTCGACGGGTACGCGATGGCCCCGGACGGCTCGCCGTTTGCCGGAGGCGAGGCGCAGGTCTGGCTCGACGAATTCATCTCCGACACGGGCGTGCCGTTCCAGCGGAACGCTTCGATCGACAAGTCGGGCTACTTCGTGATCCGGGGACTCGCGGCCGGGGAATACCGGCTCCACGCGTACCCGGCGCAGAAACTCTTCGAGGACCCGGGCAAGTGGGTGGACCGGGGCCTCGACGCGACCGTCGTGGTCGTGGAGGGGAAGACGACGCGCGTCGAATTCCCCGCGCCGCCGACGGGCGGGTGCACGGTCCGCGGCAGGGTGCTGCGGGGGGACGAGCCGGTGAGGGGTGCCAGGGTCCGGATCGAGCCGCAGGACGAGGACGGGCTCCTGATCCGGAGCGGCCAGTACTTCATCCTCTCGGCCAGGACCGGAAAGGACGGCTCCTACGCGATCGACCATGTCCCTCCGTGCGAGGCGACGATCGAGGCCGAGAGGGAGGAGGGAGGCGTCCTCGAGGTCGGGTGGTCCTCGCTCCAGGTCCCCGCCTCCGGGCAGCTCGCGGTCGACCTCCGGCTTCCGGCCAGCGAGATCCGGGGAACGGTGACGCGGGCCTCCGATCGGGCGCCCATCCCGGAGGCCCACGTCTACGTCTCCCTCAGGGAGACCGGAAGGCGGAGGTCCCGTCGGGGGTTCGGTCTCAATTGCGACGCCCGCGGCCGCTACCGCGTCCGCGGCCTGGAGCCGGGGACCTATAGGGTGTCGGTCAGTCCTCCCTCGGATGACCTCGACCCGACCCCCGTCGAGCGGACGTTCGCGTCCCTCGCCCCGCAGGAACGGGAGCCGATCGAGGTCCGCCCGGGCGAGGTCGTGACCGCGGACTTCGCCCTCGAGACCGGAGCGACCGTCCTCGCCCGCGTGTTCGATCCTTCCGGAGCGCCCCTGCCGGGCGAGGAGGTGTCGCTCGATCCGCAGTGGGGGGAGGACGGGCGGATGGGCTCCGCCTACGAGGGCGTCACCGACGGCGCCGGCATCGCCCGAATCCCGGGCGTCGTTCCCGGCCGGTACTCCGCCTCCCTCGAGAGGCGCGAGTACGGCTCCCAGTCCTCGCCGGTCGTCACGGTGGCGGGGGCCGGGGAAGTGGAGGTCAGGTTCGAGCTGAAGGAGGCGTTCGCGCTCCGGATCCGGGTCCTCGGCCCGGACGGCGCGCCGGTCCGCGAGGCGGAGGGCTCGCTCGAGGGAGAGGGGGGGAGCGGGCACGGGTGGCGCTCGAGGTCCGAGGAGGACGCGGGGATCCTCACCGCCTACGTCGTCGCCGGCGAGTACGCGCTGCGCGTGGGCGCGGAGGGGTTCGCCTGGTCGACGGCGTCGGTCCGCGTGGGCCCGGAGTCGCCGAAGGAGGTCGTCGTCCGGCTCGAGCGCGAAACCGAGCCGAAGTAGCGCCGGTCGGGCACGTCTCTCGGCGCGGGCCCCGACTCGGGCAGGGGAGGATCGGCGCCGTGGAGGGTCCCTCCCGCGCGTCACCCGGCCGGTGGCCGGCCTTCTCCCCGGGACGGTTCAGCTCCCCCGGTTCGCGGGCTTGCGCTCCCCCTTCGGGGTCTTGCGTAGCCGCCTCAGCGCCGCCTCCAGCACCGCGTCCTTCGAATCCGTGAAGTCCTGGGGACGGAATTCGACGCGCACCTCGGGCTGGATCCCGGCGTGCTCGATCGGCTTCCCGTCGGGGTCCATGTCGTGCCACCGCGGGAGGTTCACGACGATGCCGCAGTCGAACTCCAGTCGCCGCGGGTTGGCGCTGGAGCCCGCCGTGCGATCGCCGAGGGTCGTCACCTGCGGGCACTGGGCGAACATGAGCGCCATCGACTCGGCCGAACTCATGGTCCTCTGCCCGAAGGCGGTCACGACCGGCGACTCGTAGCGCCAGGGCCCGCGGGGAGAGACCTTGCGCTCGAGGACCGGACCGAGGTCGTCGTGCTTGGGGCCGTTCCGGTAGCGGTTCTTGCTGTAGACGCGCTCCTGGTCCAGGAAGCGGCCCGCGACCTCCCTCGCGAGCCCCTCGTCGCCTCCGCCGTTGAATCGCAGGTCGACGACGAGAGCCCAGGTGTCCGCCATCTGATCCAGGGCGGCGTCCACCAGGGCGGGGAGCTTCTCGTCGCTCAGCCCGCTCACGTTGAGGTACCCGATCCCATCCGACGTGCGCCCGAAGGTGAGTTCCTTCCCCGACTGGGTCGAGGAGGCGAGCTGGCTCAGGCTCCCCTTCCAGCTCCCGTTCAGCGGCCGCTCGCGCTGGTAGCCCGGCAGCAAGTCCTCGCCGGCCTTGACCCAGACGTGCAGGTCCTCGAGGTTCGCGAGCAGGTCGGCGATCACGGCGGCCGCGTCGAAGACGGTCCCGACCCGCGCCAGCTGCTTCCTATGTTCCTGCCCCACCTTCTCCCACTCGAGCTTCGGGAGGAGCGAGAAGTTCGCGTACTCCTTGTCGAAGGCCTGCCACACCTCGTCGAAGACCCGCTCCGCCTCCTTGGGCTCGATCGGCGCGAGCGGCGGGACGGGCTTGTCCTCGAACTCGGCGATGTACTGCGCCTTGCCGTTGCCGAAGTCGAGCTCGTAGAAGCGGCGGGCGCCCGCCTCCGTGTCGACGTCCACGAGCGTGGTCCCCGCCTGCACGATTGTCGGGAAGCCCGCGGGCGTGTACCACTTGTGCCCGAGCTTGCGCCGGAAGAGCCGATCGGCCCGGGCGCGCAGCCAGGCCTGACCCGGTCCGACGACGGTCTTGCTCGGAAACAGGCGACCGACTTCCGCGGGCGCGAAGCGCAGCACGACCGTCCCCACGGGCTCGCCGTCCCCGCGCATCCCCTTCGCGTCCAGCCGGCCCGGCTTCTCGGGGAACACGACGGCCCAGAGCGCGTTCTTCTCGTGCACCCCGATCGCGACGGTGGCCTTGGCGCAGGAGAGCTTGAAGTCCTTCCCGAGGACGAGGTCGAAGGACTTGAGATCCCATACGTCGTCCCGCGTGCACTCCCAGCTGAGCCCCTGCTCGACCCAGGAGAGCGAGGCGGGGTAGCGCTTGGCGAGATCCTCGGGGAGGGTCCCCCTCGAGAAGAGGGAGGACGAGACAAGGAGCAGGACGGTGTGCGACATGGTCAGCTCCTGAGCCGGGAGGCTATCCCGGGCGCTCGCCGATGTCATCCGGGCCCCCCTCGGCGGCCTTCAGGGTGAACTCGTTCCCGGCCGGTCCCCGCAGGACGGATAGGAGCGGAAGGACGGGCCCGACGACGGCGGGCCCGGATCCCGTCAGACGAATCGAGAGGGGTTCTCGACCTCCCGGGAGGCCAGGGCCCGGTACCTGTCGCGGTCGTAGTGCCGGGATTCCGCCCAGCAGCTGTACGTCAGCTTGACGGTGTGCTCGAACGCGCTCACGCGGTCGGAGTCGGCGGCCGCGGCCCGGGAATGGATCTCCCTCCAATCCGGGGGATCGGCGGCGACGGAATCCTTCCCGATCTCGGGCCTCGCCCTGACGACCGTGAGATAGGCCGCGCAGGCGGAGTGCCAGTACGCGCTGAGACACTTGCGGGGGTCTCCCACGAAGGGAAGGACGACCCTCGCGGCCTGACAGGTGGTCAGGCAGTGCAGCAGGGTGAAATCATGGGTCCGCGTGAAGGCCTCCAGGATCAACTCGGAGATCCTCGCGAGCGGATCGGAGTCGGGGATCCGGACGGGCTTCAGGGACCCCGAGAATCCCTCGGAGCCGTACACCTGACCCAATCGGAAGGCGATGGGGCCGAAATTGCCTCCGTCCAGCTCGATCCGCAGATCCGAGGTGCGCTCGACGATCTCCGAGAGGAGGGCGTCCGGCTCGACGGGCGGACCCCTGTGCTCGAAATCGGGGCTCGGCTGGTAGCTCGTGGCCCACCCGGCGAGGGAGAAGACGATCTCCTCCGTACTTTCGCGGTCGATGGCGTAGCCGAGACGGAGGAGGTCATGGGCGAACGCGCCGCCCATACCGGCCGACAGGACAGGGACGGTCTCCTTGAGGACCGTTTCGAGGGAGGTCCGCCGCATCCAGTCCTCGAAGAACTCGAGGTAGGAGAGGAACTCGGGTCGCCCCAGGCGACTCCGCCAGTTCTCCTGGGTGAGCGCCTCCTTCCCGGAGACGTCGAGGGGCTTCGCCTCCGGACGAAGATTGAAGTGCCCGACGTATCGGCGCATCTGCTCGGGGCTGGCGCCCAGCCGGTAGAGCGCCCCGAGCGTCATCGGGATGTGGTTGCCGCCCCCCGGCCCCCCGGCCCGGAGCCCCGTTCTCTGGTGCCTCCGGTACTTCTCGAGAAGCTCGTCGAGGGTCTCCCTCGCGCCGAGGGGAGGGGCCTTCTCCTGCCCGGCCGCGAAGCCTCGGAGGGAGGCCGCGGGCCAGAAACCGGCCCCCGCAGCGAGGATCCCCGCCGACCTCAGGAACTCACGTCGTGCCATCTCGCTCGGCGCGCTCATGCGACCCTACCTTCGGGCTTCTCGAGGGGTTCGGGATCCGGGCCCCTCTCGGCTCGGAAGCGTTCTACGCCAGGAACCCCTGGAGGGCACGACGTCCTTGGCGGGATCGATGCGGACCACCCACGACTCCCCGGATCGCGGGTCGGGGGGCGGCCGGAGGCGAAGTACGCCCAGGGCGGGGAGCGCCGTAGGATCCGCGCGGGCCCCCCGGTGCCGGGCCCCGGACGCCGTGGTCACGACGGGAGGACAGTCATGAGATCGAGAGGACCGATCGCTCTGCTCGTTCCCGCATTCTGCGCGGGCCTGGTCGCCGCCGAGGCCTCGGCCCAGGACGGGAGGGCCGACCTCGGCGCGCCGGCCGAGGAGCACCGAAAGCTCGACGCGATGGCGGGGGACTGGGACGTCAGCCTCCAGTTCCCGGTCGGACCGGGAAAGACCGGCGAGGGGAAGGCCTCCTGCGAGGCGAGGTGGATGCTCGACGGCCGGTTCCTGCGCTTGGAGTACGCGAGCACCTTCATGGGTAGGCCGCTCACCGTCCTGCGCTACGTCGGCTTTGACCGGCACGCGGGGAAGTTCGTCGAGACGCACTTCGAGAGCGCCCACACCGACGTCCTGTGGGGCACCGGCTCTCTCTCGGAGGACGGGAAGACCCTCACGTGCACCGGGACTCACGTCGACGCCAAGGCTGGCGCGCCGGCCAAGGTGCGGACGGTGACGACGTTCCAGGGACCCGAAGCGTTCCGGCTCGAGATGACCTACCTCGACGCCGAGGGGAAGGACTCGAAGACGATCGTCCTCGCCCACGCGAGGAAGAAGGAACGGGCCGAGGCGCCGGCCCTCTACCGGGTCGTCCTGCAGGTGTCCGACCTCGGGAAGGCGGCGGAGTTCTACTCGACGCTGCTGGACGTCGAGGGGAGGAAGATCCGCGGAGGGCGCCACTACTTCGACTGCGGGCCGGTCATCCTCGCGCTCCTCGATACGGCCGAGGGCGGCGCCCAGGCGAGGCCGGCGCCCGAGAACGTCTACTTCTCGGTGAAGGACCTGGAGAAGGTCCGCGAGCGGGCGGCCGCGCTCGGGTGCCTCTCGAAGGAGTCGGTCGACGGCGCGCCGGCCGGGGAGATCGTGAAGCGCCCGTGGGGGGAGCGCTCCTTCTACGCCGTCGATCCCTTCGGGAACAAACTCTGCTTCGTCGACGGGGGGACGCTCTTCACGGGCCGTTGAGGGGGCCGCGTCCCTACGGCTGCACGGTGACGGCGAGGGCGTTCGAGGCGCAGAGGCCGAGCGCCACGCAGGGGTTCGAATAGAAGAACTGGAAGAAGGCCTGGCCCCCGGCGAGGGCCGGATCCGGGGGGATCGGGAGCGGGACCACCGACTCCCCGAACCCGTTGCTCGGCGCGTAGAGGACGAAGAAGTTCGAGGCGAGGTCGATCCAGATCTCGACCCCGAGGAAGACCGGGGCCGAGCCGACGGACGCCCCGCTCACGCCGAGGAAGTCCGTCGTGTTGGGCGGCGCGTTGTCGCAGGTGACGGCGAAGGCGGCATTCCCGACCTGCGGGCCGGAGGTGACGCCGATGGGGAGGGGCCCGGAGCACCCGGGGGTCGAATTGCCGTAGACGGAGACGCCGGGAGGGAGGACGCCGAGGAGGCCGAAGTCCGCGACGAATCCGTCGTTCGCCCCGCCGTGCGTGGTGTCGAAGGCTCCCGCCGTTACCGGGAAATCCGCGGAGACCGTGGTCCCCGCCACCGCGACTCCCCCGCCGGGGGAGAGGGAGGCTCCGCCAGGCTCGTCGTAGGCCGACCCGCCGAAGAAGGTCGAGAAGGCCAGGCTCGCTCCGGTCGGAGCGAGGCGCACGAGGAAGCCGTCGGTCGTCTGGTTGTAGGTCGGATCGAACGCGCCCGCCGTCGTCGGGAAATCCGGCGACTGGGTCCTCCCCACGACGATGGTCATCCCCCCTGCCCCCAACTCGACGTGGTGGGCCTCGTCGACCTCCGAGCCGCCGAGGTACGTCGAGAAGACGAGGCCTCCGCCGGAGGCGGTGAGCCGGGCGACGAAGCCGTCCGTGATGTTCCCGTACTGCCCCCCCCCTCCGAACGCGGGGTCGAAGGCCCCGGGCGTCGCGGGGAAGTTCGGGGAGTTCGTCGAACCGGCCGTCGTGGTCGTCCCGTCCCCGGCGATCCGCATCCCCGCCACCATGTCCATCGCCGTCCCGCCCAGGTAGGTCGAGAAGAGGAGGGCGGAGCCCGGGAGGGGCAGCCGGGCGACGAAGCCGTCGGTCGCGGTGCCCGTGCCGGCGCCGAGAAGGATGTCGTAGGCGCCCGGGGTCGTCGGGAAGTCCGGGGACGAAGTCGAGCCCGCGATCGTCGCGACACCGGCGGGGTCGACGGCGAGGCTCGTCGCGTCCTCGTCGCCGAATCCCCCGAGGAACGTGGAGTCGAGGAGGGTCGAGCCGGAGGAGTCGAGCCGCGTCACGAAGGCATCCGGGGCCGGCGGGCCCGCGTACGAGGGGTCGAACGCGCCCGGCGTCGTGGGGAAGCCCGCCGAGGCCGTCGAACCCGCCACGACCGCCGTTCCCCCCGCCTCGACGACGATCGCCCGTGCCTGCTCGACACCCGATCCGCCGAGGTAGGTCGAGTAGAGCAGGCTCCCGCCCGACGGAGAGAGGTGAGAAACGAAGACGTCCCATGCCGCGGCGAAGCTCGTGTCGAAGGCGCCGGAGGTCGTCGGGAAATCGGCCGAGGCCGTCCTCCCCGCGACGACCACGCCGCCGCTCCCGTCGCGGGCGAGCGCCCACGCCTGGTCCCCGAGGGATCCCCCGAGGAAGGTCGAGAAGACGAGGGCGTCTCCGGTGGGGGTGAGGCGGGTCACGAAGGCCTCGCTCGCTGCGTAGGTCGTGTCGAAGGCGCCGGCGCTCGTCGGGAACGCGCTCGAGGAGGTCCAGCCGGCGACGGTGGCCGCTCCGCTCCCCTCGACGATCACGGCTTTCACGTAATCGAATCCCGTCCCCCCGAGGAAGGTCGAGTACTCGAGGACGGGGTCGACGACGAGGGCACGATCGGGCGCCCGGGCCGGCGCCTCGAACCCGAACCGGTCGTTCCCGTGGAGGACGTGCCGGCACTCGATCGTCCGCCTTCTCCCTCGCGCGTCGGTCTCCCAGGTCCTCGGCGCGGGCTGGCGGATCTCCCCGAGCGACGTGTCGAGGACGAGCCCTCCCTCGGCGTCGATGCGAAGTCTGCGCGCTCCCTCGACCTTCACCGCCACCGCCGCGAGGTCCGCGCCCGGCTCGAGGAGGAGGTCGTACTCGAACCGGCACCCCTCCTCGCGGGCGCGCACGTCGACGCCCGGACGGAGAGAGGGGAAGCGGACCGAGCGGAAGCGCGGCACGTCCGCCCTCCAGGTCCCGGGATCCCTCCCGAGGAAGTAGTGGTGGCGGCCGGGAAGCGGGTCCTCCGCGGCGAGGGCGTTCGCCCCTTCCCCCTCGAACGTCATCCGGATCGCGACGCCGCGGATTCGCTCCGCGTCGTCGTCCCTCTCCTCGAGCGCGAGGGTCCAGCCGCGCGCCTCGAGGAACACCGTCATCGCCTCGATGCGGGCGGCGAACCGCGCGCGCCCGTCCCACTGGCCGCGGTTCTCGACGAAGCCGATCGGAAGGCGCCGGAGCCGTTCCGTCGCGCGGATGGCTTCGAGCGCGCTCGCTTCCGCGAGGTCGGCTCCGTGTCGTTGTCCCTGACCCGAAGCGGACCCGCCGAGCAGGCCGACGATCGCGACGAGGTAGCTGACTCGCCTCATCGGGAGGACCCTCCGCCGGCCTGGCGAAGCCGGCACCGAAGGATAGCCCTCCGGTACCCTCCAGTAACTCCTGGACGATGGGGGAGGACCGAGTCCGCGCGATGGACATGCAGTCCCGTTGGCCGGAGCGGATCGACGACGGTCGCCGCGGGAGGACTGTGAAGGCAGTCCGCTCGCGGCTCGTCGCCGGGTTCTCCCCGGCGAGAGGGACTCGACTTGGCACAGATCGCGAGGCGGACGAGCCTGACGTACCACGCCACCGCCGTCCGGATGTTCCGTCTGCTCGAGCGCCTGCGCGTCCGCGTGAAGGGGTCCGAGGACGCGTAAACGGCTAGCTCGCGGCCCCTTGGGCGAGGATGTAATGCCGGCGCCTCTCGAACGTCCTCTTCCCGGCCGGCGACACTCCCGACGAGTACCCACGGCAAGACGGAGGCTATCGTGAAACTGGAAGAGATCGTCGAACGCGTCCAGGTCGAATGGCGCCCGGCGTTCCGGGCCTTCGTGGAGACGGGAGAAGCCGACGAGGGCTTTCTCCACTACCTCGAGTGGGACGATCGGGCGAAGGAGGCCGTCGAGTTGGCCTTCGGCGCGCGGTCCGAGGCGCTCGAGCGAGTCGGTCGCGCAATCGCGGCGTCGGCCCTCGCGCAGGCCGGGGACCTCGGGCCGGCGGCCTCGGTCGTCTCGCCGCCCCCCGCCGGCGAGGCCGTCTCGATGACGCTCGCCCGCGCCATCGAGGATGTCCTATCCCTCCCGGCGGAGGATCGCGATCGAGCCGCAGCGGAGGTCGCGTCCGTCCTCCGGTCGCGCCTGCCGGAGCGTGAGAAGGAGGCGCTCGAGGCGCTCGCCGCCGGGATCCAGACGAGGCTGAGGGCGAGCGCCTGATCGGAGTCGCCTCCCAGAACCGCCCCGGAACCGTGTCGATTCCGTTCGCGCGACGTTCTGTGGCTTGCGGACGTCGGAACCGAGGACCCGATTCTCGAGGAACGCGACGGACGGCTTGCGCCGGACCGAACCAGAGAGTGGCATTACGACGGTTCCGGGGCAGGACCTCACTTCTTTCCCGAGGGCCGCCACCTCGACTCCACCCCGTCGTGGCGGCTCCGGACTTCCATGACCTTCCCGCGGTCGTCGACGACGAACTCCGCGTCCCACTCGACCGCGTTGGCGAAGAGCCGCGTGCGGGATTCGGCGAGCACGTCGAAGGACCCGACGCCCGGATCCTCGACCATCAGCCGCTTGCCCTCGCGCCGGAAGGTGAAGGAGTCGTCGCGGCTCTCCCGGTTGGTGTACGTGCCGACGTAGGCGTCGAAGACCCCCGGATCGAGGACTGCGGGGGTCCTCTCCCGGGGCAGCTCGCAGGGGAGGCGGAACGCCATCGCCGCGAGGGCGTTGGCGATCGCCTGGACCTGGGTCCCCTCGAGGTTGCTGAGGACGGCGAGGAAGAGATCGTCGTCGGGGTAGCGGACGATGATCGAGGTGAAGCCCTGGACCTCGCCGGGATGCCACTCCACCCTCCGGCCGAACCGCTGCTGCACCCACCATCCGAGCGCGTAGCCGGCCCGCCCGGGCGTGAGCATCCTCTCCTGCAGGGAGGCCGGCAGGATTCGCCCGGACGCCAGGGCGCGGTCCCACAGGAGGAGATCGTCGACGGTCGAGTAGATCCCCGCCGCGGCCGCGGCGAGCCGGAGGTCGACGTACTCGGCCGGCGCCACCTGGTCGTCCCGGCCCGCGTACCCGGTCGCCAGGCGAGACACGATCTCGCCGGGGTCCTCGGATCCTGAGTTCCTCATCCCGAGCGACCGGAGGATCTCGTCCTGCAGGAACGTCACGTAGGGCTTCCCCGAGACCTTCTCGACGACGTCGCCGAGGAGGACGTAGCCGAGGTCGGACCAGGCGAAGCCCTCGCCCGGCCTGAAATCGAGGGGGAGGAGCCGCTCGGACGGCGCCACCAGGTCGAGGACGGAGCGAGGTCTCTCGGGCGCGCCCGACCTGCCGAGGCCGCCGACGTCGGGGTGCGGCCAGGCGATCACGAGGCGCGGGAGCCCCGACGTGTG
>JAKEFM010000222.1 GCA_022616055.1 Planctomycetota bacterium
ACGACCGATCCCGAGGCGCGGGTGATGAAGATGGGGGACGGGGGCTTTCGGCCGGCCTTCAACGTGCAGCTGGCCACCGACACGGAGAGCCGCGCGATCGTGGGCGTGGCGGTGACCAACGCCGGCAGCGACATGGGGCAGATGGACCCGATGCTCGAGGAGGTCGAGCGGCGCACGGGAAGGAAGCCCGAAGAGCACCTGGTGGACGGGGGCTTTGCGAAGCTGGAGAGCATCGAGAAGGCGAGCGCGCAGGGCGTGAGGGTGTACGCGCCGGTCCCGAAGCCTCGGGTCGAAGGGATGGATCCGCACCGGCCGAAGGAGGGCGACAGCGCGGCGATCGCGGCGTGGCGGGTGCGGATGGGGACGCAGCCGGCCAAGGAGATCTACAAGGAGAGGGCCGCGACAGCGGAGCGGACGAACGCGGACTTGCGGACGTGGCGGGGTCTGGACCGGCTGGGGGTGAGGGGGAGCGGGAAAGTGCTGTGCGTCGCGCTGTGGTCGGTGATCGCCTACAACGTGATGCTGTGGATCGGGACGGGATCGGCGGGATGAAGGCGGTGCGATCCGGTCTGGAGCGACGCGGCCGGGGGGCAACCTCCCGGTAGGAGGCCAGGAAACCCCCGACCCGACTCCCATGCGTCGTCCCCTTCTCCTCAACCTGCGAGATCCCCGCCCTCCGGGCGCTGGATCCCGATTCCTTCACGAACTCTGAGGAATCGGAGGCGACCCGGCGCGCGGTGCTCGGGAGGCAGGTCGATTACCTCTACGGCGAAGCGATGTTTCCCCGAACCGCCGCGAACGGAGCCCCCGTCCCCCCCGACTACCGGCGCGTCGGGCAGCTGGTGATGTTCGAGATCCGTCTCTTCGGGCTCGACCGCCGGCCGCCGCTCCCGATCGACGAGGCCGAGCACAGGTTCGACCGACTCGCCGCGAAGACGGGGAGCACTCCTCGAACCCCCTCCCTGGGTCGTGGGTACGGCACGTGGAAGGCCGGGAGGGGCATCCTCAGAGCCTGCGTCACGGTGGTCGAGTGGGTCATCCGGCACCCGACCGATCGCGTAGTCGCCCGCCTCGCGTCGGCGCTCGGGGTCCGCCCGAGCACCCTGGTCAGGAGCGCGCAACGAGAGCGGCAGGCGAGGACTCGGACGCCGTCGGGGAGGCGGACCACGGCGCAGCATGCGGGAAGGCGCTGGAGTTCTTCGCGACGCGGACCCGCAGCTCCGGGTGAGGCGCCATCGTCCGCGTCCGCTATTCCTCGGCGCCGGACGAGGTCCGGGCGACTCGCGCGTCGATCTGGGCCGAGGGGGACCGGCGCGGCGGGGAGACCGACGCGGCCGTCGTCTCCAGCCTCGCGAACCAGGTCTTCTCGGCCGGGCCGCGCCCTCCACCTCGACGGGACCCCGCCTTGGGTCTACTCTCCCCGTTCCGGGGACCGCCCGACCCCGGGGCCCCAGACGATCAGTATCCTCCGCCCCGCGCGGACTACTCCGGGCGGTCCCCGTTCACCTCTTCAGCAACCTCCTAGGGCGCCCGACGCTCAACGTGAGACCGCGGCGTATTGACGACCATGGACGCGTCCCCCTCAAGCATCGCAGAAGCCTCGGTGTGACTTCCGACGGCGATTCTGCCGTAGCTCCGCCACTTCCTGCCTTCGCCCCGCGCGGAGCGCGCATCGAGCCGCAGAAACCGATTCGGATCCGGAACGGGCGGGACATCCTCCGGCTTTCGCCGGTACCACCGCCTCGTAACGATCGCCGTTCCGTTATCGCTGCAGGAGAGGACGACTCGGCGACCTGCTCTAGTTGGGACAATCGTCCCGAAACCGAGCGTGATCTTCTCTCCTGCGATGCCTTCCCCGGGCTGACGAGCGGTCGGAATCCCGTTCGGCATCTACCGACCGGTGAGCAGGCCGTCCTCCTCCATCTGCAGGAGGATCCTGGACGCCTCGATCGGAGTCACGCCCAGCTTCAGCGCGATTCCCTCATCGTCGAGTCCAGGGTACTTCGTGACGATGACGAGAACTTGGGCACGCAGTTCCAGATTGAAGTCTTCCTGCCATGCGACCGCGCACTCGGAGGGCCTACTCCAGTCCCACGACGACCGCGAGGGCCGGCTCTCTCTCTCGACCGGACTTCCGCGCAAGGAATCGGGCTCAGTCGCTGAAGAGGTCGAGACGAGAAAGGCGATGGTTGCCGAGTTGCAGAACACCCCTCTCATCCCTCCCTCCGACGAAGTTCCTCCGGAGAATCCGCCGTCACGATGTTCTTCGTGCGAGTGACGTAGAGAGGGTTTCCGTCGTCGTCGTACTTCCCATCGACGCGAATGACGTCGACCAGGACCGTCTTGAACTTGAGAACGGTCCCGTCCTCGAGCAGGTAGGTGTTGAAGTTCTCCTGCGAGGAGTTGATCGAGACGGAGGTGCCCTCCCATTCGCCGCCGGGAGTCATGATCTTCTTCTTCCGCTCGGGCACGGGTCCTCGAAGCCTCCTCTTCGACCATCCTACCCCTCGACTTCAAGAACCTCCACCCCGCCCCCAGGTATGGGGTCTGGAGGGGGGTTCCGCCCCTACTTATCCGCGCTGAGCGGGCCTGCGGCGGTCCGTCCGCTACTGGCTGTCCTGGAGACTAGGAGAGCTCATGGAAGCGCCCGCCGGCGACCTGCTCGCGCCGCTGGGCGGCCATTTCGAGGGCCGAATGGAGCCGGCGGGCGCGGAGGAGTCCCGGCACCGGCCAGGTGCCGACCCGAGGATAGGCCGTGCGCCCGCCCGGAATCACGATCTCCGCGAGCGAGCCGTCGGGCTGGGCAACGCGCCGGAGGCAGGCCGCGGCCTTCGAGAATCCCTCGGCGGAGCCGTTGAACCCGGTCAGCTCAGCGACCGAGCCCATGCCGCACACGTGAGATTCCGACCAGGGGAAGAGGACGTAGCGCTAATCTGGCGAGAGCCTGGCAGGGTCCCAGGCGAGCTGGCGAACCCCCGAGGCGTCGCAGTCCGAAAGCGCCGGTGTGGAGACTCAAGCGGGGCGGGGGAGAGCTCGAGAAGCCCCTCCCTGACCGTCCGGCGCGGCGCTGGTGGGCGCGCCGCGGGGGGGGGGAGTGGCCCTCCGGCCGCATGGCCCGGCTCTCGTGGGGCGCCCAGAACGTGGGAGAGGGACACTCCGCGGCTTCGCTCCGCGAAAGCGGGAGCCGGGACAAGCAAGGTCGCAGGGGGAGGGCCCTGTCGATTTAGGAAACTTTCCCGCCGCGACGTATGCTCCGGGCTTGGTCGCGACCCCCGTTGAGGCCTGCCTCGCGCTGGATGCCGGGATCCTCGCCAGGGGGGGGACGTTTCTGCGCGGGGCCGGGGCGGGGCGCCTGAGCTGGAAGAACGCCTTCGGTCAGGAGGTCTCCTCCGTCCTCTGGGACTTGGAGCCGACCGCGGCAGGGGCCGTCCTCCTTCGCCTCCGGTACACGGTCCGGCGGTGGGGGGGGTTCGAACGAAACCAGGGTGAGGAAGTGGTCGAGGCGGTCCGCCTCCAGACGACGCGGCCGAACTTCGGCGGAGTCCGGTGGTGGTTCGCGTGCCCGCTGGCGGCGGCATACTCCCCCTGCGGCCGGCGGGTATCGAGGCTCTACCTCCCCCCCGGCGGCCGCTACTTCGGCTGCCGCACCTGCTACGGTCTCACGTACCGGAGCGTGCAGGAGCGCCGTTCCTGGCACGAACTCTCCCGGCAGAATCCGCGCCTCGCCCTGGCGGTGCTTGACCGAAGAGTCCGCCGGCTAGTGCGTCGCAGTTCCGGAGGCCGAGCATCCGCCCGCCACGGCGATCGGTAGCCCATCCTCGAGCGTCCGGGCCCTCGACGAGGGGGAACCTACTGGCCCTCGGGGGATTCACCGTGACCGAGGATCCCTCCCACGAGGGCGCCGATCACCATCCCCGGCCCTCCCCAGATCACGCGCCCGAGCAGCCCCAGAACCGCGGCTCCAGAGAGCGCATTCCTTCGCCGGATGGCGGCCTTCTTCTCTTTCGATAGCGGAGCACCGGAGTAGCCGTACTCACGGCGCGCAGCTCGGGAGGTCCTGGTGCCCTTCGACCGGTTGCAGGATTCGTGGGCGGGAAACAGGTTCCTGAAGTAGTCCGACCCGCCCCTGGCCCGCGGTTTCGAGTGCTCGACCTCCCACCCGTGCTCTCCCCCCTCCCCGTAGCCCTCGAGACGGAGCCGACCTCGACAGATGTGGCAGCGGTAGTCCGTCTTTCGGAGGATTCCTCGAACGTCCTCGACGCCGAGTCTCATGGTTTCAAGTCTACCGCACCCTCCCTCAAGCAGATGTTCGCGCGGACCGCGGATCGCTTCTCAACCGGGTCTCGCCGCACCCGGATGCCGAACACGCGCGGCTCTGCGCACTCCGGCAGAGCCAGACGCGTGGGCTTTCGAAGGAGGGCTTGTCGGCCTCCGTCCGAACCCGCTAACTTCCCGGGCCCTCTCGAGAAGGACCCCGGTTCGACGGGGTTGCTGATGACCGATCCGCACCGAACGAAAAGAGTCGGCGCCAGCGGCGCGCCAGACATCCGCCGCGGAGTGGGAGGATCGCGACCTCTCATGAGCCCCTCTGAGTTCGCTGGGAAGTGGAAGGGGAGCACGCGGACCGAACGCGCCGCGTCGCAGGAGCACTTCATCGACCTGTGCCGGCTGCTCGGAGTCCCAACGCCGAACGAGGACCCGAGTGGCGACAGGTACGCCTTCGAGAAGGGTGCGGAGAAGGTCGGCGGAGGAGACGGATTCGCCGATGTCTGGAAGAAGGACCACTTCGCGTGGGAGTACAAGGGGAAGCGGAAGGACCTCGACGCCGCCTATCAGCAACTCCTTCAGTATCGCGAGGCGCTCGATAACCCCCCTCTTCTTGTCGTCTGCGACCTGGAACGGTTCGAGGTTCACACGAACTTCACCGGCACGGCGAAGAGGGTCTATCACTTCGAACTTGGCGATCTAGTCAAGGACCCGGCGGAACCCGTGCGGATCCTCCGGGGCGTCATGGAGGAGCCGGAGAGCCTCCGTCCGACGGCGACACGTCACGAGATCACGGAGGAGGCCGCCCGACAGTTCGCCGCCCTCGCTCAGACCCTCCGGGACCGCGGGCATGACTCCCGCCGCGTCGCTCACTTCCTCGACAAACTCCTTTTCACGATGTTCGCCGAGGACGCTCGGCTCCTCCCGAAGGCCATCGTGAAGCGGCTCGTCGAGGGCACCCGGAGCGACCCGCGCGCCTTCGCGGCGGGTCTCACGAACCTCTTCGGGAAGATGTCGAAGGCAGGGGGTCTCTTCGGCGCCGAGCCAATCCAGTGGTTCGACGGTGGTCTCTTCGACGCGCCGGACGTGCTTCCGATGGAGGCAGAGGAGATCGAAGTGGTGCGGCGGGTCTCCGAACTCGACTGGTCCGAGGTCGAGCCGTCCATCTTCGGGACGCTGTTCGTGCGCGGCCTCGATCCGGGCCGGCGCTCCCAACTAGGGGCGCAGTACACGGACCGCGAGTCTATCCTCCGGCTCGTCGAGCCGGTCCTCATGGCTCCACTCCGTCGGGAGTTCGAGGAAGTGAAGGCCCGCGTCTCTGCTGTCCTCCCCGAGTGGGAGAAGGCCACGCCGTCCGCTCGTCCTCGCAAGAGGGCGGCGAACAACCCGGAGAGGGTTCTCCAGGCGTTCCTCGACCGACTCGCCACGATCCGCATTCTCGACCCCGCCTGCGGGTCGGGCAACTTCCTCTACGTCTCCCTCCAGCTGCTCAAGGACTTGGAGCGTGACGTCATCGAATGGGGATCGCTGACCCTCAAGACCACGGGCTACTTCCCGAGGGTCGGCCCCCAGGTGGTTCATGGGATCGAAGTGAACGACTACGCGGCCGAACTTGCTCGAGTGACGATCTGGATCGGCGAAATCCAATGGATGCTCTCCCACGGGTTCGCCTATCGGACGAATCCCATCCTCCAACCACTCGACAACATCGAGTGCCGAGACGCCATCCTCGACCTCCGCGATCCGGCGAACCCTCGGGAGCCCGACTGGCCTGGCGCCGATGTGATCGTGGGGAATCCGCCCTTCCTTGGAGGGAAGCTCCTTCGCACCAACCTCGGGGACGAGTACGTGGACGCACTCTTCCGCGCGTACGAGGGACGCGTTCCCCGGGAGGCCGACCTCGTCACCTACTGGCACGAGAAGGCGCGCGCGATGGTGGAGGCAGGGCGTGCGAAGCGCGTTGGGCTCCTCGCGACGCAGGGTATCCGCGGCGGAGCCAACCGACGCGTCCTGGAACGGGTGAAGAAGTCCGGGAATATCTTCCTGGCGTGGTCGGACCAGCGCTGGATTCTCGACGGGGCCGCCGTTCACATCTCCTTCGTCGGCTTCGACGACGGGTCGGAGAGGAGCCGGATGCTTGACGGGAAGCCGGTTTCGGAGATCCATGCGAATCTCACGGCGGGGATCGACCTAACTCGGGCGCGCCAGCTCAAGGAAAACCTCGGGCTCTCGTTCATGGGGGATACGAAGGGCGGCCCCTTCGACATTAGCGAGGCCGTCGCGCGGGAGATGCTGGCCACACCTAATCCAGACGGGAGATCCAACGAGGCGGTAGTCCGGCCGTGGGTCAATGGCCTGGATATCACCCGCCGCCCTCGGCGAATGTGGATCGTGGACTTCGGCGTGAACACGACGGAGGAGGAAGCCGCGCTCTACGAGGCGCCCTTCGAGTATGTGCGGGCTAGAGTGAAGCCGGTCCGAGTCGAGAACAAACGTGAGTCCTACGCCTCGAAGTGGTGGCTTCACGTGGAGCCCCGCTCGGGGATGCGGACCGCACTCGCTCGTCTCCGACGGTACATCGCGACGCCGACCATTGCGAAACACCGCATGTTTGTCTGGCTCCCGTCCGAGACGCTTCCGGATCACCAACTGATCGTGATCGCGCGGGACGACGACTACACCTTCGGCGTCCTCCACTCCCGCGCGCACGAATTGTGGGCCCGGGGGATGGGAACGCAACTCCGGGAGGTGGAGAGCGGTTTCCGCTATACTCCGACCTCGACCTTCGAGACATTCGCCTTCCCACGCCCGACTCCGAAGCAGCGAGGTGAGGTCGCGGCGGCGGCCAAGGCCCTCCACGAACTCCGTGAGGGGTGGCTCAACCCAGCGGGCATGTCCGAAGCGGAATTGAGAAGGCGGACCCTCACGAACCTCTACAACGCTCGCCCCGCGTGGCTTGTCCAGGTTCACGAACGACTCGACCGAGCCGTCCTCGACGCCTACGGCTGGCCGTTCGACATCGCCGAAGATGACGTCCTCGCGAGGCTGCTCGCTCTCAATTCGGAGAGAGAGCCTGCGTAGCAGGGACGCGCGATGATCTCACCGCTCGGAAATGCGCTGGACCGCTACTGGACATTCGTACGACTGGTCGCAAACGACAAGACGCCCGACACGGAGATTCTTGCCGCATGGGACGACCTCCGTACCCGGAGCTGGAGCAAGGGGACGCCGGAGGACGCGATTGAGTCGTTCTCGTGGCTCCTTGGTTCCATGGTCCAGGGTGGAGAACTTCGTGTGGAGGTGCCGACGTTCTTCGCGTCTTCGATACTGCTGCGACTCGCGAAGGCGCTGCGGCTGCAGGGGCGGACCTCGGAGTGCACGACAGCACTTCAGCATGCGAAACGGCTCTCCCATCTTGGCATCGACCCGGCGGACCTCAGGAATCTGAGGGCGCTGCTTGGCGAACCGGGCGCATCTCGCAGGCGACGTGGTGCGCTGCCTACCCCGAGTATCACGCGCGAGCAGGCGCTCGGGTGGATCGGAGGGAAGGAGATCCGGGAACGCACGGCCTTGCTCGCGGGACCGTTCAGGGAGCGAGAGCACATCGGGCTCCTCTTCGTTCGCAAGGGAGCGGAGCCAGCGTGCTTCTCTCCGGTCGGGCGCCGCGCGTTCTTGGTCCTTCGCGAGTTCTTCGTGACCGCGTCCGGGCAGAACGAGGCCAAGGTGCCCGTCGCGAGGACCGAGGCATCGCTTCGAACGGGGGGCCTGCACCCGAAGTCCAAGGCTTCGGTCCGAGCGGCCGTCTCCGAGGCGAACCGGGTACTTCGTGCGGCGGGTCTCGCCACGATCGGGATGCCTTCCGGTGGACTACGAACGCTTCGCACAGGAGTGGCTCTCCGTTATCTCCAGGCGTAACGCGGCCGTGCGCGCGTCACGCTTCTCGTTTCCGGCCACTAAGTAGCAGTAGGAGGCGGCGTTGCGTGCTTCCGGCTCTCGCCGGGGCATTCCGCTTCCTCAGCAAGCCGGTAGGAAGGGCTTACAGCCCGAGAGGAAGCGCCAGGACGCACCCCCTCGCCACTCAAGAGGCAAGCATGACCACCACCGCGACACCGACCGCTCCCCGCCTGCTCACCCTCCGCGAGGCCGCGGAGCGGCTGTGCATCTCCCTCCGTTCCCTGCGGACGCTAGTGGCGCTCGGCAAGGTGCCGGTCATTCGCGTCACGGCGCGCCGCGTCGCCATCGAAGAAGCGGACCTAGTGTCCTACATCGAATCCAGACGCAGCGGTGGGGCGCGGCGGTGAGTGCGTCGGAGCGCGAGAAGGCCCGGCAGCGGCGCGCGGCCCCCGGCGATCCCAGGGTCCCGTCGCGAGAAGGCGGTCCTGCGCCGGCCGTGCCGGGCTACGAGAACTGCCGGCGCCGTGCTGACAATGCGCTTCGCCGGTGGAAGGTCGCGTCCCCGAGCAAGCCGTGGATGGTCAGGGCGGTTCGGCCGGCAGCGGGTGACGGCGCCCGGGAAGCCCGGAAGTTTCGCCCCGACGAAGCGGCCGACCTGGTCGACGCGTCATTTGGCGGCCCCGAGAGGAGTGGACCGTGAAGCCCGCGGGAGCGGACCCGACTACGTCAGGACCCGCCCCCCAGGTCTACTACGACGCGGGGCTCCACCCGCACCCCCTCTACGTTCCGGGCGAGAAGCACCGGACGCCGAGAGGAGTGGAAGTCTCCCAGGGGAAGGAGCCAAGGGAGTCGGGATGGCAGACGCGTAGCCGGGTCGACGCACTCGCACTGTTCGAGAGGTACCCGAACTCAAACGTCGGGCTCCGCCTCGACGGCCTCGCGGACTGCGACTTCGACTGGCCCGAGACGATCGGATTCGGTGGCCTGCTCCTCCCCGACCTCCCGTCGTTCGGCGGCGGGAGCCACCGGCTCGCTACCTGCCGGCGTGCGAAGTACGAGCACTTCACTCTTCCCGTCGGCCCCCTCAGACTCCCCTTCGACCTGCCGGAGGAGCACGAGCGAAAGGTCGTCGAGCTGCTGACCGGAACCGGGAAACAGGTCCGCGTGCCGCCGTCACTCCACCAGAAGGGGCACCGCATCGAGTGGGACGCAGGCACAGTCTGCTTCCCGCTCCCGCCCGTGGACGCCGACTTTCTCCGTCGGCGCCTCGGAATCTGCGCGTTCCTCGGCGTCGTCCAGAGAGCGTGGCCGACGTCCCACGGGAACCACCGGACGGCGACCCTCGCCCTGGCCAGGGTCTTGCTCGAAGCTCTCCCCGGAGAGCGCGAACTTGTCACCGCCCTCCTCAAGGACGTGAAGCGGGTCTGCCCGGAGGACACGGACCCGGGGCACGCCGTCGAGAGCACTGCCAGGAAGGCGGCGGAGGGCGAGGAGAGGTTAGTCGGCCTTCCCTCTCTCTGCGTCGCGACCGGTCTCCAGGAGCTCCAGGTTAGATTCGAGCAGTGGCTGGGTGTCGGGAGGACCAGCGCGACCCGTCCACCCCGCGCCGGTGCGATTTGCCTCGACCCGGGGAGGTACGTACTCGATGAGCTGGCGAGGGGGCTGAGGGAGAAGGGCGAGCCTCTCTACCGGCGCTCCGGCCGGCTCGTGCGCCCCGTCGTTGTGGACGAGAGCGGCCCGGACGAGGTGGGGGTCCGCCGGGAGGCGGGCAGCCTGGTGATCCGGGAGGTGACGCCGACCTGGCTCGCGGCGGAGGCGCGGCGGGTCCTCTTATTCTGGGCGACCCGGGGCAGGGGCCCGGCCCCCGCGAACCTCACGCGGGGGACGGCCGCGGAACTGCTCGAGACCGAGAGCGCGTGGCCTTGGCCCGTCCTCCGGGGCGTGACGGCCGTGCCGGTCCTCCTTCCCGACGGGCGGGTCCTCTCGGAGCCGGGCTTCGACCGCGGGTCCCGGCTGCTCTACCGCCCGCCGGCCGGGCTCGAACTTACGCCCGTGGGCGAGACGAGGGAGGAGGCGGAGGCGGCGATGGCGAGGATTGCCCGCCTCTTCTCCGAGTTCCCCTGGTGCCCGCGGGGCGGGACGTCCCTTCGGGAGTCGCCGTCGCACTCGGTCGCCCTTTCGGCCGTGCTCTCGGGGTTCGTCGCGCGCTCGATCCCGGCCGTGCCGCTGCACGCCTTCGACGCGCCAGACTCTCGGGTCGGGAAGAGCCTGGCCGCGACCGTGGTCGGGCTGATCCTGACCGGCCTCCGCCTCCCCGCGACGGACTACGACGGCGAGGGGGAGGAGGGCTGGAAGCGGCTCGCATCCGTCCTCCTCACCGGGGACCCGGCCGTCCTCCTCGACAACGTCGAAAAGCCCCTGACCGGCCCGACGCTCTGCTCCATGATCTCGGAATCGGCGACGAGGATCCGGACGTTCGGGAAGCTGGAGGACGTGGTCGTCCCCTCGAACGTGCTCGTCCTGGCGACAGGGATCAACCTGCGGGCCCGAAACGACATGGTGAAGCGCGTCGTGAAGGGCCGCATGGACGCCGAGCGGGAGGACCCGGAGGCGCGGGAGTTCGAGGCCGACCCCTGCAAGGAGGTGCTCGCCCGACGAGGGGAGTACGTGCGGGACGCGCTGACCGTCCTCCGCGCCCACGCCCTCGCGGGCTTTCCGGGCGACCCTAAGGCGTCGGACTTCACGGACTGGGGCCGGCTCGTTCGCGGCACAATCCTCTGGCTCGGCTACGCGGACCCCGTGGAGACTCAGCGGGATCTGGCGGCCGGGGACCCCGACCGCGAGGCGATGGTCGAGGTGTTCCTCGCCTGGGACGGCCTGTTCGGACGCGAGAACGAGGCGCTCGCCGGCGGCCCGGTCCATCGGACGCTCGCGAGGGTGTTCAGGGAACTGGCGCCTTCGCCGTCGACCGAGGACGGGGAGCGCCCGAGGAGGACCCCGGAGCAGGACAGGCTGTACCGCGCCCTGGTCGCGCTGGAGGGCGGAAAGGAGAACAGCCGCGCGATCGGGAGAAGGTTCGCGGAGTGGGAGGACCGGCGGGCGGAGGGCTTCGTCCTAGAGCGAGGCCGGGAGAGCAGGGACGGAGTCCGGTGGAGGATCCGCCGGACCTGACCTTGCGGATCATGCGGGTTTCGTTCTACGGGCCTTCCCAGGAAACGCGAATGTGTGTGCGCACGGGGCCGAGTTCCTTCCACGAAGAGGGATCCGAAACCCGCAAGACCCGCACCCCCCCGTCGGGCTCCACGCCGATCGCCTCGACCGGCGATCTCCTCGGAAGGCCCCTCAGGGACCAGGGAATGGGACCCGGGCCAGAGTGCCGAGGATGTGCCGCGACCTGCAACGCCATCCCCGCTTGCGTCCGGCCCGGAATCGAACCGGCCTGCTCGAACTGCTACCCGGCGCCGAGACTCCGGCGTACCGTTCGTCTGCTCGCGGCGGCAGGGATGCGGATCCCTCGGCCAAGCGGCCCTGCTCCCCCGAACTCAGGTAGTTAGGTCGCATGCCCCCGAAAGTCTCGCCGTGCGCCTGATCCCCAGTGAGCCCCGGGCATTCTCCGCCTTCGTCGCGGCGCTGGTGAAGGCGGTCGAGCGGGCGCTCCGAGAGCGCCGCCGGAGGAGTCCGAGGAGGTCCCCCGTGACCGGCGTCCGGAAGCGGCGGAAGAAATAGCTATCCACCATGGGGTCCCTTGGTATACGATCCCTCCCCATGAAGCTCACCACCCGCCGCACCCGCCGCCCCGCCCCCGAGGTCGTCCGGCTCATCGGCTACTCGCGCGTCTCGACCGACGAACAGGTCGACAAGGGGGTGTCCCTGGCCGCCCAGCGAGAACGCCTCGCCGCGTTCGCCGCCGCTCACGGCTACTCGCTCCTCCGCGTCGAGGAGGACGCGGGGGTGTCCGGGAAGCTGTCACCCGTGCGGCGTCCCGCGATGGCTCGGGCGCTCGACGCGATCCGGGGGGGAGAGGCGGACGGGCTCGTGGCCCTGAAGCTCGACCGCTTCTCCCGCTCGACGCGCGACACGCTTGCCCTCGTCGAGGCCGCCGAGCGAGCCGGGTGGCGCCTGCTTTCCGTCTCCGAGGCCCTCGACACGGGGAGCGCGGCCGGGCGCATGGTGGTCACGATCCTGGCGGCTCTCGCACAGATGGAGCGGGAGCAGATCGGCGAGCGGACCGCCTTCGGCATGGACCAGATCGCCCGCGAGGGGCGCGCCCGGTCCTACCATCTCCCCTTCGGGTTTCGGGTCCAGGGCTCGGACTCGCCGACGCTCAGGGCTGGAGACCGCTCCCCGCTCGTCGAAGACCCCGCGGAGCAGGCGATCCTCGCCCGCATGCAGGCGCTCGAAGCCAACGGACTCGGCGCACGCCGGATCGCGAAGGCGCTCGAAGGAGAGGGCTCGAAGAACCCGCGCACGGGACGGCCGTGGAGCCCGGCCCTGGTCGCGAAGATCCTCGCCACGGCGCATCGCCGCGCGGCGGTGCTCTCCAGAGCGAACTAGGCGGGAAGGAAGGTCAGTCATGCACGTCTATCAGCCGAGCTGGACGAGACGAGACCCCACGACCGGCGAGAAGGTCCTCCGCCGGAGCCGAAGGTGGTGGGTTCAGTTCTTCATCGGGGGGCAGCGTCGCACGATCCCCCTCGGGGTCCGTGACCGCCGTGCCGCCGAGGTGAAGGCTGCGGAGATCCTCCGCGCCGCAGAGCTGCGGAGCGTCGGCGTCGCAGATCCCTTCGAGGAGCACCGGGGCCGACCGATCGCCGAGCATGTCGCGGATTTCGAGACGATGCTCGGCGCGCGCGAGGTGACCGAGGAGCACCGGGCGGACCGTCTCGCGTGTCTCCGCGCGTTCCTCACGGCAACGGGGGCCGAGCTGCTCGCTGACCTCGACGTCTCTCGGGCGAACGAGTGGCTGTCGGATCTCCGAGCGAAGGGGCTCTCGGCGCGCTCCGTGAACAAGAGGATTCAGGCCCTCCGGCAGTTCGGCAGGTGGCTGCTCCGTTCCCGCCGGGTCGCGTTCGATCCCTTCGATGGGGTCGCCTTCCTAAACGAGCGGACGGATCGCCGACACGTTCGGCGAGCGCTCTCCCCCGAGGAACTCTGCTCCCTGGTCGAGGCGGCCCGCCGGAGGCCCCTGGAAGAGGCGCAGAGGGCCCGGGTGAACGTTGGGGTCTCCCCGCAGGAAGCAACGCGCCTGCAGGGCTCCGGAGAGGGTCGGGCGCTGCTCTACGCCTTCGCCGCGGGAACGGGGCTCCGCCGCGGGGAGCTCTCCCGCCTTCGGTGGACGGACCTGGACCTCGAGGAGGGGGAAGTGAGGATCCCCGCTGCCTCCGCGAAGGCGCGTCGCGACCAGAGCGTTCCGCTCCGAGCGGACCTCATCGCGGCGCTCGCGAGGAGGCGCGCGGGGCTCTCGGCGGAGGTGGGCTCGGCGCGGGTGTTCCTGCCTGCGACCTTCCCCGAGATCCGCACGTTCCGGCGTGACCTGGCAGCCGCGGGCATCGCCCGGCAGGACGAGTCCGGACGCGCCGTGGACTTCCACTCCCTGCGCGTCACGTTCGTCTCAAGCCTCGCCGCCGCTGGCGTCCACCCCCGCACCGCGCAGGCCCTCGCGCGACACTCCTCCGTCGAACTCACGATGCGGACCTACACCGACCTCTCGCGCCTGGACCTCCGCGGCGCAGTCGAGAAGGTCCCCTCCGCTCTCCTCGTCGCGTCGGGCGAGGCCGATCCGGGTGCTTGTGCTCCTGCTTGTGCTGTCGGGCGTCCTTTCGATGACTTTTCGTGCGATTCCGTGCCGGATGGAGGGGTCGGGACGGAGAGCCTCGGGGCGCTCGTAACCGTTGCAGGGAGCGGTAAGAAAGCACACTCCTGTGCATCGCAGAGTGGAGCGGGCGATGGGGATCGAACCCACGACAACCGGCTTGGGAAGCCGGCACTCTACCGCTGAGTTACGCCCGCAGCCGGCCCTCACGGATACAGAAAGTCTGGCGGGGCCGCAAGGGGGACGAGGCCCGCGACGGATCGCGACTGTTACTCCACGTCGGGAATGTCGATGACCCGCGATTCCCGCCGGGACTGCGTGCTGCCCGATCCTTCCGCGAGTCAGTGCCCCCCGGTCCGGGTTCGCGTGGATGCTTCATGCCGGCCCGGACCGCCCGCGGGCGGTCCGTGACGATGCGGAGGACCTGCGGGTCATCCGTGCTGATCGTGATGTCCCGCGGGACATCAGCGTTGATCATGATGCCCCGCGGGGCATCATGAACGACGCGAATGCCCCACTCGCAAACGACGCCCGCACAGGCGCTTATGAAGCTGGATTCTCACGAGAATCGGGGATCTTCGCGGAGACCCTCCGAGGCGAGAACTCGAGGAAGTGATCCTGTGCGGAGGTTGGCACGGTGCCGGGAGGGACCGAGGGCGGGGGCCATCGGAGGCAGCCGAGCTCTGCTCGCCTTCCATGCCTGCTCGGGAAGCGCCCGACCCGGACTCGGCCCGACAGGCATGGCAGCGCGGGGAGGTCCCGAGCCGCGAACCACGCGGAACCGCGATTGCTCGCGGTACCCAGCCCGGTCGCGCGGCTCGACCGATCAGCCGAAGAGGAGCCCCTGCCCCGCCTCCGCCCGGAGGCCCCGGATCCGGTCGAGGCGGTAGGTCTTCACGCGACCGGAGAGGTGGCAGAGGGCTTCCATGTAGGCGACGCCGTCACGCTCGAAGAGGAGGCGCGGCGTCACCTGTAGCGAGGCGCGCTTCGAGCCATCGATCGCGTAGTCGATCGTCACGGGGTCGCCGCTGGAGATCGCCGGGCCGAGGGGACGGAGGTCGTCGCCGAGGGACGGACGCTTCGGGAGGTAGTCGCCGAAGGCGATCGGAGCCTTTCGTCGGAGGACCTCGCCGAAGGGGACCCGGTCGGGCTCGCCGAGGAGACCGATCAGGCGGCGGAGGAGGTGGAAGACGTGGTGCGCGTCGGCGAGGGCCCGGTGGTGGGTTCCGGCCGGGAGGCCGAGCTGCTTCACCAGGTTGACGAGGGAGTAGGAGTCGGCCTGGAGGAGGGCCTTGGCGAGGAGGCGAGTGTCGAGGATCCGGTTGCCGGGGGGCTCGAGCCTGGTCCGGGCCATCTCGCCGCCGAGGACGCCGGCGTCGAAGGGAGCGTTGTGGGCCGCGAGCGGCGCCGCGCCGCAGAACTCGACGAACTTCGCCAGGGCGTCGGAGGCCTTCGGCGCGCCGCGGACCGCGGCGTCGTCGATGCCGTGGATGGCGGTCGCCTCGGGCGCGATCGGGGAGCCCGGGTCGACGAGGGTAGAGAACTCGGCGACGACCTCGCCGCCGCGGAACTTCACGCCCGCCAGCTCGACGAGGCGGTCGAGCGGGGCGTGCATCGCCGTCTCCGTGTCGAAGGCGACGATCTCGACCTCGCCGCAGGCGACCGACGCGATCTCTCTTCCGTCCAGCGTTCTTCTCCTCGCGCGGCCCCGAGGACCGCGACTAGGATCGCGGCGCGATCCTACCCGAGGCTCCTACCGATCGAAGTCCTCGACCTCGCCCCGTTCCTCGCTCCTGGGGAGAGACTGCGCGTCGAGCGTCCCGGCTCGACGGCAAGGTTTGTCGCGCATCGACTGCCGGCAGGCCAACAGGTTCCGCTCCACGATCATCCCGAGACGGACGAGATCTTCGTCGTCCTCGCGGGGGAGGGGACGCTCGAGGTCGGCGGGGAGACGAAGGATCTCCGGGCGCCGATGGCGTTCCTCGTGCCGAGGGGGGTTTCGCACCGCCTCTCGGTCTCTCCGGGGGGGCCGATGGCCCTGATCGTGATGAAGAGCCTCCGTCCGTGAAGGCGCTCGAGCCCTTCGAGGCGCGGGACTACGCCGTCTTCGAGGAGGCGTACCAGAAGAACCCCGACTACGACGCGCATCGGTTGAGGGTCCGCCGGAGGCTGGCGGCGATCGCGGAGGAGGCGCGCGGGAAGCTCGGGGAGCACGGGCTGCGGCTCGAGCGGCGGGACAGCCTCCACCGGCCGTTCTCCTTCAACCGCGGGCGGGTGGTCGCGCAGTGGGTGTACCTGCTGCGGGAGGGGAAGGACCGGAAGGCGTTTCGCTCGATCGTCGGACCGGAGGTCGGGGCGGATCTCGATCCGGCCTTCCAGAACGCGCACCTCTGTCTGTCGGTCGACGAGGGAGGGGTCGAGGCTGCGCTGCGGGTCCACAAGGAGGCCTGGGTCGACGCGCAGAACTGGAAGAACGCTCTCGGCGACGGGCCGGGGCGGCAGGGGTTCCAGCAGCTGCTGAACGCCCTGCCGGAGGGGTTCGGACTGCGAATCCACGACTGGAAGAAGGTCTACGACTGCCCGAAGGCGAACCGGGACGACGTGGAGGAGTTCGCGAAGTACTTCACCCCCGGCGAGCACGGCGCGCGGGTGTTCCGGTCGATCGCGAGGACGGGTCCCGGGGCGATCGCCGCGGAGCTTCCCTCGCGGCTGGCGGAGGACCTGGTGGCGCTCGCTCCCCTCTACCGGTTCGTCGCCTGGTCACCCGCGAACGACCGCCTGCGACTGCGTTCGCTAGACTGAGTCTCCGAGCGCCGGCCCATGAAGACCTCGCGAGAGCGTCCCCTGCAGGAGGTCTTCGATGAATTGAAGGCCACGTGGAAGAGAGAGACAGGGGTGACGTCGTCGTGGACGAAGCTCGTCCTCCATCCCTGCTACCAGCGGATCATCGGTCTCGGGCCGGAAGCGGTACCTCTCCTTCTCCGAGAGCTCTCGCAGCGCCCCGATCACTGGGGATGGGCGCTCTTTGCGATCACCGGGGTCGATCCCGTTCCTCCGGCGGACGCGGGAAGGCTGGATCGAATCTCCGCCGCCTGGCTCGACTGGGGGAGGAGGAACGGCCACCTTGAGTGACGACTTCGTCGCGCTCGCCCCCCTCTACCGCTTCCTCGCCTGGTCCCCGGAGAACGACCGCCTCCGGCTTCGCGCGGGCCGGTAGGCCGCTACTGAGTCGCGTACGTCGCGAGGACGTGGGCCTTCCACGCCTCCTCGAACTCGGGGTACGACCAGCCGTAGATCTCCTTCAGCGCCTCGCGCTGCGCCTCCGGGAGGCCGCGGGAGAGGGTGAAGCCCTCCGTGTCGGTCCGCCCCTTCAGGCGGTCGATGAACGCGGCGAACTTCTTGCGGTCGGTCCCGATCAGGAAGTCGACCTTGCTCCAGACGACGAGGTGGTCGTTCTGGTCGAGCTCGGCGAAGGAGTTCTTCCGGGTCAGCTCGGCGAGCGGGGCCGCCCGGTCGCGCATGACGAGCCGGCGCGTGTCGGCCTGCCAGCCCGCCCCGGTCTGCTTCAGGGGGTTCGTCCCCTCGATGTTGCAGTAGTTGACGTACTCGATGTCGATCGCGCGCTGCCACCAGTGGCCGAAGCCCTCCGTGAGCCAGACGGGGAGGTCGTAGGCGTAGTAGCGGTAGCCGTCGAGGTAGTTGTGGCCGAGGTTGTGGGCGAGGCAGGCGTGGATCGCCGTGTCGGAGTTGAGGTTCTCCTCCTTCGACCAGAGGCCGAAGAACATCGCGCCGCGCTTGATCGAGTTCCAGCGCTGCGGCTTCTTCGTCGTGACGCCGTAGTGCTGGACGAGGAGGTCCTGGTAGGTGGCGAGGGTCTCGGCGAGGTAGAGGTCGTACTTGTCCTTCTCGCCGAGGTAGGGGCCCTCCCCCATGTAGGGCTTCCCGCTCCCCGGGTCGTAGACGGTCTCCCCGTCGGGGAAGTCCGACTCCTTCTTCCCGAGGAGGTCGAGGAAGGCGGCGTACTGCTTCTCGGCGCGGAGCGCCGCGATGTGGAGGCGGAGCCAGGGGTCGAGGCGGCGCGTGCGGTCGTCGATCCTCGGGAGGGCCGCCTTCAGCTCCTTCAGCTCGGCCCGGATCTTCTTCGCCTCCTTGTCGGGGACGGTGTACTCGCCGAGCATCGAGGCGATGCGGAGGTGGGCGGACTCGAGGAAGTAGACCCGGACGTCGCCGAGGCGCTCGGCGACCTTGTCGGAGGTCGCGACCCCGAAGATAAACGGCCCGTGGGAGACTAAGCCCGCGGTCTTGAGGGCGACGAGGTCGTTCTTGCACCAGGGGCAGACCTTCTCCTGCGCGCCCATGGCGGAAGGCGGGGCGGAAGGCGGGGCGGAGGCGAGGAGGACGGCCGGGAGGAGGAGAAGGCTGAGGAGGGGGAGGAGGGGCATCGTGGAGCGGGCTACGGTTTCCCCGGCTTCGAGCCGGAGAGTCGGGACCTCCATCGGTTCACCTCCTCGATCAGGTCGAAGGAGGAGGGCTTGTCGAGGGGAGGGGCGTCGTCGAGCATCCCCCGTAGCGCGTTCACCGCCTCGAGTTTCAGGCGCAGGTCGGGGGACTCGAGGTAGCGCGTGACGAGGGGGATGGCGGTGGGGGGCCCCGCGCCGGAGAGGAGCCGGAGGGCGACCACCTTCGCGGCGGCGTTGTCGGAGTTGAGGTCGGGGCGCAGGCGCTCCACCGCCTCGGGGCCCCGGACCCCGGCGAGCGCCTCCCGGATGGCCCGTCCGCGGGCGAGCCAGTCGCGGTCGGCGATCTTCTTCAGGTGGTCGAAGGAGGCGAAGCTCCCGGCCCGGCAGCACCCGAGCGCGGCGGCGAAGGCGACCTCCGGGTCGGGATCGCCGAGGAGCTTCTCGAACTTCGGGGCGATGGCGCGCTCGCCGAAGGAGGCGGCCCGCTTCACGGCCCAGAGCCGCGCGACCGGATCGCGCTCGGTGAAGTGCGTGGATAGGACGACCGCGTCCTCGGGGCCCGTCAGCTCCTCGAGGAGGGACTCGATCCGGGTGCGAGCGTCGCCCTCGGACTTCCGCAGCCCCTCGAAGAGGACGGGGACCCCCGACTTGCCGAGGCGGCGCAGCTGCTCGCTCAGGACCTTCACGCGGTCCTCGGTCTTCGCCCGCTTGAGGCCGAAGATCGCCTCCTGGGCCGCCTCCTTCTCGCGGAGGGGGAGGGCGGGCCAGGCCGCGGTCGGGGCGGAGGCCGGGCGGGACTCGGCGGCCGGCTCCTGGAGGAGGAGGAGGAGGGCGAGGGGGTTCACGATCGGGAGGTGGGTCGCGAGGCCGCGGGGGCGTAGCGGAAGGCGAGCCCCGGAGGACGGATCCGGTCGAAGAGCGGGGAGTCGAGCACCTCGACCTCCAGGCTCTCGAGGGAGCGCGACAGCTCGGGGAGCGACTTGGGCTGGGGCTCGAGGCCGGCCACGATGTGGAAGAGGTGGACGGTGGAATGGCCGGGCCGCGGGTCCGAGCGACGCTCGCTCACCCGGAGGAGGGAGAAGCCGACCCGGGTCGCGATCGGTCCCCGCACCTCACCCACGGGGAACTCGAAGGCCTCGAACGCGAGGAGGGGGTCGAAGTCGCGGCGGGCGAGCCAGCCCGCGTCCCCCCCCTTCTCCGGAGCGTGGTCGGAGAGGTCCTTCGCCACCGCCTCGAAGGCCTCCCCCGCCTCGAGGCGCGCCTTCGCCCGGGCGATCCGCTCGCGCGCCGCCTCCACCCGGTCCCGCAGGATCGCGAAGGCGGTCGCCCGCGGGAGGAGGGCCCGGGCGAGCGCGGCGCTGCGGAGGTGGTCGAGCGCGTAGCCGGGATTGTCGGGCACGAGGAAGGCCGCGAGGGTGTCGATCTCCGTCCGCGTGATCGGCTCCCCCGCGACGCGGAGGACGACCTCCGGGAGGGAGGCGGGGAGGTCGGGGCCGGAGCAGCCCGCGCCGAGCGCGGCGAAAAGGAGGGAGAGCCGGTCCCGGCGTCGCATCTACGGCCGAACGTAGTCGCCCCGACGGGTCCGGTAAAGCCGGGCCGGGGTTCCCCCCCGGACGACAGGGGGCCAACGCGGGGGGGGTTCCTCCCGTAGGAGTCCCTCCACGGAAGGTTCCAAGCCCCGCACGCTCCGAATAGGATGCGCGTCCGCCCGGACCGCGGCCGGCCGTGGGCAAGGCCGCAGACAGCCGGGCGACGGCATCGAGGAGTTCCTCATGAGCCGAGCCACCCTTCTCTCCGCGATCCTCCTCCTCTCCCCCGCCCTCGCGGCCTCGCCGCCCCCGCGCGCCGGCGGAGACGACCTCGCCTCGCTCCGCGAGCGGGCCGACGCGCTGCGGGAGGCGATCGAGGGGATGCGGCGGGCCGCGGGCGTGGTCCGCGTCAAGGTCAACGGGGAGGAGATCCCCGCGGCCTCCGTCGAGCGCGCCTTCGTCTACATCTTCGGGCGCCCCTACATCGAGCGGAAGATCCGCGACTTCCTCGTCGCCGACGAGATCGAGCTGCGCCGCAAGGGCGGCCAGGTCGTCGAGGACCTCCGGATCGGCGGCGAGGAGGTGATGAAGGAGGTCGCCCGGATGAAGGACGAGCTCCAGACCCAGATCCAGGGCGGCTTCGACCTGAAGGCGGTCTTCCGGCTGCAGGGGCTCGACGACGCCTCGTTCGCCGACGAGCAGGCCTCCCTCCTCCTCTTCGACAAGGTCTTCATCCCCGAGGACCCGACGAAGTGGTCGGAGACGACGGTCCAGGCGCTCGCGAGCCAGGGGGGGCAGGACTTCGTCGACAAGACGATGAAGGGGCTCCGGGAGCAGCGGGAGAAGAACCCGAACGAGCCGATGCCCGCCTTCTACCGGACGATCTTCCGCCAGTGGATCTCGAAGGCGCTGAAGGAGTCCTCGAGCATCAAGACGGCGAGCTACGGGCTCCCTGCCGACGTCGTCCTCACGGTGAACGACCGGCCGCTCCCGACGGCGGAGGCCTACCCGAACGTGGCGCGGATGGTGACGGCGGTCGACCGCGAGCGGGTGCTGCGGTGGATGGCGTGGTCCACCGCCACGCGCCAGGCCCTCGTCGCGGCGGGCGTCTACCTCCCCGAGGAGGAGTTCCTCAAGGAGTGGCAGGCGCACGTGGGCCCCTACGAGAAGACCCCCTTCTCGATCGAGGTCGTCGCGACCGCCTTCAAGAAGTTCCCCTCCTACGACCTCTACCGCGAGTACTTCCGGCTCCGGAAGTCCTTCGAGAAGATGATCGAGAAGGAGGTGACCGACGAGGCGCTCCTCCAGCACCGCGCGCGGGTGCAGGACTTCCTCGGGGACGGCAAGGTCGACGCCCAGGTGATCCTGCGCCCGGCGATCGACTACACGGACTTCTCCTGGAAGGGCCCCGACGCGTTCGACAACGCGAAGAAGGAGGCGGAGGAGGTGATGGCGGCGCTGAAGGCGGGGACCCCCTTCGAGGAGGCGATCGATCGCTGGTCGCAGTTCTTCGAGCCCCCCCCGCCGGCCCCCGGCCAGCAGGCCCCGCAGGGGCCGCGCCCCAACCGCGGGCGCTTCGACCCCCAGTCGAAGAACCAGCTGAAGACCCTCCTCGGGGAGAGCGAGTTCGACGAGCTGGTCCGCGGGTACTCGATCGCGGAGATCCTCTTCCACGAGGCGCCCGTCGGCGAGGCGGTCGGGCCGATCCGGGGCCCCCTCGGCTACTACGTCGGGCGGGTGATGGCGCGCCACCCGGGCGCCAAGGTGATCGACCTCGCCCAGGAGAACTCGCGCAACCTCCTGAAAGAGGACTACCTCGCCCGCCGCTTCTTCGACTGGAGCAACGGCGTCGTCGCGAAGGCGAAGATCGAGGTCCACTAGGGGGCGGTTGAAGGACGGGCCGAGCGAGCGGGACCTTCCCCGCCGGGCGGCGCGGCGGCTCCTCCCCTACGTCGCGCGCCAGTCCACCACCCTCCTCGTCGTCCTCGCGCTCGGGCTCCTCACCGCGCTCGCGGCGAAGGCCCCCTTCGCCCTCCTCGAGCCGGTCGTCAACGTCGTCTTCGAGGAGAAGCCCCTCGGGGGGATCGCCGCCGATCGGATCCCCGTCCTCGGCTCGGCGCTGCGGGACGTGAACGACTTCGTCCTCGAGCGCCTCTCCCCCGGCACGGGCCCGGGGAGGGGAGCCGAGGCGCTCCTCGTCGCGGTCACGCTCCTCGCGATCGGGATCGCCCTCCTCGGGGCGATCGCCGAGTACCTCTTCTCCGTCCTCTCCCGGCGGATCGGCCTGCGCCTCACGGTCGACCTGCGCCGCGACCTCTGCGAGCGGCTCCTGCGCCTGCCCCTGCGCGCCCACGTCTCCCGCCGCCTCGGGGACGTCCTCTCCCGCACGAACAACGACATCCAGGTGAGCCTGCGCGCCTTCACCCTCCTGTTCGACGACGTCGTCCAGGAGCCGTTCATGATCCTCGCGAGCCTCGCGCTCATGTGGGCGGTCAGCCCGGGGCTCACGGCCGTCTTCCTCGCGATGATCCCCCTCGTCGCGATCCCGGTCGTCCTCTTCGGCCGCCGGATCCGCCGCGGGAGCCGCCGCTCCCTCGAGGCCCTCGGGGAGACGACCGAGTCCCTCGCCCAGTCCCTCGCCGGGATCCGCGTCGTCAAGTCCTTCAACATGGAGGCGAGCGAGGTCCGCGAGTTCGAGACGGCGAACCGCCGCTTCCTGCGCCGCTCGATGTCGATGGCCCGCGCGAAGGCGGGCTCGAGCGCCGCGCTGATCTTCCTCACGGGGGCGGGGACCGCCTTCCTCGTCCTCGTCCTCGGCTGGCTCAAGCTCAAGCACGGGATGTTCACGACGTCGGGCTCCCTCTTCGCCTTCCTCGCCCCGCTCGGGACGCTCTACGCCCACACGAAGCGCGTGACGAAGGCCTACACGGTCGTCCAGGAGTCGATGGGGGCGACGGGCCGCGTCCTCGAGCTCCTCGAGCTCGAGACGGAGCGGGCCGACGCGCCCGACGCGAGGTCGATCGAGCGCGTGCGGGAGGGGATCGAGGTGAAGGACCTCGCCTTCGCCTACGACGCCGAGGAGGTCCTCTCGGGGGTCTCCTTCCGGGCGAAGGCGGGGGAGACGATCGCGATCGTCGGCCCCTCGGGCGCCGGGAAGTCGACCCTCGTCGACCTCCTCGCGGGATTCCACGAGCCGAAGGCGGGGGCGATCCTCGTCGACGGCGTCGACCTCCGGAAGATCGCGCGCCCGTCCTGGCTCCGCCAGATCGCCGTCGTCGCGCAGGACCCGTTCGTCTTCCACACGAGCGTCCGGGAGAACCTCTGCTACGGGAAGCCCGACGCGGGGGAGCCGGAGATGGTCGAGGCGGCGCGGGCGGCCAACGCCCACGACTTCGTCGCCGCCCTCCCGCAGGGGTACGACACCCTCGTCGGGGAGGCGGGCGCCCGCCTCTCGGGAGGCCAGCTCCAGCGGATCACGATCGCGCGCGCGATCCTCAAGGACCCCTCCGTCCTCCTCCTCGACGAGGCGACCTCCTCGCTCGACACGGAGTCGGAGGCCGCCGTGCAGGCCGCGCTCGCCAACCTCCGGAAGGGGAGGACGACCTTCGTGATCGCCCACCGACTCTCGACCGTGCGGGACGCCGACCGGATCCTCGTCCTCGACGGGGGCCGGACCGCGGAGCAGGGGACGCACGCGGAGCTGATGGCCCGCGGCGGTCTCTACCGCCGGCTCTTCGATCGCCAGTTCTCGACGCTGGTCGCCTGAGGGAGGACGCCATGGAGCCGATCTGCGCGGGTCTCGCCGGGGCCCTCCTCCTCCTCGCCGCGGGCGAGGAGACCTCGCCCCCCCTCGTGCGGGGCGCCTGGATCCGCGCTTTCCGGGCCGAGGGGACCGCGGAGGCGGCGAAGGCGCTCGAGGAGGGGACCGCCCTCCTCCCCGAGGCCGCCCGCCCCCCCTTCGACGTCGACCGCTCCCTCCTCGAGAGGATGAAGGGGGTCTTCGCCTCCCTCCCCACCCGCGTGAAGGCGGGGGAGAAGCTGCCGGGGGCGCTCGGGAAGACGACGCGCCTGCGGGGCGACGTCCTCGCGGTCGACGAGGAGGGGTTCACGCTGAAGGAGGCGCGCGAGGAGAAGCGGATCCCCTGGTCGGGCCTCGCCAAGCGCGACCTCGCCGACTTCGTCTCCGCCCGCGAGCCGAGGAACGCCCGCGACCTCTTCGACGCGGCGGCGCTCCGCCTCCTCGACGGCGACGCCGAGCGCGCCTGGAAGGGTCTCCAGCAGGTGCGGACCGCCTTCGCGGCCGAGCCCGAGGCGGCGCTCGCCTCCTCCGTCCTCGACGCGCGGACCCCGCTCGAGGCGGGCCTGCGGGAGGCGAAGGGGCTCGCGGCCTTCCGCTCGGTCCCGGAGGACGCCTCCGGCGCGCCGCTCCTCGCCGCCGTCCGGGCGGCGTTCACCGACCCGGAGGTCCTCGCCTCGGAGGCCTACGGCAAGGGGAGGGAGGGGCTGGCGCCGAGGGTCTCGACCGCCCTCGAGGGGGAGTACGCCCGCGAAGGGGTGAAGAGCGCCTTCCGCGGCGCGGTCGAGGTCGCGGAGGGAGGTCGCGTCAGCCTGCGCTACGCCTTCGAGCGCGTCGAGGAGGCGGGGGACTGGATCCTCGAGCCCTATCCCTCGGTCCGCTCCGGCGCGTGGGGAGGGTTCGACCCGAAGATCGACGCGGCGAAGGTCCAGGACTGGGGCGTCCGGGAAGGCGGTCTCTTCGCCGCCGGCCGCGCCTCGGCGCGCCACGTGGCGCAGTTCACCGGCGAGGTGTCGGTCAAGCTCTCCTTCAAGGTGACGACCCTCGAGAAGGTCGCGCCGAAGGAGGTCGTGATCTACCTCCTCCTCGCCGGGATCCTCGACGACCGGAAGGGGACCTTCGTCTGCTCGCCGGGCGGGACGAACCTCGTGCGCGTCAAGAAGGGGGAGCTCGCGCAGCTCCCGACGACCGGGTCCATCCCCCCCGTGCCGCCGTTCGGGAAGGTCCACGAGATGAAGGTCGAGTGGAAGGGGGGGAAGCTCACCGCGGCGCTCGGGGGGAAGACGAGCATCGAGGCCGCCTTCACGGGCGCCCCGGACAAGCCCGGGCAGTCTCCCCAGACGGGAGGGACGGTGTTCCTCTGGCTCGAGGGTCCCGTGCTCGCCCGCGTGGACGACGTCGTCGTCGAGGGGACGCTCGACCCGGCCTGGGTGGAGTCGTCGAAGAAGGACTGGGTCGCGAAGCAGGTGCTGCAGACCCTGCCCGCGGCGGGGAAGTAGGCGCCGGGGGCCGGCGGGCCCGGGGAAACGACCCACGTGGGTCGTTTTCGGCGACGCGCGGACCGCGAGGCCGCCCGGGAGGAGTCGCGCCCGCGAGGTCCCCGCGTCCGGAGGCGAGAGGAGG
>JAKEFM010000223.1 GCA_022616055.1 Planctomycetota bacterium
AGGGGGATCCCCGAGGCGCTCGTCGTGCGGCGCCACGCCCTGCGCAACGCCCTCCTCCCGGTCGTCCAGCTCTTCGGCCTGAACCTCCCCCTCCTCTTCGGCGGGTCGGTCCTCGTCGAGTCGGTCTTCGGCTGGCCGGGCGTGGGGCGGGTCCTCGTGGAGGCGGTCCAGCTCCGGGACATCCCCGTCGTCCTCGGGGCGTGCTTCTGGTTGACCCTCCTCGTCGTCGCCGGGAACCTCCTCGCCGACCTGCTCTCGGCGCTCGCGGATCCCCGCGTCCGGAGGGAGGCGTGAGCCGGGGGATGCGGGCTGGAATCCTCGGCGCGGGGGCCCTCTTCCTCCTCGCGATCCTCGGCCCGTCCCTCGCGCCCCACGATCCGCTCGAGCACATCGGCTTCCCCGGGAACGCGCTCCGTCCGCCGGGGGGAGGATTCCTCCTCGGGACGGACGACTACGGGAGGGACGTCCTCTCCCGCCTCCTCGCCGGGGCGCCCGTCTCCCTCGGGATCGGGTTCGCGTCCGCCGCCCTCGCGGTCAGCCTCGGGACGATCCTCGGCGCCGCCGCGGGGTTCCGGGGTGGCGCGCTCGAGGCCGTCCTCCTTCGCCTCGTCGACCTCCTCCTCGCCTTCCCCCGCCTCGTCCTCCTCCTCCTCCTCGTCGCCCTCTTCGACCGCTCGATCCCCCTCCTCGTCCTCGTCATCGGCGCGACCGGATGGATGCAGACGGCCCGGATCGTCCGCGCGGAGGTCGCCTCGCTCCGCGCGCGACCCTTCGTCGAGGCGGGGCGCGCTCTCGGCCTCCCCGGCTCCCGCCTCCTCTTCCGGCACATCCTCCCCAACTGCGCGGCGCCGATCCTCGTCTCCGCCTCCCTCGCCGTCGGCGCCGGCATCCTCCTCGAGGCCTCCCTCTCCTTCCTCGGCCTGGGGGTCCCGCCTCCGGCCGCGTCGTGGGGCTGGATGCTGAAGGAGGGGCGCGACGTCCTGCGCCAGGCTCCGTGGATCTCGATCTTCCCGGGCCTGATGATCCTCCTCTCGGTGGTCGCCTTCCAGGCGCTCGCGGACGGACTGCGCCGGACCTTCGCCGCGGGCGGGGCCCCGTGAGCCTCGGTCGGGCCGTCCTCCTCCGCGTCCAGGGACTCGCGACCCACTTCCTCACCGGGGAGGGGGTCGCGCCCGCCGTCGACGGGGTTTCCTTCGACCTCGACGACGGGCAAGTCCTCGGCCTCGTCGGGGAATCGGGCTGCGGGAAGTCGGTGACGGCCCTCTCGATCCTCCGGCTCGTGCCGTCCCCCGGACGGATCGTCGGGGGGAAGATCCTCTTCCGGGAGCGGAACCTCCTCGATCTCCCCGAGGAGGAGATGCGGCGACTCCGGGGGGGCTCGATCGGGATGGTCTTCCAGGAGCCCGCCGCCTGCCTCAATCCCGTCCTGACGATCGGCTCCCAGGTGGCGGAGGTCCTCGAGGTACACCGGCGCCTTCCCGGGCGCGAAGCGAGGCGCGAGGCGGTCGAGTGCCTCCAGCGCGTCGGCATCCCCGACCCGGAGATGCGCTACGGGGAGTACGCCCACCGCCTCTCGGGAGGGATGAAGCAGCGGGCGATGATCGCGATCGCGCTCGCCGGGAAGCCCTCCCTCCTCCTCGCCGACGAGCCGACGACCGCCCTCGACGTCACGATCCAGGCCCAGATCCTCGACCTCCTGCGGCGGCTGCGGGAGGAGACGGGGATGGCGATCCTCCTCATCACCCACAATCTCGGCGTGGTGGCGGAGCTCGCCGATTCCGTCGCCGTCCTCTACGCGGGGAAGGTCGTCGAGCGCGCCCCCGTCGCGACCCTCTTCGCCCGGCCCGCCCACCCCTACACGGTCGGGCTCTTCCGCTCCCTTCCCGACCTCCAGGACCCGGGAAAGCGCTTCGAGCCGATCCCGGGGTCCGTGCCGCCCCCGACGCGCTTTCCGATGGGGTGCCGGTTCCGCGACCGCTGTCCGATCGCTGCCGAGGTCTGCGCGGAGGAGCCGAGACTGAGAGAGATCGAACCGGGGCACCTCGTCGCCTGCCACAAGGTCTGACGGCATGGGCGCCACGAGCCTCCTCGAGGTCCGCGACCTGCGCGTCTGTTTCCCGCTCCGCCGCGGGATCCTAGGCCGGCGCGTCGGGCTCGTGCGGGCGGTCGACGGCGTCTCCCTCGACGTCGGGAGAGGGGAGGCGCTCGGCCTCGTCGGGGAATCGGGCTGCGGGAAGACGACGACGGCGCGCGCGATGCTGCGGCTCGTGCGACCGAGCGCGGGTTCGGTCCGCTTCTTCCCCGCGGAGCCCGACCCTCGGCTGGCGGGGATCCTGTCGGAGCCCTCCCACCCGGCGCACGTGCGCGACGGGGAGGGGCGGTCGGGGATCGAGGTCCTCCGTCTCCGAGCCCGCGAGATGCGGGCGCTTCGCCGCCACCTCCAGATCGTCTTCCAGGACCCGTACGGGAGCCTCAACCCGCGGATGACGGTCGGGGCGATCCTCGCCGAGCCGCTCCGGGTTCACGGCCTGTCGCGCGGCGACGCGCTGCGGAAGGAGGTCGACGGTCTCCTCGGACGGGTCGGGCTCCACCCGGAGATGGCCTCCCGCTACCCCCACGAGTTCTCGGGCGGGCAGCGCCAGAGGATCGGGATCGCCCGCGCGCTCTCCCTGCGCCCCTCCTTCCTCGTCCTCGACGAGCCGGTCTCGGCTCTCGACGTCTCCGTCCAGGCCCAGATCCTCGCCCTCCTCGCCGATCTGCAGGCGCGCGAAGGGCTCGCCTACCTCTTTATCGCGCACGACCTCGCCGTCGTGAGCCGCCTCTGTCGGGAAGTCGCCGTCATGTACCTCGGCCGAATCGTCGAGTCGGGGCCGGCCGCCCGGGTGTTCACAGATCCGCTCCACCCCTACACGAAGGCCCTCCTCTCTGCCGTGCCCGTCCCGGACCCGACGCGGAAGCGGACGCGGATCCTCCTGCCGGGGGAGCCACCGTCCCCCGCGAATCCTCCTTCAGGCTGTCACTTCCATCCGAGGTGCCCCGTCGCGGAGGCCCGGTGCCGAGTGGAGGACCCCTTCCTCGGGCGCGCGGCGGACGGGCGCCTCGTCGCCTGCCACCTGGTCGATCGGAAACCGCTCGGGGTGGCCCCGGAGTCCGGCGCCGGGTCGACCCGCCGCGGCGGTGGATCGGGACCGCCGTAGGAACGCGTCCCCTTCAGCCGGGCCGAGACCGCGGAGCCCGGCGCCGGAAGCGCCGCGCCTTCTCCCGGTTCCCGCACACCGTCATGCTGCACCAGCGACGGCTGCCGTTCCGGCTGGTGTCGAGGAACAGCCACGCGCAGTCCCGCGCGCCGCATTCGCGGAGCCGGCCGACCTCCTCGGAGGCGAGCAGTTCCGCGCCGGCGCGCGCGGCGGGCCACCAGGGGCGGTCGAGATGAGGCTCGCTCGCCCATGTCCACGCCGCCGCTCCCGCCCGACCCGCGGGCGAGAGGCGGAGGCGGACGAGAGCGCCCGAGAGCGCCTGGTTGATCCGGCCGAGCGCCCCCGGCGGCACGGCCCGGCCGCCGGCGAGCGCCGAGCCGGCCGCGAAGAGGGCCTCGCGCAAATCGAGGGCGCGCGCGAGAGCCTTGCGCGCGCCGTCTCGGCGCCGGCCGGCCAGCGCGAGGAGCGCCTTCCCCTGCGCGGCGCCGAGCGCGCGCGCCTGGACCGCCCACGAGACGAGGTCGGGGTACGTGTGGAGGAACTCCACGGGCGCGGGGGTGGGACGCCTCTCCTTCGTGTTCGCCAGGTCGAGGGCGAGGTTGCCTCCGGTGAGCTCGAAGGCGTGCCGCGGATGCGGGAGGGGGACGGCCATTTCAGGCTGGACAGGGTAGCACGGCCACAATAACCTGTGAAACGCAGATGACTGGTTATCCGGAAACGGGTCCGCCGCGCGGGGCGCTCCTCGCCGCGTTCGCGGCCATCTACGTCCTCTGGGGCGCGAACTTCCTCGCCATCCGCTACGCGGCCGAGGCGATGCCCCCGTTCCTGCTGATGGGGTTCCGCTCCCTCGCGGCGGGCGCGATCCTCTACGGCTGGGCGCGGGTGCGCCGCGGCGAGCGCCCCGGTCCGGGGCACTGGCGTGTCGCCGCCGGGACGGGCGCGCTCCTGTTCGTCGGCTGTCACGGGCTGCTGGCGTGGGCCGAGCGGACGGTCCCGTCGGGCGTCGCGGCGCTGTTCATGGCGACGATCCCGGTCTGGATGACCCTCCTCGACGCGGCGTCGGGCGGCCCGCGGCCCGCGCCGGCGGGCCTCGCGGGTCTCGGGCTGAGCCTCCTCGGCCTCGTCCTCCTCGTCGGGCCGGTCCCGTCGACGGCCCCGGGGCCCGGAATCCTCGCGCTGCTCGTGAGCGCGTTCGCCTGGGCCTCGGGCTCGATCCTGTCCCGGCGCCTGAACCTCCCCCGCAGCCTGACGCTCGCGACCGGCATGCAGCTCCTCGCCGGCGGGACGGCGCTCGTGGTCGCCGGCCTCGCCCTCGGCGAGGCGGGGCGCCTCGAGCCCCGGGCGCTCGGGACGAGGGCCCTCCTGTCCCTGGCGTACATGGTGGGCGCGGCGTCGCTGATCGGGTTCACGGCCTACACCTGGCTGCTGCGCGTCTCGACCCCGGCGCGGGTCGGGACCTACGCGTTCGTGAACCCGGTCGTGGCGCTCCTCGTCGGCTGGGCGATCGGCGGCGAGCGCCTCGATGCGCCGACGCTCGGGGCCGCGCTCGTGGTCGTGATGGGCGTCGCGCTCACGGTGAGGACGACCCGCGTCGAGCGAGGAGGAGAGGGAGCGCGCGCGGCCGATTGCGTGGAGCCGACCTCGTGAGACCGGACCCGGGGCGCTCGGCAGGCGCCGGGGACGGCGAAAGGAGACCGCCGATGATCGCACGCATCTGGAGAGGGACGACACGGACGGAGCAGGCCGACCGGTATCTCGAGGTCCTGAAGAGGACGGGCCTCGCGAAGGCCCGCGGCACGCCGGGCAACCTGGCCGTCCAGATCCTGCGCCGGACCACCGGGGAGGGCGTGGAGTTCACGTTCCGCTCGGACTGGGAATCGTGGGAGGCGATCCGCCGCTTCGCGGGGCCGGAGCCCGAGAAGGCGGTCTACTTCCCCGAGGACCGGGAGTTCCTGCTCCGGATGGCGCCGGGCGTGGAGCACCACGAGGTCGCCGTGGACGAGCGCGCATGAAGGGGCTCGATCGAGCGGCGTGCCGGGCCTGGGCCGAGCGCGTCCGCGCGACGTACGAACGCTGGCTGCGGCGGCTGGTGGAGATTCCGAGCGTGTCCTCCGACCCGGCCCGGAGCGCGGACGTCGCGCGCGTCGCGCGAGCGGCGGGGGAACTAGTCCGGAGCGTCGGCGGCCGGGCGCGGGTCGTCGCCACGGGCGGCCACCCCATGCTCGTCGGCGAGCTCGCCGGTCCGCCCGGAGCGCCCCGGTTGACGCTCTACAACCATCTCGACGTCCAGCCCGCGGACCGCGCGGCCGAGGGCTGGAGCAGCGAGCCGTTCCGGCTCGTCCGGCGCCGGGGCCGGTACTTCGGGCGCGGCACCACGGACGACAAGGGTCCGGCGCTCGCCGCGCTCTTCGGAGCGGTCGCGGCGCGCGACGCGGGCGTGCCGGTGACGGTGAAACTGCTGTGGGAGGGCGAGGAGGAGATCGGCTCGCCCCATCTCGCGCGCACGCTGCGGCGGCTGGGTCGCAGCGTCGAGACCGATGCCGTGGTGATCTCCGACAGCGCCTGGCTCACGCGGACCGTCCCGACGGTCACGGCCGGACTGCGGGGCTGGCAGGGCTTCCTGTTCCGGCTCGAGACCGGAGACGCCGACGCGCACTCCGGCATCGTGGGCGGAGCCGTCCGCAACCCGCTCGGCGAGCTGATGGACCTCGCCTGCGCCCTCCACGACCCGCGGAGCGGGAGGGTCAAGGTGCCGGGGTTCTACGACGACGTGCGGCCGCTCACGGCTCGCGAGAGGGAGGAGTTCCGCCGGTCGGGGTTCACCGTGAGGGCGTTCCGGCGGGACAACCGGGTGCGGCGGCTGCGCAGCGCCGACCCGCTCGAGGTGATGGAGCGGACCTGGGCGCGGCCCACCTTCGAGGTCCACGGGCTCGTCGGCGGCCACCAGGGGCCGGGGCTCAAGGCGGTGGTGCCGGCGCGCGCGGAGCTGAAGGCGTCGTGCCGGCTGGCGCCGGGCCAGGACCCCGCGCGGGTGGCCGCGCTCGTCGCCGGCTTCGCGCGCCGGCACAACCGCGACGTCGACGTCGAGGTCGCCCCCGGCGGGTCGCCGGCGACGCGCTGGGATCCGACCGACCCGCTCGCCGCCGCGGTCCGCGTCGCCGTGGAGTTCGCCTTCGGGCGCGCCCCGGCGTTCGTGAGGGACGGCGGAACCATCGGCGCCGTCGGCTCGATGCGGGAGATCCTGGGATGCCCGGTCGGGTTCCTCGACCTCTCTCTCCCCGACCACGGCTACCACGGCCCCGACGAGAACTTCGAGTGGCCCCAGGCCGAGGGAGGGATCGCCGCGTTCGCGCGTCTGATCCGGGAGTGGGGGGCTGCCCGGAACGCCGGCCCGCGCGCTAGGCTCGCGCCTTCGCGCGCGAGCGGCGCCGGGCCGGCCGGGCCGGACCGGAGGCGGGCTCGGGAAGCTCCGCGCCGAAGTCCTTGACGAGGATGTCGCGGAGCTCGTGGAAGTTGCGGATCCGGTAGTCGGGCTGGGGGTCGTCGGGGCCGATCTCGAAGCGCCCGGACCGCTGGTGCCAGACCGTCGTCATCCCGATCGCCCGGCACGGCTCGACGTCGCCGCGCGGGTTGTCCCCGATGTACATCGCCTCCGCCGGCTTCACCCCCGAGTCCTCGCAGGCCCGGGCGTAGAGCTTGGGGTTGGGCTTGTTGATCCCGATCTGGTCGGAGATGTAGATCGCCCGGCGGTCGAGGAACCCGTAGATCTTGAGGCGGACGAGCTTCTCGGCCTGCTTGACGGCGAGCCCGGCGGAGATGACGCCGAGGAGGAGGTCGGTCTTCGAGAGGTCGCGCAGCACCTCGTAGACGTCGTCGTAGACCTTGAGCTCGCGCGACTTCGTCTCGTGGTACGCGACGACGCCGGCCGCGATCAGGATCTCGGGGTTCACCCCCTTCGAGGCCTCGGGACCGAGACGGACGAGGAGCTTGTCGAAGTGGTGCTCGTAGTTGGAGGAGAACTCCTCGATCACCTCCCGCAGCTCCCGCAGGAGCTCCTCGCGGTCCCCCCTCAGGCCGTGGGCGACCATCGAGTCGATGGCGTTGCGCCGCGCCGACTCGGCGAACGCGCTCGTCGAGAAGAGCGTGTCGTCGATGTCGAAGAAGATCGCGCGGAGTCGTCCCTTAGCCGTCAAGCGGCCTCCTCGGGCCGGGTTAGGAAGGAAGCCGTGGCGAGGATAGCCCCGGGGGAGGGCCGGTCAAGGAAATGGGGGGCCGGCCGGGAACCGGCCTCCCCCCGCGCAACGATCTGGCGCGGCGCTACTTCCGCGCGATCTTCTTCGCCTCCTCCTTCACGTCCATGATCCAGGCGCGGATCAGGACGGAGAGGGTCTGGTTCTCGTCGGAGACCCCCTCCTTCTTGAAGAAGGCGGAGATGAGGGGGATGCGCTCGAGGATCGGCGTGGAGGCGCGGCGCTCGACGTTGTGGACCTGCTTCAGGCCGCCGATCAGGACGGAACCTCCGTCCGGGATGACGACGGTCGTCGCGGCCGACTGGACCCGCAGCTCCGGGATCTGGAACGTGACGGGGATCGAGAGGCCCGAGAGGGAGGTCGTGAAGGTCGGGATCGGGCGGAGCAGCGTCGCCACCGTCGGCTGGAGCTCCAGGGTGAGGTACTTCCGGTCGTGGTGGATCGTCGGCGTGACCTCGAGGACGACCCCGTCGGGGATCACGTTGATCTGGGGGTCGGCGATGAACGCCAGCTGCGCCACCTCGACGTCGAAGTCCTGGATGTAGCTCGTCTGGTTGATGACGGTGAGGTAGGCGCGCTGCGTGTTGTGGACGGAGAGGATCTGGCTGTTGACGAGCTGGAAGTTCGCCGTCTTCTCGACCGCGCGGAAGATGAGGGAGATCTGGGCGTCGTCGAGGAGGGTGAACTGGAAGCTCAGCCCCCCGCGGTTGTTGAGGGTGCGCCCGAGCGGGGTCTCGAAGAAGTTCTCCGTGCGGCCGCGGAACTCGGAGTCCCCCCCCTCGTTGAAGAAGACGCCGCTCGAGGGGTTGTTCCCCGCTCCCGTCGACAGCCCCGTCCCGTTGTTGTCGAGGCCGAGGGAGGCCATGTCCTCGAGGCCGTTCGTCACGTCGTCGAGGTTCGCCAGCGTCCCCGTCTCGCCCCCGAGCCCGCGGAAGTCGACGCCGATCTCCTGGAGGAAGTTCTCGGACACCGTGAGGAACTTCGCCTCGACGGTGACGAGGGAGGCGGTGAAGGTCCGCAGGTCCTGGAGGAACTGGGCGACCTGCCCCTGGACCTCGAGGTCGTGGACGACGATGAGGTTGCCGTTGAGCGCGTCGATCGAGTGGCCGTCCCCCTCCCAGGTCCCGGGGGCGAGCGACTCCTTGATGACGGTGATCAGCTGCTCCGCGTTGACGATCGGGGCCGCCTCCCCCGCCCCGCCGAAGAAGCCCCCCTGCTCCTCGTCCGCGGCGGCGCCCGGGAGCCGGATGTCGCCGATCTTGGGGCCGAAGAAGGTCGTCAGCCCGAAGACGAGGTCCTGGATGTCGTGGTTGCGGACGACGGGGGTCCCCTTCGCCTTCTCCTTCGTCGTGACGAGGATCGCGTCGTGCTTGAAGACGTGGGTGATCTCGCCGCCGGCGTACTCGTAGATGAGGTCGAGGGCGTGCCCGGCGGAGATCGGGTGCTGGATGTCGAGCTGGAAGGTGACGCTCGCCTCGTCGACCTTCGCGACGGCCGCCGGGTCGACGACGATCGGGAGGCCGGTGATCGTCCGGACGAATCCGACGACGGCCCCGAGGTTCGTCTCGTCCTTCACCTGGAGGGAGGGGAGCCGCGTCGTGCGGAGCAGGTCCCGGAGCCGCCTGGAGTCCTCCGGCTCGGCCGACGCGATCCCCGCGACCGCCCGGTCCGCCCGCTTCCGGGAGATCTCCTCCCAGAACTCCTCGTCGGGGAGGGTGAGGAGGTCGGCGTAGGGGATCCGCGCCTCGAGGAGGTCCTCCCGCCACCGGCGGAAGTGCTCGCGCTTCGCCGCCACGTAGTCGCGCCTCCCCTGGTCGAGGGAGGCCTTGAAGGCGGCCTCGCGCAGCTCCTTCGCCCGCGGGTTCCTCGGGTCCTCGCGCAGCGCGCGGTCGGCCGCCTCGACCGACTCGCGGTAGCGGCCCGCCTCGAACGCCTGGATCCCCCGCGCGAGGATCGTGTCGAACAGCGCCTGGCGCCGGGTGCGCTCGCGGCTCTCCTCCGCCTGCAGCCGCTCGAAGGTCTCGCGCTCGCGGTCGCGCCGGACCCGGTCCTCCTCCTCCTGCTTGCGCCCCCGCGCCTCCTCGAGGCCCTCGCGCGCCCCCGCCTCGATCTCCGTGCCGGCGAGCCCCGTCGGGGCCCACTTCACGTGCTGGAGGACGAGGCTGAACTCCTCGATGGAGCGGTCGAACTCCTTCGCCGCGAGGGCGGCCCGCCCCCGCTCGAGGGCCTCCGTCGCCTCCGCGCGCAGCGCCTGGAGCTTCAGATCCCACTGCTCCTCGAGCTCCTTCTGGACGGTCCGGATCTCCGCCCCCCGCTTGCCGAGGAGGGCGCCGATCTCCTCGAGGAGCTCCCGCGCCTCGCGGTGGTCGGGGTCGACCTCGAGGGCGGCCGCGGCCGAGCGCTCGGCCTCCTCGAGCCTCCCCTGCGAGCGCAGGTCCCGCGCGAGGGAGAGGTGGCGCTCGATCAGGACGGTTCGCCGCTGCGCCTCGATCGTCCGCTCCTGCGCCCGGCGCTCGAGGAGCTCGGTGGGGGTCTGCTGCGGGGCGGGCGGGGCGGGCGGGGCGGGCTCCTGCGGCGGGCTCGCCTCGGCCACGGGGCCGGGCTCCCCCGGCGTCGGCTCCGCGGTCTCCGGCGTGGGGCCTCCGCGGCAGGCGAACAGGAGCGAGGCGGCCAGCAGGGCCGCGCGGGACGACGACATCCTCGGGCTCGGGCTCATGGGGTGGTCCTCGAGGGCTCCTCCCTATCCGGAATCCGGTCGCGTCGCGGGGTCCTTCAGGGGGCGAGGAGATGGGCAGGGTGACCCGCGGCGAAGGGGAGCACTGTAGGGAACGACCGGCCGGGTGTCAAAAGGGGGGGGTCATCCCCTCTCCACCCCGCCGACGAAGGCGATCTCCTGGAACCCGACCTCCGAGGCGAGGTCGAGGACGCGGACGACCTCCCCGTAGCGCACCCCCGGGCGCGCGTCGATCGCGCAGGGGCGCGGCCGGCCGTCCTCTCCCGGGGTCACCCTCGCCTGCTCGGCGAGCCAGGAGCGGAGCGTGCCGAGGTCCTCCGTCGCGCGGGGGCCGAGGGAGTAGCGGAGCACCCGGCCGACGAAGTCGTACGCCCGCCCGTCGCGGGAGGGGTCGTAGGGACGGCCGGGGCTCCCCTCCGCGACCTTCCTCCCCTCCTCGACGACCTCGATCCGCACCCCGACCTTCTCGAGCGGCCCGGCGGCGACCGCGCCGCTCCCGACGTCGCGCGGGAGGTGGGCGCTCAGCTTCCCCTCGAGGGTCTGGAAGCGCAGCGTGCAGAGGAAGAAGACGAGGAGCTGGAAGGTGACGTCGATCATCGGCGTCGTCTGGAGGGGGACCTCGCGCTCGGAGACCTCCCGGTTGATCGCGGCGGTCACGGCCTAGCGCCCCTCCTCCCTCCCCTCGGCGGCCGCCAGCTCGACCTTCCAGATGCGCACCCCCTCGCGGGCGCACCACTCGAGGACCCGCTGGACGTGGGCGAAGGGGACGTTGCGGTCCGCCCGTACGAGGAGGGGCTCGTCGGGGATCTCCCGCCGGGCGACCTCGTCGTACCGGCGCGGCATCGCCCGGGCCCACCGGGCGAGCTGCTCCTGCACCTCCCGGGGGTCGCGCAGCCGCGGGTCCGCGCTCGTCGGGTCGTAGGTGAGGCGGCGGCGGATGAAGACGCGCCCCTCGTGGTCCACGTTGAGGATGGGGCGCTTCGTCGCCGGCTCGTCCGGCACCGCCGCGCGCGCGGGGGGGAGCTCGAGGCTCTCGAGCTCCTTCTGCCCCATGTCGATCGTGACGATGAAGAAGATGATCAGCTGGAAGCAGCAGTCGATCATCGGGGTCATGTTGATCCCGAGGTCGAGGTCGATCGAGCGGCGGGGGGCGGGCACCCGGAGGCTCCCTACCCCTTCGCGACCCGGAGGCGCTCGAGGAGGTCGACGGCGAGATCCCCGACCTCGATCGAGAGGCGGGTCACCCGGTTGCGCATCTGGGCGAAGACCGCCGTCACGGGGATCGCGACGAGGAGGCCGAAGAGCGTCGTCAGGAGCGCGACGGCGATGTCTCCGGCGAAGTCGGCGGGGTTCGCCTGGCCCCGCTTCGCCGCGATCACGTTGAACGCCCCGATCATCCCCTGGACCGTCCCGAGGAGGCCGAGCATCGGGGCGATGTTCGCGTGCACGGAGAGCCAGCCGACCCGCTGGTGGAGACGGATCGACTCCGCCTCGAGGGCGTCGGCGCTCGCCTTCTCGATCGCCTCGTGGGGGTGGCCCGCCTTCGCCAGGCCGGCCGCGACGACGTTCGCGAGGAAGGAGGGGCGGTCCGCGCACAGCTCGAGCGCCTCCCGCACCGCCTTCTCGTCGAGGAGGGCGTGGAGCTCCTCGAGGAGGTCCGGGGGGGCGAGCTTCTCCCGGCGGATCGTCATCGCCTGCTCGAGGGCGATCGCCCCGACGAGGACCGACTGGGCGACGATCAGCATCCCGATCACGCCGGAGGCCCGGATCCACCCCCACACCGAGTGGGTCCACGCGAGCGGATCCCTCGCCGCCTCGGCCTCCTCCTGCGCCAGGGCGCCGCCCGCTGCGAGGGCGAGGAGGAGGGCGGCCGGGAGGAACGGCGAGCGGGCGAGTCGTCTCATCCTCCGCTCCTTCCCGCGCGAGTGGGGACGGGGCTCACTCGCCGAGGGCGCGGCGGGCCTTCCCGGCCCAGGGGGAGGAGGGGTGGCGGTTCGCGACCTCGGCGAGGTAGGCCCGCGCGAGGCGCTCGGCGTCGGGCTCCTCCCCGGAGAGACGGCGGTGGCACTCGGCGAGGAGGTAGGTCGCGCGCGGGACCGAGGGGAGGCCGGCGGGCCCCGTCGCCCGGGCCTCGGCGAGGGCGTAGATCGCCTCCCGCACCCTCCCGGCGGCGAGGAGCGCCTCCCCCTCGCCGGCCCGCGCGGTCGCGCGCGGCGCGAACGCGCTCCCCGCCTCGGCGAGGAGGCCGCGGAAGTGGGAGAGCGCCTCGGCGGCGCGCCCCTCCGCGAGGAGACAGTCCCCCTGCGCGGCGCGCACGCGCGCGAGGAGGGGGGAGGGCGCGGGGATGCGCGCCTCGAGCGACCCGAGGGTTCTCCGCGCCTCCCCGGCCCGACCCGCGGCGAGGAGCGTCTGCGCCTTCTCGAAGTCGGCCTCGAGCTGCGCCTCTTCCCCTAGGAGGGAGACGCCCCCGCCCGCCTCCCCGAGGAGGGCGAGAGCCTCGTCGTGGCGCTGGAGGCTCCGCAGGCACCGGGACCGGCCGAGGAGGGCCGCCGGGAATCGCCGGCTCGAGGCGTGGGCCTCGGCGAACGCCCGGTAGGCCTCCGCCGCCTCCGCCGTCTTTCCCTCAACGGTCGCTCCCCACGCCTCGAGGAGCCCGGCGGACTCGAACGCGACCTCCTCCCGCAGCCAGGGACGCACTCCCCTCGCCTCGAGCGCCGCGGCGAGCGCGCGGGAGGCGGCGGCGAACTCGCCCGCCGCGCGCCTCTCGCGCGCGCGGCGGAGGGCCGGCGGCTCGTCCCGCCACTCGATCCTCAGGACCTGCGAGGCGGGGAGGACCCGCTCGCTCCCCCCCGCGCGGTAGCGCACCCCCGCGAGGGCGTCGGCGAGGACCTCCTCCACGCCGAGGCGCGAGCCGGTCACCGTCACGATCACGTCCCGGCGGCCCCCGGGGCCCGAACCGTCCGGTGAACAGGTCGCGAGGAGGAGAGGGACGAGGGGGATCATCCTCTCGATCCCCGGCGTCCCGGGCTCGGCGCGCCGGGCGCGGGGAGAGGGGGGGATTGTAGGGAGGAGGGGCTCACCTCGTCCGATCCATCAACCAGCGGAACCGCGCCGCCGCCTCGGGGCCCGCGATCGACTCGCCGAGGTCGGGGGCCTGGGAGGCGAAGGCCTCCAGGCTCGAGCGGAGCCGGCGCCCCTGCGCGGGGTCGATCCGGCTCCACCTGTGGAGCATGTAGAGGTGCCCGAAGAGGAGATCGAAGAACTCGGCGTCCCGCCACGCTTCGCGGTGGGAGGCGAGGAGCTCGAGCCAGAGGCGGTTGCACTCCTCGAACTTCGGGGCGCTCGGCGGGACGCCCGGAGGACCCGGCTCGCCCTCCTCCTCCGCCGTGCCGGCGACCTCCACGAAGGGGGGGCGCGTCCCCCGCAGGTGGCCCCCGAGGCAGCGGGCCAGCAGCAGCTGGGTCTCCCTCGTCCGGCGCTCCGCGAGGACCTCCCGAAGCTCCTCCTCCGCCTTCGCGAGCCTCCCCTGCGCGAAGAGACAGCGCGCGTGCGCCTCTCGCAGCGCGGCGCGGCGGCCCTCCGCCTCCGGGTCGTCGGCGAACGTCCCGAGGATCGCCTCGTACAGGGCGCGCGGCCGGTCGAAGTCCCCGGCCCCGCGGCTCGCGAGCTCGAACCAGAGGTCCGCCTCCTTGCGCCAGTTGCGGAACGAGGGCTTCGCGGTCGAGTTGTAGAGGGAGAGGACCTCCGCCGCCTCCCGGAGCGCGGCCGTGAGGGCCTCCTCGGAGGAGCCGGGCGCTCGCTCCGCCTCCCGCGCGACGAGCACCTTCTCTTCCAGGGCGGAGAAGACCCTCGCCGCGGCGAGCCCCGTGAACCGGTCCTCTGCGAACCGATCCCGCATCGAGGAGAGGACCCCCTTCGCCGCCTCGAGGTCCCCGGCCCCGACGTGGGCGACGACGAGCCCGTAGTGGATCCGGGGGTGGTACTCGGAGCGCTCGGGGTGGAGCTCGAGGGCGCGCTCGAGGAGGGGGACCGCCCGCTCGAAGCCCCTCGCCCGCGCCGCCGCATCGCCCTGCGCCTCCGCCTCCCGCAGGGCGAGGGTCGCGGAGAAGAAGTCCGCCTCCGCCTGCGCCTCCTTCCGCCGGGCGATCGCGGCCGGGTCGGTGCGGGCGTTCCGGGGATCCTCGACCCGTCGCCGGAACTCGTCGAAGTGGCGCCTCGCGACCGCGAGGTCCGCGCTCCCGCAGGCGATCACCCCCTTGCGGGCGAGGGCGCGCTCGTACCACTCGCTGTCGGGACCGATCCGCTCGAGGCGGGCGAGCGCCTCCGCCGACTTCGCCCGCGCCCCCTCGGCATTCCCCTCCTCCTGGAGCGCGAGGGCCTCCTCCCGGAGTCGGACCGCCTGCCGCCACAGGAGGGTGTCGGCGGAGCCGCCGCGAGAGAACTTCGTGACCTCTTGCTCCGCCTCGGCGAGCAGGGCGCGGGGCGCCTCGTCGTTCCTCCCCGGCCCGCCGCGGCGGATCGCCAGCATCGCCCGGTGGAAGCCGTCGGCGTTCCGCTCCGCCGTGGAGGGCTCGGCGGCGAAGTCGCGGGCGCCCATGCGGTACGCCATCGCCGCCTCGTGGGGCTGGCCGAGGGCCTCGAAGGCGCGGCCGAGGAGGAGGCAGGCCCGTCCTCCGTGCGTCGCCCGGTCGGCCTCCCCGCGCATCTCGCCGAGCGCGCGGCGGAGGAGCGCGAGCGCGTCATCGGGCTTGCGCAGGCGAAGCTCCCCCTCCGCCGCCGCCAGGAGAACCTCCGGATCGAATCCCCCGCCGGACGCAGCGATCTCGGCGAGGAAGGCCTGCGCCCGCAGCTCGAGGGTCGTCCGGGGGTTCTCGCGAAGCACGCGCAGCGCCAGCCGGAGGGCCTCCGTCGCGTCCCCCTCCTCGAGGAGGGAGCGCGCCCCCTCGAGGAGGGCGAGGTATCCCTGGACGCTGGGGGAGCGATCGCCCTCCCGCTCCATCCACTCGAGGAGGCGCCGCCTCCAGCGCCCCGCCCCCTCCGCGTCCCCCTCGCGATTCGAGAGCGCGAGCGCGATCGCGAAGGCCTCCTCCGTCCTCTCCCGGCGGAACCCCTTCCCCTCTTCCCCCTCCTCGACCGCGACCTCGCGGAGGACCTCGGGATCCTGGGGGAGGGCGTGCTCCATGACCCACTCGCAGAGCGAGAGGGCGGTCTCGAGCCGCTCCCGGCGCTCCCGCTCCTCCGACTCGCTCCTGGCCGCCTCGCGGGCGAGCTCCCCGTTCGTCCGGGCGAGGAGGAGGCACCCGAGGAGGCCGAACCACGAGCCCTCGCCCGAGGAGAGGAGGTAGTCGTTCATCACCCCGGCCGCCGTCCGCAGGTCGTCGGCCCGACGAGACGACCCGAGCGGCGCCGCCGCGCCCCGGTCGTGGTACGCCTTCCCCTTCACGTACCACGCGCGGAAGAAGGCGACGCGCTGCTCCTCCGACCTCTCTCCCTCCGGGACTTCCTCGATCGCCGCGACGACGCGGCTCGCCTCCCGCACGGCGATCGCGAAGGAGGCGTCGGCGGCGGCGACGAGCGCCGCGCGCGGGTCCCCTGGCGGCTCTCCACCCGGGTCCTCCCGGAGGATCTCCGCCACCTCCGCCTCGATCCCGGCCGTGGGGGGATCTCCCTCCTCGGAGCGCTGGACCTCCTCTGCGAGGAACCGGCCGCGGGAGGCGGCGACCTCGGCGCAGTCGAGGCGCGCCGGGAGAGTCGCGGTCGTGCCGCCGTGGCGGGAGAGGAACGCCTCGAGCTTCCGGACGGCGAGCGACTGGAACTCGAGGCGACGCCCGCGGTCGAGTTCCCGCTCGGCGGCGAGCTTGAGGATTCCGCACGAGGCGAGGGCGACCCTGCGCTCCTCCTCCGCGGGGAGGCCCTGGCGGAGGAGCCTCTCGAGCCTCTCCGAGGCGAGGTCGTGGTAGCCGAGCTCCGAGACGAGAGCGCGGGCGAACGCGATCTCGTCCTCGACGGAGGACCCGGGGAGAGCCGGCGCCTGCCCGCCGGCGGAGAGGAGGAGGAGAAGCGCGAGGAGCGGCACGCGAAGGGCGCGGAGGAGTAGCGTCCCTCCTCCGGGCTCGGGGAGGAGAGCGCCCCCGAGTCTCTCCCTAGTCGCCGAGGCGGGGAAGTTTCGCGTTCCCCCGAACCGTCGGCCTCCCCGCGCCGTTGATCCGCGCCGGCCTCGAGGACCCCGGTCCGAGGGGAAGGTCCCGTGGCCCGCGATCCGCTCCCCTCGGAAGCGCAGCCACCTCCTCGTCCTCATGAACAACTCGAGCGATCGACCGGAGTCCGTCGCGCCCGGGACCGGAGCGCCCTCTCCGCCGTTCTTCCGGACCCTCGTCCGCAACGCGCCGTGGACCATCATCGCGGGGATGATCCACGTCGTCCTGATCGCGGTGCTGAGCGTGATCTACGTCGCGCACGTCCGCAGCAGGGAGGAGGCGAGGCCGACCACCGTCGCGATCCGCGAGGTCCGCGACGAGCCGGTGATCCCCCCCGTCGAGCCCCCCGAGAGCTTCAAGCGCGACGCTCTCCCGAAGCTCGCGGAGAAGAGTCTCGACCCCACCCCGCCCGTCGAGGACCCCTTCCTCGAGTTGGGGAAGGTGCTCCCCGAGGACCAGGTCTTCGAGGACGCCACGGTGAACGAAATCCGCGGGGACCCGACCGCGCTCGATCTCATTCTCCCCCCCGGCGACACCACCGGGGGGACGCCGATCGGAGTCGGCCGCATCGGGCGCTACGGGACTGGAATCCCCGACTCGATGGGGATCGGGAAGGTCGGATCGCCCTACGGCGACCGCGACGGGGGGCAGCAGAGGGCCCGCAGGACTTGGCGAGGAGTCGAGACCGAGGGGCCGCTCGAGGACGCCCTCGAGTGGCTGAGGAAGCACCAGGACCCCGGAGGGAGGTGGGACTGCGATGGGTTCTCCAAGCACTGCAGGCAGAACACGTGCGACGGGCCCGGCGAGGGGCTCCACGACATCGGGGTCACAGGCCTCGCCCTCCTCGCCTTCCTCGGGGACGGCAACACGCTCAACACCGGACGCTACCGCGCCGTCGTCGCGCGGTCGGTCAAGTGGCTGATCAACCAGCAGAACCGGGAGAACGGGCTCCTCGGTGATCCGGCCGGTCAGGCCTACCTCTACTCGCACGCGATCGGCACGCTCGCCCTCTGCGAGGCCTACCATCTGAGCGGCAGGCCGGCGGCCCTCCGGGAGCCTGCGCAGCGCTCGCTCAACCTGATCCTCGCCTCGCGCAACCCCTACAAGGCCTGGCGCTACAGCCACCTCCCGAACGGGGACAACGACACCTCGGTGACCGGGTGGATGGTCTTCGCGCTCAAGGCGGGGGAGGAGGCGGGGCTGAACATCGACAAGACCGCCTACGACGCGGCGCTCGCCTGGTTCGACGAAATGACCGACATGCAGACGGGCCGGTGCGGCTACCAGCAGAAGGGGGAAGCCTCCTCGAGGCGCACCGGGTCCGAGAAGCGCTTTCCGCAGGAGAAGACGGAGTCCCTCACGGCCGTGGCGCTGCTGTGCCGCTTCTTCCTCGGCCAGACGCCGGACAGGGTGCCGACGATGCGGCTGCACGCCGACCGGCTGCGCAAGACCCTCCCGGTCTGGGAGGTGACTCCGGAGCGCTCCCTGGTGGACGAGTACTACTGGTACTACGGCACCTTCGCGATGTTCCAGATGGGGGGGGAGGACTGGAAGCTCTGGAACGGGGCGATGAAGAAGGCGATCGTCGAGCACCAGCGGCAGGGGGGGGACGAGAACGGGTCGTGGGACCCCGTCGGCGCGTGGGGGAAGGACGGGGGCCGCGTGTACATGACCGCGATGAGCGCCCTCTGCATGGAGGTCTACTACCGATACGTGAGGGTCCTCGGGGGGCGGTAGTCGACCGGAGGCCCCCCCGAACCCGCGACCCCTCCGCTCCGTTGTTCCGGTCCGCGCGGGGACCCCGCCCGAGGGAGGGTCCCGCGGGCCAACCTTGCCCTCTCCTCGGGCGTCCCGGTACCCTTCCTACCTGCCATGAATGCGCCGAACGAACGACCGGAGTCCGTCGAGCCGGGGACCGAGGCGCCGTCTCCGCCGTTCCTCCAGACCGTCGTCCGCAACGCGCCGTGGGCCATCATCGCGCTGATGATCCACGTCGTCCTGATCGCGGTGCTGAGCGTGATCTACGTCGCGCACGCCCGCAAGAAGGAGGAGCTGACGGCGACTTCCGTCGCGATCAGCCAGCCCCGCAACGAGGAGGACCTCGCCCCCGTCGAGCCCCCGCCGATCATCGAGCGCAACGCGATCCCGAAGCTCGCGGACACGAACCTCGACCCGACGGAGAGCATCAAGGACGTCTTCCTCGAGCCCGGGAAGGTCATCCCGGAGAACGAGGTCTTCGACGACGCCACGGAGAACGACCTGCGCGGCGATCCCACCGCCCTCGACCTGAACATCCCGCGCGGCGACACGACCGGCGGCACGGCGGCCGGCGTCGGGACGGTCGGGCACTACGGGACGGGGATCCCCGACACGGTGGGAGGCTCGAAGGTCGGCTCGAGGTACGGCAGCCGGTTCGGGGGGAAGCAGGGAGCCCGCGGGACCGGCGGGGGATCGGGGACGGAGCAGTCGCTCCGGGACGCCCTCGAGTGGCTGAGGAAGCACCAGGACCCCGACGGGAGATGGGACTGCGACGAGTTCTCGAAGCACTGCAAGCAGAACACCTGCGACGGGGCCGGGGAGGGGCTCCACGACATCGGGATCACCGGCCTCGCCCTCCTCGCGTTCCTCGGGGACGGCAACACGCTGCAGGTCGGGCCCTACCGCGCCGTCGTCGCGCGGTCGGTCAAGTGGCTGATCGCCCAGCAGAACCGGGAGAACGGGCTCCTCGGCGAGCCGGCCGGGACGAGCTACCTCTACTCCCACTCGATCGGGGCGCTGGCGCTGTGCGAGGCCTACAGCCTCAGCAACAAACCGGCGGCCCTGCGGGAGCCGGCGCAGCGCGCGATCAACCTGATCCTCGCCGCGCGCAACCCCTACAAGGCCTGGCGCTACAACTATCCGCCGAACGGGGACAACGACACCTCGGTGACGGGGTGGATGGTCTTCGCCCTGAAGGCGGGAGAGGAGGCGGGGCTCAACATCGACAAGACCGCCTACGACGCCTCGCTCGCCTGGTTCGACGAGATGACCGACCTGCAGACGGGTCGGTGCGGCTACCAGCAGAAGGGGGAGGCCTCCTCCCGGCGCACGGGCTCGGAGAAGCGCTTCCCGCAGGACAAGACCGAGTCCCTCACGGCGGTGGCTCTGCTCTGTCGCTTCTTCCTCGGCCAGACGCCGGAGAAGGTGCCGACGATGCGGCTGCACGCCGACCGGCTGCGCAAGACCCTCCCGGTGTGGGAGGTGACGCCCGAGACCTCCCTGATCGACGAGTACTACTGGTACTACGGCACCTTCGCGATGTTCCAGATGGGAGGGGAGGACTGGAAGCTCTGGAACGGGGCGATGAAGAAGGCGATCGTCGAGCACCAGCGGCACGGGGGGGACGAGAACGGGTCGTGGGACCCGATCGGCGCGTGGGGGAAGGACGGCGGGCGGGTGTACATGACGGCCATCGGCGCCCTCTGCCTGGAGGTCTACTTCCGCTACGCGAAGGTCCTCGGGGCGCGGTAGTCGAGCACGGGATGGCGACCCTCCGCGCGCCCGACCGGCGCCGAGCCCTGCTGTGTCGCGGGACCGCCCTCTTCGCCGCGTGGGTCGCGTCCGGCGCCCCCGCGCTCGGGCAGAGCGCCCGGATCCTCGGCCGCGACGACGCGGAGTTCGCCCGCCTCCTCCTCGAGGCGAACTATCCCGACCTGGCGCAGGGGCTCCTCGCCCTCCTCGAGAAATCGGCCAAGCCCGGCGCGACCGGGACGGCCGGGGCGGAGGCGGCCAAGCTCGACCTGCGCCTCGAGCTCGCCCGCCAGGAGCCCGACCTCGCGAAGCGCTCGGACCTGATCGGGAGGGTCCTCGAGGACCGGCAGGTTTTCCTGCGCCAGCACGCCGGCACCCCCGAGGCGGAGGCGGTCTGGATCGGGCTCCCCGAGGTCTTCGGGCGGCTCGCCGAGGTCCTCGCCGCGCTCCTCGAGAAGGAGAGCGACCCGGTCGCGCTCGAGCGGATCCGGGGCCGCTTCGGGAATTCCTTCGTCGACTACGAGGCCGAGCTGCGGGACAGGATCGCCGCCCTCGAGATCGACCGGGCGGCGGACCCGGAGGGGGAGGCCGAGCGGCAGTACATGATCGCCTCCTTCAACCTCGGGCGGATCTACTTCCATCACGCGCGCCTCTACCCCCCGGAGAACCCCCTCCACCTCGACCTCCTCCGGCGGACGATCGACGCCTACCAGCAGTTCAGCATCGAGTACAGCGACCGGCTCCTCGCCTTCGAGGGGTTCCTCTACCAGGGGCTCGCGCTGAAGGAGCTCGGGCGGCTCGACGAGGCGCGCAAGTGCCTCGACGACGCGATCGGGCTGCGGGAGACCTACGAGCGGGACGTGAAGGGGGTCTACCTCCTCCCCCCCGAGGCGGCCGACATCGTCGTCGCCGCCTTCCTCCAGAAGGTCCTCCTCCTCTCGGAGAACAAGGACTACGCGGCGGTGTCGCTCGTGGCGAAGGAGTTCCTGAGGTGCGTGCCCCGCCCCCTCTCCACGCCGACGGGGCTCGCCGTCCTCGGCGCCCAGGCGAGGGCGCAGGTCGACGCGGGGGACACGGCGGGTGCGACGGAGACGGCGCGGGCGCTCCTCGCCGCCGATCCGAGGGGCCCCTGGGGGGCGCTCGGCCGCGACATCCTGGGGGGGAACGTCATGACCCCGGGGCCGGGGAAGGGGCTGCGCCTCGAGGAGACGCTCGAGATCGCGAAGTCCCTCGCGAGCCAGGGGGAGTACGACAAGGCGATCGCCGTCTGCCACCAGCTCCTCGCGAGCGCGCGCGGCGCCGAGAAGGAGGCCGACTTCGGGGCCGAGGCGTTCCACCTCGTGGGGATGATCTACGCCACCCGCAACCTCCTCGCCGAGGCCTCCGTCGCCTTCGACGCGGCCGTCCAGCGCTATCCCAAGGGGGAGAAGGCCTCCGACGCGCTGTACGGGGGGATCCGCTGCTACCAGAGGCTCAACGCCCAGGAGAAGCGCCCCTTCTACAAGCGCCGGATGGAGGAGCGGATGCGCGAGCTCGCGACGAAGTACCCCGAGAGCCCCTTCGCCGCCTCGGTCCAGCTCGTCGAGGCGCAGGACCTCGAGGACGCGGAGGACTTCGCCGGGGCCGTGGCGCTCTACGAGAAGATCCGGCCGGGCTCCGCCGCCTACGAGGAGGCGCAGTACCGGGCCGGGAGCGGCTACGCCAAGATCGGCCGCCGCGCCTTCGCCGAGGGGAAGAAGGAGGAGGCGCGCGCCCAGTTCGCGAAGGGGGAGGCGCTCCTCAAGAAGGCGATCGCCGAGCTCGACTCCGCGCGCACGAGGACCGTCGACTCGCGGCGCCTCGCCCTCCTCGGGGAGATCGCCTTCGCCGCGCGCCTCTCCCTCGCGGGGCTCCTCCTCCACGAGGGGGTCGCGCGCGGGTCCGACGCGATGCCGGTCCTCGACGCGGCCGAGGAGCGCGCGGGGACCGACGCGGAGAAGCTCGCCTCGGTCTGGGGGATGCGGATCAAGGCGTTCGAGGCGCAGGGGAAGCTCGACGACGCCGCGAAGCTCCTCGACGGGCTCCTCCAGAAGAACCCGGACACCCGGGGCCTCGGGGCCGCCGCGAGCGCGATCGGGAGGGCCTTCGACGTCCGCTCGGCGGAGGAGAGGGCGAAGGACCCCAACTCCCCCGTCGCGCAGGACCTTCTTCGGAAGGCGGCGCGCTACTACGGCCTCGGCGCGAAGTCCCTCGCCCGGGGCGAGGAGGTCGTCCGGACGGAGGACCTCGAGGAGATCGCGAAGCGCCTCTTCGCGATCGCCCTCCAGTTCAACGAGGTCCCGGACAGCGCCGGGGGGACCTTCGTCAACTGGCAGGCGACGGGCCGCAAGGCGCCCGAGCCCTGGGAGCAGGCGGCCCTCCTCTTCGAGGCGGCGGTGAGCCGAAGCCCCTCCCACCGTCCCCGGCTGAACCTCGGGCGGTGCTACGGGTTCCTCGGCCGGTGGAGGGAGGCCGCGCGCGTCTACGCGGAGCTGTTCGAGCACGAGCCGCTCGTCGACCGGGAGGCCCGGCGGCTCGATGCGGGGGTCCTCCGCGCGAAGCCGGAGCTCCTCCCGGCCTACCTCGAGTGGGGGGTCGCGGAGCACCGCTCCGGCGTCTCGGACGGGGACGCCGACGGCTTCCGGCGCGCCTCCGAGATCTACACGCTCCTGTGCTCGAATCTCCCGGAGGGGCACCCGATGTGGTGGGAGGCGAAGTACCTCCAGATCCGCGTCCTCGTCGACCAGGGGGACTACGCGCAGGCCGAGTTCCTCCTGCGGGACCTCAAGCGCAGCACCGGGGAGTTCCCCCCGGGGTGGAAGGAACGCTTCCGGGCCGTCGAGGAGGAGCTCTCGGGGAAGGTCTTCCGCCAGAACCCGAAGTAGCCTCGCCCCCTCCGGGCGCCACAGGCCTACTTCGGTGCGAGCGGATCGGTCTCAGGCTTGTCCCGCCCCCGCTCGTCGACCAGGGTCGAGGAGAGGGTGAACGTCTTCCACTTCGCGGGATCGTCCTTGATCCGGTTGAAGACCTCGATCCACGCCTTCGCGACGTGCCGGTTCCACTTCGCCGAGTCCGGGTCGGTCTTGCTTCGGAACTGGAAGGTCTTCCCGCCCGCCAACTCCTCGAGCATCCGGTTGACCGCGTAGCCGGTCTCGACGTCGGGGGCCTTGTCGTAGTCGAGGCTCTTGAGGGCGTTGAGGATCGCGGGGAAGGCGGGCTTCCCGATCGCGATGAGGCGCACGCGCGCCCGGCTCCCCTTGGCGCCGCTGTAGGGGTCGATCACGGCGGCGAGGGCGTCGCGGATCTCCTTCTCCAGCTCCGCCGGCGTGTCCTTCAGGGTGGGGACGTCGGGGATCGTCGAGAGGTCGATCTCCGGCAGGATCCGCTCGGCGGGCTTGGAGGCGGCTGCGACGGTCGGGTCCGCCACCACCTTCTCCCCTCCTTCAACCGCCGGGGGGCTCGCGGCGGCTCCCGTGCCGGACGGCTTCCCCGCCGCAGGTGACGGCGGCGGGGGGGCGGGGGGCTTCGCGGCGGCGGCGAGGGGGGGAGGGGAGGCCGCGGGGGCGGCGGGGCGCTCCGCGACCGGTCCGGCCGGCGGCTTCGCCGGCGACGCGGTCCCCTCGGAGGAGTCCTTCCCCGAGATGAGGATCAGGAGGAGGATCGCGACGGCGCCGGTTGCCGCCACCGAGACCCACATCCCGGTCGCGGCCCGGTTGCGGCGCGAGGAGCCCGCCTGGACGGCGATCGCGCGGTGGCCGCTCCCCCGGGCGGGGGGCCGAGCGGGGGGCGGGGAGGCGGGCGCAGCGCCGCGAGCGGCCGGACGGGGAGCGCTCGTCCCGGCGCCCACCGCGGGTTGCGAGGGCGCCTCGGAGACCTCCAGGGTCCCTCCGCACTTCGGACACCGCGGGGAGGTCCCCGGGGCGGTCGCGCCGAGGCGGAACCTCGAACCGCATCCGCTGCAGGTGCCGATGCTCGTCATGGGGTCTCGCCTCCTCCGAGGCGTCGCGCGATCCGGCCGCGAATCCCGCCGGGATCGGCCGCCGGAAGCGGGGTCAACGGACCCGCTCCGGCGAGGTTCGACGGATCGTAGGACCCCCCGCGGAGGGGGGCAAGGTCCCGCGCGAGGGCGGGCCTACCGGTTCGAGCCGCCCGCGAGGAGAGGCTCGTGCTCGACCGGGATGACGACCTTAGCCCGCAGGAGGATCAGGAGCTTGCGGTTGCTCACGAAGGTCCCCTTCCGCGAGAAGAAGGAGGAGACGAGAGGGATCTTGTTGAGGAGCGGGACGCCCGACTGGAAGTCCTGCTGCTCGCTGATCTTCAGGCCCCCGAGCACGATCGTGGAGCCGTCCGGCATCGAGACGGTCGTCCGCGCGCGCTGGATCTCGAGCTCGGGGAGCTGGATCGTGACCGGGGACCCGACGCCGAGGCTGGTCGAGGTCTGCTGGATCGGCCGGCGGAGCACCGCGACCGTCGGGCGCAGCTCCATCGTGATGAACTTGCGGTCGGCGGAGACGACCGGCTTCACGTCGAGGAAGATCCCGTCGTTGACGACGTCGATGATCGGGTCGGCGACCGCGGCCGCCTGGGCGATCTCGACGTCGAAGTCCTTCACGTAGGTGACCTGGTTCAGGACCTTCAGGCTCGCCCGCTCCGTGTTGAAGACGAGGAGGTGGGGGGCCGTGACCTCCTCGACCCTCTCCGACTTCGTGACGGCGCGGAGGATGAGCTCGAGCTGGGTGTCGTCGAGGAGGGTGTACTGGACGGAGAGCCCCCCCGATCCCTGCAGGATGTTCGCGTTCCCGAGGCCGAGGTCGAAGAGGTGCTCCGCGCGGCCGCGCAGGTCCGCGTCGTTCCCCTCCTGGAAGAAGCCTCCGACGTCGGGCCCGGTCCCGATCTCCCCCGGGTCCGAGGGGGAGCCGGGGGTGTTCCCGAAGTCGTCGAGGATGGCCCCCGACCCGACCCCGGGCACCCCGAGCCCGCCGGAGTCGTCGCCGAGCCCGCGCCAGTCGACGCCGATGTCCTCGAGGAAGGAGTCCTGGACCTTCAGGAAGCGGGCCTGGATGTCCACCATGATCCCGGTCGCCTCGCGCAGGTCGTCGAGGAGGCTCGAGATCTTCTCCTGGACCTCCGGGGTCTGGCGGACGACGAGGGTCCCGTTCTGGACGTTGATCGTGTTCCGCTCGTCGGCCGTCCAGGACTCGGCGGCGATGTTCGCCTTGATCAGCTCGACCAGCTTGTCCGCGTTGATGACGAGGAACTCCCGCTGCTCCCCCGCCTCCGGCTCCGGGCGCTGGTCCGTGCTCCCGAAGAGGTTGATCTCCGGCGCCGGGAAGTCGCGGACGGGGTGGACGATGTCCCGCACCTCGTACTGGGCGAGGACCTGGCCCCCCTTCAGCTCCTCCTTGTGGACGATCTGGACGACGCCGTTGCGGATCCGCCAGCCGAGGGGGAGGAGCTCGCTCATCAGGTCGAGGACCTTCGCGACGGAGGTCGACTTGAGGTCGATCCCGCGCAGCGTCTTCTCCTCCGCGCTCACCTCCTCGCGCACGCGCCGGGAGACGAGGAAGTTCACCCCCGTCAGGTTCTGGAAGAAGGAGGCCGCCTCCTCGATCGAGGCCTCGTCGAACTTCGCGGGGAAGACGGTCTCGGCGAGGCGCCGCCGGATCGCCTCCTCCTCGGCCCCCTCGGGCGCGGCGACGGGGCGGATCTGGCGGGGCTCGCGGGCGGCGACCTCGCGCCACCGGTCGAGGTCGAAGCGGAAGGTCTCCGTCTGCGGCACGTCCATCGCGTCGAGCTCGGCGAAGGTCCGCTGCCACTCCTCCGCCAGCCGCTTGCGCAGGTCGCGGTCCGTCGACTCGTGGCGGGCGGCGACGACGATCTGGAGCAGGTCCTGCGCCTGGGCGTTCTCCGGCTCCATCGCCAGGATCTGGCCGAGGAGCGCCTCGGCCTCGGCGAAGCGCCCGGCGGAGAAGGCCCCGTCCGCCTCGCGGTAGAGCGCGCGGACGCGGGTCTGGCGCGACTCCCGGTCCTCCCGCTCGCGGCGCTCCTGCTCCGCACGCGCGCGCGCCTCCGTCTGCTCCGCCATCTCCCGCTCGGCGGTCTCGGCGGTCGCGGACGCCTCGTCCATCTTCTGGCGGATGACCGCCTCGGAGAGCTCGGGGGTCTGGAGGAGGGGGTTGTAGCGGAGGATGAGGAGCGCCTCCCGGTACTTGTCGATCGCCTCCTGGTAGCGGCCGGCGCGGGCGGCGTTGTCCGCGTCGAGGACCGCCTGCTCGGCGGCGATCCTCGCCTGGGCGCGGCGCACGCTGCTCAACTGGGCGGCGTCCTCGACGAACTCGGCGGCGGAGGCTCCCCGCTCCCCGAGGATCGCCTCCGTCCGGCGCAGCCCCTCGCGGGCCGCCTGGGAGGTCGGGTCGACGTCGAGCGCCTGGGCGTACTGGACGAGCGCCTCCTGGAAGTCCGCCCGGTCGAAGGCCTCCTTCGCCCGCTCGACGTACTGGTTCGCGAGAACGGCTGCCCGCTCCTGCCGCAGGCGCAGGCCCTCCGCCTCCTGCCGGAGGAAGCGCCCCGGATCCTCCTGGGCCGCGGGCTCCCCCTGCCGGGGAGGCGTCCGCTCCGCGCCCGGGCCGGCCGCCGCCGTCTCCCCGGGAGGGGGCTCGAACTCGGGCGGGGGGGCCGTCCCCCTGCAGCCGATCGCGAGGACCGCCAGCGGAGCGGAGAGGAACAGACAGGTGAACCTGCTCATCGGGCCTATCCTCGGTTCGATCTCGATCGGAGGAGCGATTCCCCGTGCCGGTCCGCCGGGTGGCTCACCTCGGGGCGGCGGGCGAGCCGGCGGTCGCGGTCCGGACGACTCCACAGGCGTCCCGGAACCGCACGGAGGGGTAGGAAACGGACCGGACGACCGTCCGCGTGCGGAAGACGGGGCGTCCGTCCTCCACCTCGCGGGAGCCGTCGGGGCGAAACACGGGGAACCGGAGTTCGACGTCCTCCTCGCGCGGGGTCGAGCCGACCTCCTCGAGGACGAAGCCCGTCGGCGCTCCGGCGTCGGTGCGGATGGTATCCCCGGAGGAGGCGGAAGTTTCGAAGGTCCGCCCGCCGAGGGCGGTGGCCCGGAGGCGGGCCCTCCCCTCCTCGACTCCCAGGAGTTCGAGCCGGTACCGGTCCCCGACGGCCACCACGACCGGTTCGCTCCGGCGGCTGCGGCGGACCTCCACCCCCTCGACCTGACTGCGCAGGACGGTCACGACGCAGTAGAAGTACCGAATCGAAGGGCAGACATCGGGGTCGAGACGCTCGAGCCCCGCCGTCTCCCCCTCCAGGCTCCGCACGCCCTCGTTGTCCCTCCACCGGTAGACTTCGTAGGTCACTCCCTCGCGCGGATTGCGGTCGTCGTGGAGCCACCGGAGGGTGACGCCGTGTTCGTCGACTTCTCCGCGCAACCCGGGAGGAGGGAACACGTCGGCCGCGCCGGCGGGTTCCGCGGGGGCCTTCGCCCCGAGCGCCACCCAACGCACCGGGGGGTCCGGAGAGGAGGGCGCGGGCGCGGACCACCGCTCGGCGAAGGTCACGGGCGGCCGGGCTCCGTTGGCGCGCCCGCTCGGTTCGACGAATCGCGCCGCGGCGCCCGTCACGACGGATTGCGCTCGAACCTCGCTCCTCGCGATCCCGCCGTGCAGGCGCACGTGGAAGGCGAAGACCATACCGGCGAAGGCCGCGAGGGTCAACAAGGAGAGCCGCGCCGCCTCCCCTCGGGGGATGCCGGGGGAGCCGCTCACCTCGGCCCCGACCCGAGGAGGGGGACATGCGCCTCGAGGAGGGCGCGAACCCGGTCCGGGCCTCCCCCCGCGGGGTCGGCGACGAGCTGGAGGCGGTCCGGGAGGAAGAAGGGACCTCTCTCCCGCCGGCCCACGAGGGCCTGGTACGCCTCCGCATGCACCGCCACCGGGGCCGCGTACTGGATCCGGACGCGCACGCGACGGTTCCCGGCCTCGCCCGGGACCTCCCGAGCCCGATCCGGGAAGACGAGGAAGTCGAAGTCGGCCACCCCTTTCCCGGCGAGCGTCTCGAGGAGGGAGGAGGCGAGCCGGAGCTTGCGCCAGGCGAGAAGGTTCTCCTCGGCGGAGGGGGCCCTCCCCTCCCGTTCCCAGTCCTCCTCGGGCAGGAGGTGGCCGAGGAGCTGCTCGGGGAGCCTCGGCCGGGCGAGCGCCCCGAGGATCCGCCGGCGCTCCTCCCGGAGGTCCTCCGGCGCCCGCGGCGTCTCGGCGAGGGCGCCGGCGAGGAAGCCCGCCGCCTCGAGCCGCCGCCGCCTCCAGTCGGCCGCATCCTCCGCGTCCTCCCCCGTCTCGGCGGGGATGCGCGCGAGCCCCTCCTCGGCGCTCTCCAGGACCTCGCGCGCCTCCCCGAAGGCCACGCGCGCCCCGAGGGCGTTCGGCGCGGTCCGGACCGCGAAGAGGGCGAAGCACCCGAGGGCGATCCCCCCGACGAGCGTCCGGACGGGCCTCGGGCTCATTCCCCGCCTCCGAAGAAGGCCGAGCCGTGCAGGATGCGCGCTCCCGGCTCGCTCCCCGGCTCGACGGGGGCCTCCTCGACCTCGCGGAGGGTGACGCCCCTCGCTCCCGCCCGCGAGCGGAGCACCTCCGCCACGCGGGACTGGAACGCGCGCTCCGGGTCGGGGAGCGCGCCGCGGACGAGGACCGAGAACTCGAGCCTCAGCCCTCCTCCGTCGGAGCGGACGTCGCACGACCCGATCTCCCCGGCGGCGCCGAGGGCGGCCAGCGCGCGCGCCGGGGCGATCTCCCACAGGGCGCGGGCCTCGAGCTCCGGGGCGAGCCCCAGGACCGCCGCGCGGTCCTTCCGCACTTCCTCCCGGCGCCGCCAGCGCTCCTGCGTCTCGACGACCGCGGAGCGCGCGCGCTGAGTGCGCTCGACGAGCGCCTCCGCCCGCTCCCGCTCCCTCGAGGCGGAGAGGTCGCCGAGCAGGGCCGTCCCGAGGAGGATCGCTCCGGCCGCCGCCAGCGCCGGGACGCTCCGGGCGCTCGCCCGCGTCCGGTCGGGATCGGCGAAGGAGACGGGGAAACGGACCCGCTCCAGGCCCTGGAGGGCGGCCCCGAGCGCGACGACGAAGGAGGGGAGGTCCCTCAGCTCCGAGGACGCGTAGGCCTGGTGGGAGATCCGGACCCGGTTCAGGCGGACGACGGGCTCGACCTGGACGTGGAAGACCTCGGCGAGGTGCGCCGCGGCTCCCGGGATCCTCGCGACGTCGCCCGTGAGGAAGATCCGCGAGGGGAGGAACGCGCCGATGCGGCGGCGGTGGAAGTCGAGCGCGCGCCGGACCTCCCCGACGAGGCGATCGAGGAAGGCCCGCGACGCCTCCTCCGAGCCCGAGACCGCCTCGCCCCGGGTGATCGAGATCCGCGCCGCCTCGGCGGCCCTCGACTCCGCCCCGGGCGCCGCGGCCATCGCCCGCGCGAGCACCCGCGATCCGAAGGGGAGGCTCCGGAACCAGACGGAGTCCCCGGGCAGGCAGACGACCGCCGTCTCCTCCGACCCGACGTGAAGGAGGAGGGCGTCCTCGACGCCGCGCAGGTCGAAGTCGAGGAAGCTCGCCAGGGCGAGGGGGGCCGGGACGACCGCGTCGGGGGCGAGGCCGACCGGGCCCGCGGCGGCGAGGATCTCCTCGAGGGCCGCCGCCGGGTGGGAGGCGACGAGGACCCGCTTCTCGTTCACGGAGATCCGCGGGAGGACGTGGAAGGCGTGCCGGGCGCCCTGGCCCGGGGAGGCGTTCAGGGTCAGCGCCTCCGCCCTCGCCAGCTCGACCAGCCGGGGGCCGGCGACCGGAGGGAGCGAGACGACGCGGTTGTCCGTCTCGACGCCGGAGATCGCGATCACGACCACGTCCCGCCGGCGGACGACGTGGCTCACCGAGAAGAGGGCGAAGGCGCGCCGCAGCGCGGCGGCCCGCGCGTCGGGGCTCCCGGCCGATCCCTCCCCGGGAATCTCGAGGCGGTCGAGCCTCCGGACGACGAGCCTCCCGCCGGGACCCCGCCGCATCTCGGCCACCCGCAGCGCCGTCGGTCCGACCTCGAGCCCGAACGAAGAGAGGCTTCCGATCAAGGAGGGAGGGGGGAGGCCGCGGGAAGCGGCGGATGCTAGCGATCCCGTGGGGGGCGCCGCTACCCCCGCCGGCGGTCGGGGATCGGGAGCCCGATCTCGCGCATCGCCACCTGGATGTCCTCCCAGACCTCCCTCTTGGCGGGAGGGTTCCGCAGCAGGTAGGCGGGGTGGTAGGTCGGCACGACCGTCCGCCCCTCCCGGTGGAAGACCTTGCCCCGGAGCTTCCCCATCGGCTCGTCCGTCTCGAGGATGGCTCCCGTCGCCGGCCTGCCCAGGGTCACGATCAGCTCGGGATTCACGGCGGCGATCTGGCGGTGGAGGTAGGGGAGGCAGGCGGCGGCCTCGTCGGGGAGCGGCACGCGGTTCTCGGGGGGGCGGCACTTGACCACGTTCGCGATGAAGACCGCCTCCCGCTTCAGGCCCATCCCCCCCTCGACGATCTTCGTCAGGAGCTCGCCCGCCCGCCCGACGAACGGGCGCCCCTGGAGGTCCTCGTTCTCCCCGGGACCTTCCCCGATGAAGAGGATCCGCGCGTCCGGGTTCCCTTCCCCGGGAACGGCGTTCGTCCGTCCCTTGTGGAGCCGGCACTTCGTGCAGGCGCGGACCTCGGCGGCGATCGCCTCGAGGGCCGCGGCTTTCTCCCCCGTGGAGAGAGCGGGAGCCGCCTTCGCGGCCGCGTCGAAGAGGCCGCTCCCTTGCGGAGGACGTTCCGGCGCAGGGCTCGGGGGGCTCGCGGGGGACGCTCCCCGCGGCGCCGTCGCCGTCTTCGGGGCCTCGATCCGGATCGCGTCGATCCCCGCCTCGACGGCGTTCATCAGGCGCATCCGGATGGCGGCGATCAGCTCGAGGGCCTCCGCGCGGGGATCTTCCTTCACGGGCCGAATTCTACGGCCGCCGGTTCCGCGCTCCTGGCCGGAGCCGGCTCCTCCGGCCGCACTTGACGGTAGGGGGGAACTCGCTAGATTCCGCTCGAACGTTGTAGGCGGTCCATGCCGATTCGGCCGTTGTGTGCCGCTCGTACCGGTCGCGCCGGAGGATCCCGGCGCAAGGAGGCCCCTGGAGGGGTCCCGGGGACCGGGCCGCGGTTCGGGCACCAGCGCGCCGGCGATGGCCTGGGCGCCACCGGGCTCGGGCGGGCTCGACTCTGGGAGGGGAAGGGCGCCAGCATGCGGAGGGTCCGTGAAGCGGGTCGTGGGCCGGTTCCCGCGCGGAAGATCCCCCAGGGATCCGGATGTCGCCGGGCGATCGACGTCGAGACCGGGCGCGAGGGAAGCGAGGTGAGGGGCAGATCAGCCCCTGAATGATCCCCGCGCCAGAAGGGTCGCTCCCGCGGGAAGGGCACGCCCGCGGTCCTCGGCGCAGTCCAGGAAACGTCAGGTTCGCGATCGATCGAGTCCTCTCGACCGGTCCCCGTCTCTCGACTCGGAATCGGCGGCTGCCGGAGCGCCGCGAAGTGCCCCTCGAACGCTCCTCGACCTTCCCTCTCATCTCCATCCCCCCGGCGGAGCCGGGGGCGCGCTCTCCTCTCGCTCCGGCGCGGGAACCTTCCCCAGCGGAACGACGGGTCCGGGCGGATTCCGCGGTCCCTCCGTTCGAGGCGGAGCGCCCCCTCCGCCCCCATGTCCGCGGCCCCTTCCTGTTCCTTGGAGAGCGGAAGTGCACGGTCCACGGCGTCACGTACGGCACCTTCGCGGCGGACGCGAACGGGGACCTCTATCCGCCCCGAGAGGTCGTCCGGGCGGACTTCGCGCGGATGCGGAGCGCGCAGGTCGACACGGTCCGCACCTACACTCCCCCGCCCGATTGGCTCTTGGAGGAGGCCCGGGCCGCCGGGCTGAGAGTCCTGGTCGGGATCCACTGGGAGGGGCGCGGCTGCGACTTCGACGACCCCCGGACGTTCCGCGCGGCCGAGGCCGCCGTGCGGGTCGCCGTCGCCCGGTGCCGGCGATTCCCGGACGTCGTCCTCGCCTACGCGATCGCCAACGAGATCCCCCCCCTCACCGTCCGGTTCCACGGGAGGCGCGTGATCGAGCGCTTCCTCCGGCGGCTCTACCTCGTGGCGAAGTCGGAGGACCCGGAGGGGCTCGTCACCTACGCGAACTATCCGACGACCGAGTTCCTCGACCTCGACTTCCTCGACTTCCACCTCTTCAACGTCTACCTCCTCGAGCCGCGGGAGATGGGGAAGTACCTCGACCGGATGCTGATCCAGGTCAAGGGGAAGCCGCTCGTCCTGGGCGAGGTCGGCGACGACTCGCTGCGGAAGGGGGAGGAGAGCCAGGCGGCCCTCCTCGACTGGACGATCCCTCTCGCGCTCGGGAAGGGATGCGCCGGGGTCTTCGTCTTCTCCTGGACGGACGAGTGGGTGGTCGGAGGCCACTCCGTCGGGGACTGGCGCTTCGGACTCGTCGACCGGAAGCGCGGCCCGAAGGCCGCCCTCGCGGTCGCCCGGGCCCGCTTCGGGGAGGGGCCCTTCTCCCGCCGAAGGTCCTGGCCGCGCGTCTCCGTCGTCGTCTGCACCTACAACGGGGAGGCGACCCTCGCGGAGACGCTCGCCTCGCTCGTGGACCTCGACTACCCCGATTTCGAGGTGATCTACGTCGACGACGGATCGACCGACCGAAGCCTCGACGTCGCCCGGCGCTTCGAGGGCCGCATCCGCATCCTGCGCCAGGAGAACCGCGGCCTCTCCGTCGCGCGCAACGTCGGCGCGGAGGCGGCGACCGGGGAGGTCGTCGCCTACATCGACTCGGACGCCTACGCCGATCGCGACTGGCTGCGCCACCTCGTGGCGACCCTCGGGTCGGGCCCCTTCATCGGCTGCGGGGGACCCAGCCTCGCGCCGGCCTCCGACGGAGCGATGGCGCGGTTCATCGCCGCCTGCCCGGGCAACCCGACGGTCGTGCTGAGGGACAACGTGGAGGCCGACCACCTCGCGGGCGTGAACATGGCGTTCCGGCGCGACGCGCTCCTCGCGATCGGGGGCTTCGACCCGGTCCACGCCCGGGCGGGGGACGACGTCGACATCGGATGGCGGCTCCAGGACGCCGGCATGCGACTCGGCTACAGTCCGGCGGCGATCGTCTGGCACCACGCGAGGCCGTCGATCCGGCGCTACCTCCGCCAGCAGTTCGGCTACGGCGAGGCCGAGAACCAGCTCGAGAGGAAGCACCCCGAGCGCTTCAACCTCGGCGGCTACATCCGCTGGGCCGGGAAGATCTACGGGAGCGGGACGCAGCGCACCTCGGCTCTCTTCCGGCCCTTCATCTATCACGGGCGGCTCGGCTCGGCCCTGTTCCAGACCCTCTACCAGAAGGACCCCTCCTCCCTCCTCTCCGGACCGGCGATGGTCCACTGGTACTTCGCCTGGATCCTCCTCCTCGCGCTGACGCCGCTCTCCCCCTGGCTCGGCGCGGTCGGCGGCGTCCTCCTCCTCCTCTCGGCCGGGGCGGCGCTCGTCGCCGGCTGGACGACGGACGTGCCGGGGCCGCTTTCCAGGCGCGAGAGGATCCGCAAGGTCGTCGCGGTCTCGATGCTCCACTTCCTCCACCCGCTCGTGCGCTGGGCGGGGAGGGTGGCGCCGCGGAGGCGCCGGCCGGTCGAGCCGCGACCCGAGGAGAGGAGCGCCGACCGCTGGACCCTGCGCGGCTGGGCGCGCGAGATCCGGCACCTCGGCCCGCGCCGCAAGGAGCAGCGGCGCTACTGGGGACCGGGCGGAGGCGACCGCGAGGCCCTCGTGCGCGAGCTCTACCGGGAGCTGAAGTCGAGGGGGGCCAACGTCACCTACGGCCTGGAGTGGGTGAACTGGGACCTCGCCGTCAACGGCTCCCTCCTCGCGTCCGGGCGCATCTACACCGCCCCCGAGAACTACGACCGGTCCCTCTGCTTCGGCTTCCTCGCGCGAACGGGCCGCTCCGCGCGCTTCGCCCTCCTCCTCCTCTGCGCGGCGGCCGCCTTTCTGACCTGGCGCAGCGCCCTCTTCCTGCCGGTCTGGCTCCTGCCGCTTTGCCTCTTCGCGTGGATCGTCGCGCGCCGCGCGCGCCTCCGGGGCGCGGCGTGGGAGGCGATCGACGCGGTCCTCGAGCGGCGGGGCGCGAAGCGGTTCGAGCGGAGGGGGGCGTGACCGGCGGCGGCGCGCGGGCGGGCGACCGGCTCCTCTGGCGGCGGCTCCTGCGGCAGGGCCGGCCCTACGCCCCGCATGTCGCCCTCCTCCTCCTCCTCGGGCTCGCGGCGACGCCCCTCACGCTGCTGCAGCCCTACCCGCTCAAGATCGCCATCGACAGCGTGATCGGGGATCACCCGCTGCCGCGCTTCCTGGAGGCCCTGGTTCCCGACCTCCTCGCCGGGTCGAAGGAGGGGCGCCTCGCCCTCGCCGTCGTCCTGCTCGTCGGGACGGCGCTCCTCGTGCGCCTCCAGGGGCTCGGCACGTGGCTCCTCACGACCTGGACGTCGCAGCGCATGGTCCTCGACTTCCGGGCGCGCCTCTTCCGGCACGCCCAGCGCGTCTCCCTCGCCTACCACGACACGAAGGGGACGACCGACTCGAGCTACCGGATCCTGTACGACGCCCCCTCGATCCAGCACCTGGCGATCGACGGCGCCCTTCCGTTCCTCTCCTCGGCGGTCGCCTTCGCGTGCATGCTCCTCGCGATCGCGCTCCTCAGCCTCGAGATCGCCGCCGTGGCGCTCGCGATCGCCCCCCTCCTCTTCCTCGCGACGCACGTCTACGGGAAGAGGCTCCGCCAGCGCTGGCGCAGCGTGAAGAAGCTCGAGAGCGCCTCCCTGTCGGTCGTCCAGGAGGCGCTCGCGGCGGTGCGGGTCGTGAAGGCGTTCGGGCGGGAGGAGCGCGAGGAGAGCCGGTTCGAGGAGGTGTCGAACCGCGGGATCCGCGAGAACCTCGCCGTCGCGCGGGCCGAGAGCGTCTTCGGGATCGTGATCGGCCTGACGACGGCCGTGGGGACGGCGGCCGTCCTCTGGATCGGCGTGCGTCGCGTGGGGGCGCAGGCGATGACCGTCGGCGACCTGCTCCTCGTCATGGCCTACCTGGGGCACATGTACGAGCCGCTGAAGACGATGAGCAAGAAGCTCGCCGGGCTGCAGGGGTCGCTGGCGAGCGCCGAGAGGGCCTTCGAGCTCCTCGACGAGGCGAAGGAGGTGGCGGAGAGGCCCGACGCGCGGCCGCTCCTGCGGGCGCGCGGGGACGTCCGGTTCGAGGGCGTGTCGTTCTCCTACGACGGGGGCCGGCCGGCGCTCGAGGAGATCGCCTTCGAGGTCCCCGCCGGCGCCCGCGTCGGCATCGCGGGGCACACGGGAGCCGGAAAGACGACGCTCGTGAGCCTGCTGATGCGCTTCTACGACCCGACGTCGGGCGCCGTCCGGCTCGACGGCGCCGACCTCCGCGACTGGCGGCTGCGCGACCTGCGGAACCAGTTCGCGATCGTCCTGCAGGAGCCGGTCCTCTTCTCCGCGAGCATCGCCGAGAACATCGCCTACGCCCGGCCCGACGCCCGCCCCGAGGAGATCGTCGCCGCCGCCCGGGCGGCGAACGCCGACGAGTTCATCGCGCGGCTCCCCGAGGGGTACGAGACCCCGGTGGGGGAGCGCGGCATGAAGCTCTCGGGCGGCGAGCGCCAGCGGATCTCGCTCGCCCGGGCCTTCCTCAAGGACGCGCCGGTCCTCGTGCTCGACGAGCCGACGAGCGCCGTCGACCCGCGGACCGAGGAGGGGATCTTCGCGGCGATGGAGCGCCTGATGGCGGGGCGGACGACGTTCATCATCGCGCACCGGCCCGGGACGCTGGAGGGGTGCGACCTGCGGCTCGAGCTCGCGCGGGGGAGGCTCGTCGAGTCGCGCGCCCGCGTCGCGGAGGAGGCTCGGCCATGAGCGAGTCCCTGCGCGTGGTCGTGACCGGACTCGCCGCGACCTATCCCTTCGGCGGCGTCTTCTGGGACTACGTCCAGTACCCCCTCGGCCTCCTGCGCCTCGGCCACGACGTCCTCTACCTCGAGGACACCGGCCAGTGGTGCTACGACCCGGCGCGGGGGACCTACGTCGAGGACGGCGCCGCCAACGCGCGCGTCCTCGGCGAGTCCCTCTCGCGCCTCGAGGGCCGGCTCGCGGGGCGCTGGTACTTCCGCGACGCGGGCGGCCGGTCCTTCGGGCGTCCGTGGCGCGAGGTCGCCGCGTTCGTCCGCTCGGCCGACCTCTTCCTCAACGTCTCGGCCGCCTGCTGGATGCGGGAGGAGTACCTCTCCGCCCGGCGGCTCGCTTTCCTCGACAGCGACCCGATGTACACGCAGGCCTCCGTCCCCGGCTACGTGGCGGGGGACCTCGAGCCTCGGGCGCGCGCGCGGGTCGAGGGGCTGCGCCGCCACGACGTCTTCTTCACGTTCGGAGAGAGCGTGGGCCGGGCCGAGTGCCGGATCCCCACGGAGATGTTCGACTGGATCCCGACAAGACAGCCGATCGTCCTCGACTGCTTCGAGCCCGTCGCGGTCGCGCGGCGGCGGCCCGTGATGACGACCGTCGGATCGTGGGAGCCGCACGAGCGCGGCCCCCGGGTGCGGGGCGTCGAGTACGGGGGGAAGAGCCGGGAGTTCCTGCGCTTCCTCGACCTCCCGGCGAGGTCCCCGATCCCCCTCGAGGTCGCGATGAGCGGGCGCGCCCCGCGCGAGACGCTCCTGCGCCATGGCTGGCAGGTCCGCGACGGACTCGAGGTCTCGCGGGATCCCTGGGTCTACCGCGAATACCTGGCGAACTCGCTCGGCGAGGTGAGCGTCGCCAAGAACGCCTACGTCGAGGGGGGGACGGGCTGGTTCTCCTGTCGCACGGCCTGCTACCTCGCCCTCGGCGTGCCGGCGGTCGTCCAGGACACCGGCTTCTCCCGCCACCTCCCGACCGGCGAGGGGCTCTTCGCATTCACGACGGTGGAGGAGGCGCGGGCGGGGATCGAGGCGATCCGCGCCGAGCCGGAGCGCCACGCCCGGGCCGCGCTCGAGATCGCCCGGGAGTTCCTCGACTCGGGCCGCGTCCTCGGCGCGCTGCTCGACCGGGCCCTCGCGAGCCCGGAGCCGGCGGCGGGACGGGGGAAGTCCTGATGCACGCGCTCGTCACGGGCTGGTTCAGCTTCGAGGGGATGGGGGCGACGGCAGGGGACCTCCTGGCGCGCGACGTCGTCTGCGGCTGGCTCGAGCGCGCCGGGCTCCCGCACGACGTCGCCCTCGCCCCGCCGTTCCGCGGCGGCGTGGCGCTCGCGGCCGTCGATCCCCGGCGCTACACGCACCTCCTCTTCGTCTGCGGCCCCTTCGGCAACGACGAGAGGACGGCCGGGCTCCTCGCGCGCTTCGCCCACTGCCGCCGCATCGGGGTCAACCTGTCGATGCTCCACGACCTCGAGGAGTGGAACCCCTTCGACCTCCTCCTCGCGCGGGACGGCTCGCGCGGGGCGGCCCCCGACCTGAGCCTCGCCGCGCGCTCCCTCGCCGTTCCCGTCGCGGGCCTCGTCCTCGTCGCGCCGCAGAAGGAGTACAGGAGGCGCGGATGCCACGAGGAGGCGAACGCCGCCCTCCGCGGGGTCCTCGCCTCGCGCGAGGTGGCGGCCGTGACGATCGACACGCGGCTCGACGCGAACGCGACCGGCCTTCGCACGGCGCGCGAGGTCGAGTCCCTGATCGCCCGGATGGACGTCGTCCTGACGACCCGACTGCACGGCCTCGTCCTGGCGCTGAAGCACGGCGTCCCGGCGCTCGCCGTCGACCCGGTCGCGGGCGGCGCCAAGATCGCGGCGCAGGCCCGGGTGCTCGGCTGGCCCCGCGCCTTCCTCCCCGGGGAGCTCGACCCCGGAGCCCTCCTTCGCGCGTTCGACGCGTGCCTGACCGAGGAGGCCCGCCGCACCGCGCGCGAGTGCGCCGCGCGCGGCCGGAGCGCGATCGAGGAGACGGAGCGCCGCTTCCTCGACGAGGTCCGGGGCTCGGAGGCGAGGGTCTGATGGGCGCCCGCGTCGTCCTCGCCTCCTACATGGTCCGCTACCCGCTCGGCGGGATGCTCTCCTGGGTCCTCCAGTACCTCGTCGGGTTCCGGCGCCTGGGCCACGAGATCGTCCACGTCGAGAAGGCGGGCTGGGCGAACGCCTGCTTCGACCCCTCGCGCGAGGCGATGACCGACGACTGCGCGTTCGGGACGCGGGCGGTCGGCGAGCTCCTCGCCCGGCACGGGCTCGGAGACCGCTGGTGCTTCGTCGACGCCGCCGGCCGCACCCACGGCATGAGCCGGGCGCGGGTCGAGGAGGCCTGCGCCGGGGCCGACGTCTTCATCGACATGGGGGCGCACGGCGATTGGGACGCCGAGACGCAGCGGGCGGGAGTTCGCGTGCTCCTCGAGGCCGAGCCGGGCTTCACCCAGGTCAAGCGCGCGCGCGCGCGGGCCGCCGGCCGATCCCTCGCCGCCTACGACTTCCTCTACACGGTCGGGCAGAACGTGGCGAAGGGAGGGAGCGCCGCACCGACGGAGGAGGAGGTCTGGCGGGCGATCCTCCCTCCCGTCGACCTCGACCTGTTCCCCGTCACCGCGCCCCCCGCCGGCGCCCCGTTCACGACCGTCATGAACTGGAAGTCCTACGAGCCGGTCGTGTGGGGGGACCTCACCCTGCGGCACAAGGACGTCGAGTTCGAGAAGTTCGCGGACCTGCCCCGACGGGCGCGGGTGCCCCTCGAGATCGCCGTCTCCGGCCGCGGCCCCTCGCGCGAGAGGCTCGAGGCCCTCGGCTGGCGCGTCGAGTCCGCCCACGCGGTCACCCCCACCGTCGACGCGTTCCTCTCCTACGTGCGGCGCTCGCGCGGGGAGTTCGCCGTGGCAAAGCACGGCTTCGTCGTGACCCGCAGCGGCTGGTTCAGCGACCGGACCTCCGCGTACCTCGCGAGCGGCCGTCCCGCCGTCCTCGAGGAGACCGGCTTCAGCGCCCACCTCCCCTGCGGCGAGGGGCTCTTCGCCGTCACCCGCCCGGAGGAAGCCGCCGCGGCGCTCGAGGAGATCGCCGGAGACTGGCCCCGCCACGCCCGCGCGGCTCGCGAGATCGCCCGCGAGCACCTCGACGTCCGCCGCGTGCTGCCCCGCTTCCTCGAGGAGGTCGGCGTCGGCCGCGCCCGGCCCCTCCCGTCCCCCGGCTAGCGCGCGGCGGGGTGCGCGGCGGCGAAGTCCGCGACGGCCTGGTCGAGCAACCCGAGAGCGGCGTCGCGCCCGGCGAAGCCGCCTGCGGCCATCTTGCCAGGCCCCTTGTAGTTCGCGAACCAGGTCTCGAGGATCTTCGTCACGCCCGGGAACCCGGCCTCGAGGTCGGAGAGGTCGTTGATCCCCTCGAAGGGCGAGTCCGCGACGACGGCGAGGAGCTTGTCGTCGAGCTCCCCCGAGTCCTTGAGGTGGATCAGCCCGACGACGCGCGTCTCGACGACCGAGCCGCGCGGGAGCGCGGCCCCGAGGACGAGGATGTCGAGCGGGTCGCCGTCGCCGCCCCTCTCCTTCGAGAGGACGGTGCGCGGGACCATCCCGTAGTTCGTCGGGTAGCCGAGGTACTTCACGACCCGCGGTTTGCCGTCCTTCATGTCCCAGTGGAGGAGGCCGTCCTCGTTCTTGACCTCCCACTTGTCGAGGCGGCCGGCCGGGATCTCGACGACGGCGCGGACGCCTCCCCCCTCCGTGCGCGCCTCCCAGCCGGAGAGGAAGTCGCGCTCCCCCTCGATCGTCTTCTCGTCGACGAAGCGCGCGCCGGGCGCGATCTCCTGGGAGGGCTCGGGGGCGGCCGTCCGGGGGGAGGCCGCCGGACGGCCCACCGCGGCGAGGGCGCAGAGGACCGCCGTCGAGGCGAGGAGGGAGAGGGTTCGGGTCGACATCTTTGGGGCAGGTCTCCGGGAGTGAAAAAACCTATCGGCCCGCTGCAAACCGGGGATGAAGGCTCGGTGAGGAAGGCGCCGGGGGGCCCCTATCCCCCGAGTGCCCTCAGTCGAGCGGGGACCTCGGGGTCCCGACCGCCTCGCCGGAGGTACTCCCGGTAGCAATCCCGCGCCCGGTCCCGGTCCCCGGCCGCCTCCGCCAGCCGCCCGAGGTGCTTCCAGCACTCCTTGAAGATGGCGTCCTCCCTCGCCTCGGGGTCGAGCGCCAGGACGCGCTCGAAGGCGCTCTTCGCCTCCGGTCCGTTCCCGAGGTTCGCCGCGGCGAGGCCGAGGTGGTAGTGGGCCCTCGTGTAGCGAGGGTCGAGGCGCACCGCCTCGCGGTAGGACTCCGCCGCCGCCCGGAGGTCGCCGCGCGCGCGGCGGGCCTCCCCCTCGTGGAATCGCCCGCGGGCGAAGCCCGGATCGACCTCGACCGACTTCGCGAAGGCCGCCTCCGCCTGCCCCCCCTCCCCGGCCTCCATCCAGGCGAGACCCAGCCCCAGCCAGGCGAGCGGGTCGCGGGGGTTCTCCCGGACCTGGGCCTTCCGCGTCTCGAGTGCGCGGAGCCAGAGGTCCTTCTTCTCGGAGAGGCGGCGGTGCTCCCGCGCCTTCTCGGGCTCTCCCGCCCGCGCGCAGATCTGCCCGAGCATCGCGTGCGCGCGGGGCGCGTCGCGGTGGCTCGGGGCGCGGGCGAGCATCCGCTCGAGGGGGCCCCGCGCGTCCGCCGGGCGTCCCGAACGCACGGAGGCGAGCCCCGAGGCGAAGAGGAGGTCGGGGTCCTCCGGATGCCGGAGGAGGGCCTGGGCGAGGAGCGTCCCGGCCTCCTCGAGCCGGTCCGCCTCGAGGAGGACGCGACTGAGCGCGTTCGCGACCCTCGCGTCGGAGGGGTCGAGGGCCCGGGCCTTCTCGAGCGTCTGCGCCGCCTCCTCGAGCCGGTGGAGGTCCTGGAGGCAGAGCCCGGCGTAGAGGAGCGGGCGCAGGTCCTTCGGGTCGGCCGCGGCCGCACGGGCGAGCGGCGCGAGGGCGGCGCTACGTTTCCCGGCTTCGTAGAGGGCGATCCCGTCCTCGAGGTCCCCGCAGGCGGGGAGCGGCGCGCCGAGGAGGGCGAGGGCGACCGCGATCACTTCCCCACGGGGGTCCAGAGGTAGTCGTCGACGAACGCGGCCTCCGCGGCCATCGGCCCAACGAGCGCGGTGTCGGGCCGCGGGCCCTTCCCGGGGCCCGCGCAGGAGGCGTCGACCCTCCGGCGAGGGAGGCCGGCCGGGCGGATCCAGAACGCGTTCACGCCGGTCGAGCCGTACTGGAGCGGCCAGGCGTAGCCCTCCCACAGGCGCTCCGCCAGGTTCGTCTCGGGAGGCACGTCAGCGCGGAAGAGATAGCCCATCGCCTGGGCCTCGCCGGTCCCCTCCGCGAGCGAGAGTCCCTTCGGGAGGAGGGAGGCCGCCGCCAGGTCCGCGAGCGTGCCGTACTCCGGCAGCCCGTCGCCGTCGCGGTCGCGGATCCCGCGCCCGCGGAACTCCTCCTCCGCCTCCCGCAGCGCGAGGAGGGAGGCGAGCGCCTTCTCCTCGGCGGGGCGCAGCCCCTGGGTCCGCGCGGCGAGCCGATCCCCGAGGAAGGCATCCGTCGTGAACAGTTCGAAGTAGGAGAGGGGGGAGACCCCGAGCCAGAAACGGAGGGTCCCGGACTCCTCGACGGTTTCGAAGCCGATGGCCAGGCGATCCGTCCGCTTCGAGAGGGAGGCGATCCCGGGCACGGAGAGGCGGAGCAATCCCAGGAGCGACTCGATGCGGAGGTAGAGCCACTTCGAGCGGGCACGGCCGGGGGGGATCAGGTCGTGGAACAGGGGCTCCGTCGAGAGCGAGGACTTGGAGGAGCGGGCCTCCCTCATCCGGCGGACCATGTCCGGAGCGGCCCCGCCGACCACCGCCGCCCCGTCCCGGGCGAAGAAGACGGGGGGGAGGCCGGGGATCCGCGCGGTGAACAGTCCTCCCTCCACCTCCTCGACCGGGATCCCGAGGCCCGGGAGGTTCGCCGGGATCGAGTCGAAGAGGTCGGGGGAGGAGAGGCCGAGGGCGAAGCCGACTCCGCGCCGGTCCGCCCGGCCCGCGACGAGCGCGGGCAGCGCCTGGTTCGTGAAGAAGACCGCCTCCCCGTCGAGGACCGAGGCGAGCCATCCGAGCTTCCCCGCGACCTCCGGATCGGAAAGGAGGGAGCCGAGCCCTTTCCCGAAGGAGCGCGCGATCGAGAGGGCGGGATCGTCCCCGCCCCCCTCCGGGGGACGGAAGTCCCCGACCCTCTGGAGGAGGGAGACCGCGTCCAAGCGCCAGCCCACGGCGAAGGTCGCGTCGCCGGGGACGCGGTCGGGAAGCCGGGGCTCCTTCGGTTCCTGCCGCACCGCCTCGTAGACCGGGAAGAGCGGGTGGGAGGGGTCGAGGAGGAACCGGAAGTCGGTCCGCTTCTTCCCCGGGCGGGCGGCGTCGTCGACGAACGTGCCGAGACCTCCGCCGAGGAGGTCGAGGATCCGACGGACGGCCCGCACGTTCTTCTCCACCGTGGCGGGATCGGCCCCGGGTGGGGGGACGAACTTGGAGGCGAACATCTCCCCCCACGAGACGACGGGGAGGTAGAAGAACTCCTCCTGGGCGCCGAGCGCGCGGCGCGCCCGCTGGAAGGCCGGGTCGTCGAGGAGGGAGCGGGAGGGCTCCTCGCCCCTCGCGCGCCGGAGCATGGCCTCGAGCCGCCCGCGGTCGCTCGACGCGAGGACGAGGTCGCCGTGCACGGCGTAGGCGGCCTCGCCGTAGAAGGTCCGCGGCGCCGATCGCTCGCTGCGGGGCAGGCGATCGTCCGGGAGTCCCTCGATCGCGAGATCGAAGACCGCCTCGTAGGGGGAGTCCCCGCCGGGGAAGAAGGTGGCCTGGTGGAGGACGATGCCGCCCCGGAGCCCTTTCATCTCCTCCGGCGGGATATCCAGCTCCCAGGCCGCGGCGATCTCGAGGACCTCGTAGAACTCCTCCACGGCCGGGCGGCCGGCCGACTCCTTCGCGAAGGAGTTCTCCAGGAAGCAGGAGAGGTTGGGATGCTTCTGGCGGACGTAGACCATCGGATCCGCCGGGAAGAGCGCCGCCGGGTCGATTCCCGACCTGCCGGCCGCGGGGGAAACGCCGAGGAGGAGACCGAGGACCCCCCTCATCGTCGACCCACGAGCTCGAGGAGTCGGGCATCCTCGAATCCGTTGGAGGCCGAACCGAGGAGGGCGTAAGGGGGATACCCCGCGTCGAGGGCCCGGCGCAGCAGTTCGTACGTCCGACCCTCCTCCCCGAGCGCCTGGCAGGCGCGGGCGGCGACGACCAGCGTCTCGGGGTCGGAGGCGCCCCGCGCCAGGGCGAAGTCGAGGTGGGGCCGCGCCTTCTCCTTTTCCCCGGCGCCGGCGAGCGCCGACGCCAGACGCGCGTGCGCGACGGGGTCCTCGGGTCGGAGGGCGGCGAGGCGTCCGAACGCCTCGACGGCGGACCCGCAGTGCGCCTTGCAGCGGAGGCGGTGCGCTCCGAGGAGCTCGAGGCTCGCCGGCTCGTCGCCGCTCCCGCCGGCGGTGGCGAGGGCGAGGTGGCCGGCTTCCCCCTCCCCGTGCTCCGTGCGGAGGACCGCGGCGCGGACGCGGGCGAGGGTCCACTCGGGCGCCACCTCGGCGGCGCGATCGAAGAACCGGAGCGCCTCCTTCCAGCGCCCCCCCGGGAGCGCGTCCCCCTCGAGGTAGAGCGTCTCGGCGGCGGCCCGCCGGGCGGCGGGAGGAAGGGTGCAGAGATCGAAGCGGGCCTCCGCCGGCGGCGCCGCGCCGCTGACACGAGCGAGGGACCGCGCCGCGAGCTTCGCCTCGAGGAGGGTTCCCTCCTCGGCAACGCGAGCGAGCTTCGCGAACGCGCTCCCGTCCCCCGCCCGGGCCAGGGTCTCGAAGGCGGCGATCCGCACGCGAGGGTCCCCCTTGAGGAGCCCCCCGGCGAAGTCGAACACCAGGGCGCCGAACGACCGGACCGCCGCCCCGGTCCCGCCGGGCAGGCTCCGCCCGCTCCAGAACTCGGAGAGGGCTCGCACGGCGCCGGCCTGGGTGTGCACGTCGGGATCGCGCAGGGCGCGCGCGAGGTAGGAGGGGACGGCGAGGTCCGAGGCGATGCGGGTGACCTCGGATGCCTCCCCCTGCTCCTCCGGCGGGGCGGGCGCGCCCGAGAAGAGGGCGAAGCCGATCGGCGAGCCGAACCCCGCGTCCGCCGGCCGCTTCTCGACGTAGGCGAGGAGCATCAAGCCCATGCGATCCCCGAAGCCGGCGAGTTCCCGGACGGCGTACTCCCGGACGAAGGCATCGGCCTCGGTTCGAAGGACCTGGCGGAGCTGCGCCACCGATTCCGGACCGGCGGCCGCCGCGAGGGCGTGCACCGCGTAGGCGCGGAGGACGGCGTCCTTGTCCTCCAGGGCGACTTCGATCGCGGAAACGGTCGAGGGGTCGGCGAGCTCGGCGAGTCCGACCAGCGCGTGGAGCCTCGACTCGCGGCCGGGCGCCCGGAGGGTCTGGGCGAGGGCGTCGGCCGCCTCCTGCCCGCCGATCCGGAGGAGGGCCTCTCTCGCTCGCGCGCCGACGATCGTCTCGGGGAAGCGGAGGAGGGCCCGGACGAGCCAGCCCGGGGCGCGGCCCTTGAGCGCCTGGACGGCGGGAGGGACGGGATCCTCGGAATGGCAGAGCCATTCCCCGACGAGGGCGTCCGCCGCCCGGTCGAGCGCCTTCGTCCGCGTCTCCCAGAGGCGCTTCGCCTCCTCCCCGCCCCGGTGTCCGCGCGAGGCCTCCTCGAGGACCGGGAGGGCCTCCGCGCCGGCCTCCGTCAGCTCCTTCTCGGCGATCTCGCGGGGCTCCCCGCCGAGCCCGAGGGCCCGGGTGAAGCCGAGGAGCTCCTCCTTCCGGCGCGGAGTCGCGGTCCCGGGCCGCCCCAGGAGGAACTCGGGCCCGACCGTCTCCCGCGGGTCGAGGGACAGGCGGAGCTCCTTCAGTCGCTTCTCCATTTCCTCCGGGCCGGCGTCCGCGGGTCTCTCCTCCTCCTCCAGCGCGGCGCGGAGGAGGGCCCCGTGCTCCTTCTCCCCTCCGTGGACGACGAGGTCGAGGGTCTCCGCGAAGCGCCGGCTGCTCCGGTCGAGCGCCGCGTCCAGGTCGTCCCACGCCTCCGAGAGCCTCCCCATCCGGAACAGGGAGAAGGCGCGGCGCACGCGCGCCTCCGGGGGACTCGCGGGCGTGGCGATGGCGGCGCTGAAGTGGAGGGCCGCCGCCTCGGCCTCGTTCGCCGCGGCCGCCGCGACGCCGGCGAGGAGGAGGGCGGACGCGTCGTTGCGGTCGGCGGCGATCGCGCGCTCGAGGATGTCCCGGGACCCCGTCGCGTCCCCCATCGCGAGGGCGCAGACGGCGCTCGCGAGGAGCGCGCGCCGTCCCGACCGTCCCGAGTCGACGGCCGCGGCCTGGAAGTCCTCGCGCGCGCCCTTGCCATCCCCGCTCTCGAAGCGCGCCGCCCCGCGCCTGAGGAGCGCGGCGACGGACCGCGGATCGCGGCGGACCGCCTTGTCCGCGTCCTCGCGCGCGCCCTCGGCCTTCCCGAGCCGCGACCGTAGCTCGGAGCGGAGGAGGAGGGCCCCGACGTGGTCGGGGTCGAGGTCGAGGGCGTCGTCGACCGCCCCGAGCGCACCCCGTCCCATCCCGTCCTTTCCGCTCCCGGTGAGTTCCCCCATGAGGGTGAGGGCGCGCGCCCTCCCGAGGTGGGCCTCGACCAGACCCTCGTTCGCCCGAAGCAGTTCGTCGAATCGTCCCATCGCGTCCTCCGCCCGTTTCGCGGCGAGGTCCGCGTAGGCGAGGTGGAGGTTCGCCCGGGCGTTCGACGGGTCGAACTCCTGCGCCTTGCGCGCGAGATCGACCTGGTCCTTCGTGATCGGCGCCGACGGGTCGGCGGGGAACGTCGCGAGGAGCGCGTCCGCGCGGGCGCGCCGGGCCTCCGCCTCCTTCGAGAGATCCTCGATCGCCTCCTTCTTCCGCCCGAGCGCGTTGTGGGCGAGTCCGCGGCCGTGGAGCGCCTCGAAGTGGTCGGGGCGCTCGGCGAGGATCGCCGTCCACTCCCGGATCGCGTCCGTGTGCCTCCCCGCCTCCGCGAGGAGGGAGGCGTACCGGACATGCAGCCTCAGGGTGTCCGTCGCGGAGGAGGCGGTCCGCTTGAGCGCGAGGGCCCGCCCGATGGCGTCCGCCGCCTCTCCGGGATTCCCGGCCTTCTCGTAGGCGTCTCCCAGCGTCTCGAGGAGCTCGGGCTCGTCGGGCTCCAGCTCCACGGCTCGGCGGGCCTCGTCGACCGCGGCGACGAAGTTCTCCTCCTTGAGGTGGTCCCGCGCCCGCGTGTTCGCCTCGCTCGCCGCGCTTCCCAGGACGCCGGGCCGTCCCGGGCTGCCGCCCCCGAAGAGGGTGAGCACGAGGAGAAAGATGGCGACGGCGGCGGCCGTCGCGATGCCGATCGAGGCGGCGATCGAGACGCGGGCGCTGCGGGTCTTCTTCCAGATCCGGTAGCCGAAAGACGCGCGCCGGGCCTGGATCGGCTCCTCGCGGAGGAAGCGGTGGAGGTCCTCGGCGAGCTCGAGGGAGGTCCGGTACCGCCGCTCCGGGTTCTTCTCGATGCTCTTGAGGACGATCGTCTCGAGGTCGCGGGGGATCCGCGGGTTGCTCCTTCTCGGCGCGGCGGGATCGGCGAAGAGGATCTGGCGGATGACCTCCTGGGAGGACTCCCCTTCGAAAGGGGGGCGCAGGGTGAGGGCCTGGTAGAGGGAGACCCCCAGCGAGTAGACGTCGGTCCGCCGGTCGATCGGGATGCGCTTCGCCGTGAGCTGCTCCGGGCTCATGTAGAGGGGGGTCCCGAGCATGTCCCCCGTCCGCGTGAGGGAGGCGGTCCCCTCCTCGTGCGCGAGCCCGAAGTCCGTGATCCGCGGCTCCCCGGCCATGTCGAGGAGGATGTTCCCGGGCTTCACGTCCCGGTGGATGATCCCCTGCTCGTGGGCGTGGTGGAGGGCGCGGGCGACCTTCTCGAAGAGCTCGGTCATCCGCGTCGTGTGGGCCCGCTCGAGCGCGGCGGGGGAGATCGAACGCTCGCGCTGGACGGTCCCCGCCGGCGCCGGCTTGGCCGGCGCCCCGGGCCGCCAGGGCGCCCCCTCGGCGTCGAGGAGGTCCCCCTTCGCCTCCGTCAGGACGAGGGAGACGTCCGAGTCCCCGGGCGCCCCCTTCCGGGCGCGCATCCCGTCGAGGAGCCGGTCGAGGGAGGTCCCCTCGACGAACTCCATCGCGATCCAGTGCTGCCCCTCCTCCGCCCCCGCCGCGAAGATCGGGACGATGTTCGAGTGGTGCAGCCGCGCCGCGGCCTCGGCCTCGCGCTTGAACCGCTCGACGCGGGCCGGGGATGCGGTCAGGTCGATCGGCAAGACCTTCAGGGCGACGGTCCGCCGCAGGGTCTCCTGCTCGGCGACGTAGACGACCCCCATCCCGCCGCGCCCGATCTCGCGGATCAGCCGGAATTCTCCGAGCGTGCGGAGGCTCGCGTCGGGGTCTCGTCCCTCGGGGGGCATCGCGGAGGTCCATGCTACCGGCAGGCGGGGCCGGAAGCGGGCGCGCCCGGAGGGATGCGGAGAGCGTCGCGGGGTATGAGCCTCGGAGCGGAGCCGGCCGGAGGCTCGCTATCGTAGCCCGGAGGCCACCCCGCCTCCCTTCCGGCCGACTCCGCGAGCGTCCGGCGCCCGGCGGCCCGGGACTTCGAGGAGGAGGGAGATCGGCCACGTCGGAGGGTGACTCGTTGGAGAAGAACGCGACCGAACCGCGCCCCCTCCGGGTGATGCTCGTGGTCCTCGGGACCCTGATCGGGGTGACCCCGTTCCTCCTCCTCGCGGGCTGGGCGAAGGGGCAGGCGCCGCCGATCGCGGCCGCCTGCTCGATCCCCGCGGGCGTCCTCACGATCGTCGCGGTGGGCGCGATCGGCGAGTGGCTCGTCCACCGCTGCGCGATGCACGGCGGGCGGCGATTCCCGTTGTTCCGGCTGGCGACCGACCTGCACCACCGGGCCCATCACTGGGTGCACTTCACCCCCGATCGCTACGTGCACGCGGGCCGGATCGAGTATCCCTCCCCCTTCGGGCGCGGGAGGGCGGGGCCCTGCCGGACCCCGTCCGGCCGGGCGCTCACCGTCGCGTCGCACGGGGCGTTCTACACCTTGTTCGCCGCGCCGATCGTGATCGCCGGCCGGACCGTCACGGCGAACGCCTGGTTCACGGCCTCCGCGGCGGCGGCCTCGGTCGCCCTGATCGGGCTCTTCATCCGGGTCCACGACGCCGTCCACTACCCCGGCGCGAGCCGGATGGAGCGCTTCCGCTGGTTCTGGTTCCTCGACCGCCACCACTACATCCATCACATCGACAACGGCGCGAACACCAACTTCCTCCTCCCGCTCGGGGACCTGCTCATGGGGACGCTGCGGCTCCGGCTGACCCCGGCCGAGCAGGGGAGGTGGCCGAGCTACGAGGAGGCGCGCCGCCGGCTCTTCGATCCCGCCTCCCGCGCGACGAGCGCCGGGGTCGGGGGGGTCCCCGCGCGGCCCCGGCGAGGGCGCGAGCGGGTTCAGAGCGGAGCGCGCACGGAGGCGTAGACCGCCGTCAGGTACCTCGACTCGGGGAAGTTCGGCGCGACGGGGTGGTCGGGGGCGGCCCCCCCGATCTCGTGGAACCGGATCTCGCACCCGCTCGAGGCGGCGGCCTTGCGCAGGGCGGCGAGGAAGGCCTCCTCCGAGACGAGCCCGGTGCAGCAGCAGGAGAGGAGGAGCCCGTTGTTCCGCAGCACCCGCATCGCGAGGGCGTTCAAGTCGCGCAGGAAGGCGAAGGCCCGGGGGAGGTCCCCCTTCGCGGTCGCCAGCTTCGGCGGGTCGAGGACGGCGAGGTCGAACTTGGGCCCCGAGGAGGCCTGCCGCAGGTAGTCGAAGAGGTCGGCGTGGACGAACTCGACGGCGGCGCCGTTCGCGGAGGCGTTCTCGCGCGCCACGGCGAGGGCCTTCTCGTCGAGGTCGACGCCGACGACGCGCCCCGCCCCGCCGCGGACGCGGGCGTGGAGGCCGAACCCTCCCGTGTAGCAGCAGCCGTCGAGGACCGTCTTCCCCCGGCAGTAGCGGGCGAAGCGCTCGCGGTGGTCGCGCTGGTCGAGGAAGAACCCGGTCTTGTGCCCCGCCCCGGCGTCGACGCGGAAGCGCACGCCCGCCTCCGTGATCGTCGTCCGGCGGGGGGCGGGAGGCGGCCCCGGGTCGAACCCCTCCAGCCGGGCGACGCGATCGTCGACCCGGACGATCGCCTCCGAGCCCGGGAACATCTCGCAGAGGAGGGAGGCGACCTGCGGCGCCAGGCGCCAGAAGCCGACCGAGGTCGGCTCGATCACGAGGAGGTCGGCGTACCGGTCGACGATCAGGCCCGACAGCCCGTCCCCCTCGGCGTGGACGACCCGGTAAGCGTCGGTCACGGCGTCGAGGTCGAGGGCGCTGCGACGCACGTAGACGGCGTCCCTGAGCGCGCGGCGGAGCCACAGCTCGTCGATCTCGCCCCGCGCCCCCCGGTCGAGGAAGCGGACCGCGACGGTCGAGCGGCCGTTGTAGAAGCCCGTCCCGACGAACCGCCCCGAGCGGTCGAGGACCTCGACGATCTCCCCGTCCTCGACGTCCCGCGGCCGCGCGACCATCTTCCGGAAGACCCAGGGGCGGCCGCCGAACTTGTCCGTCTTCAGGCGGACCTGCTTCACGGGAGAGTCTCCTCCTCGACGACCCCCGCGCCCTCGACGAGCCGGTAGCGCCGTCCCGGGAGGAGGGGCCCCGCGGCGTCGAGCCGTCCCGAGGGCCAGCGCACCTCGACGCGCCCGGACCCCGCCACGCCGAAGACGAGGCGCGGGTCGCTCGAGGACTGGAAGGAGGCATTCCTCCGGACCTCGCGGGCCTGGCTCGTTCCCCCCGCCTCGAGCCGGACGAGGGCGCCGAGGGCGTCGCGGCTCGACCGGACGCCGCGCAGGTCGAGGACGATCCTCCCCGCCGTCCCGGCGTCGTTCCGCAGGAGGGCAGGGGCGGCATCGATCGGGAGGACGACGACATCCGTGTCGCCGTCGCCGTCGACGTCGCCGAAGGCGGCGCCGCGGCCCCCGCGCACCGAATCGACCGCCTCCTCCGACTTCCCCCGCCGCTCGAGGAATCGCCGCCCGGACGGGCCGGGGACGTTCTCGAAGAGCTGGCAGCGCTGGCGGTAGGCCGTCCCCGTGTCCGGGTCGTCGGCCTGCGGGTAGACGTGGCCGTTCGCGACGAACAAGTCGAGGTCGGCGTCGAGGTCGACGTCGAGGAAGGAGAGGCCCCAGGAGAGGTAGGGGAGGGTCGGGGCCCCGAGCCCCGTCGAGTAGGTGGCGTTGTCGAAGAGGAGGCCCCCGGTGTTCCGGTAGAGCGTCGTCGTCTCGTCGCTGAAGTTCCCGACGACGAGGTCGGGGAGCCCGTCGCCGTCGAAGTCCCCCGCGTCGACCCCCATCCCCGCCTGGGCGAGCCCGGTCTCGGAGAGCGCGACGCCCGCCTCCACGCCGACCTCGACCAGGGTCCCGGCGTCGTTGCGGAAGAGGAGGTTCGGCATCGAGTCGTTGGCGACGTAGATCTCGTCGTCCCCGTCGAGGTCGAGGTCGGCGGCGACGGCGCCGAGCCCGTAGGAGGCGGCGGCCGCGCCGGCTCCGCAGCGCTTCGAGACGTCCTCGAAGCGGCCGTCCCCGAGGTTGCGGTAGACCCGGTCCGGCGTCGGGGCGAAGCCGTGGGGTCCGCAGAAGACCTCCCGTCCCTTCCAGCGGCACGGGACGCGGTCGATCGACCCCTTCGGGGGACGGTGGGCGTCGAAGTCGAGGTAGTTGGCAACGTAGAGGTCGAGGGACCCGTCGAGGTCGAGGTCGAACCAGACGGCGGAGGTGCTCCAGGCGGGGTCGTCGACTCCGGCCGCCGCCCCGACCTCCCGGAACCGGCCCCCGTCGTTACGAAAGAGTGCGTCGTGTCCGTAGGCCGTAACGTGGACGTCGACGTCCCCGTCCCCGTCGAAGTCGGCCGCCGCGGCCCCGTTCCACCATCCGCGCCGCTCGAGGCCGCTCGCGCCCGTGGCGTCCTCGAACCGCCACCCCCCGAGGTTGCGGTAGAGGCGGTTCCCCTCCCCCTCTCCCCGGACCCACGACTCGATCGTGGTCCCCTGGGTGACGAACAGATCCAGGTCCCCGTCGCCGTCGAAGTCCGCGAGAGCCGGCCCGTTCCCGTTCGCCTCGAGGATGTAGGCCTTCGCCGGGGAGCCGCAGACGTTGCGGAGGTCGACCCCCGAGGCCGCGCCCACGTCCGAGAAGGTCGGTCTTCCCCGCTCCTGAATCGGGAAGGCGGCCGCGAGGAGGAGGAGGGGAGAGGGTCGAGCCACGCGGGGATTCTAGGAGGCGGGAGATCCCCCCCGTCCGGCTGGGCATCCGATTTGGATTGCGGTCCTCCGTTCCGGTCTCGGAGCTCGGCTGGAGCGCCCCGGGAGTTCGGGGGCCGGGCTCCGGGGCCGTTTGAACAGGCAGCCGCGCTTCGTGCGGGCGCGCACGCCCGTGCCTCCTCGGCGCACATGACCTGTGTCGGAGAGGGACAGACGAGGGGCTTCCCCACCTCAACCTGCCCGGCACTTGGTTTGGGGCGTCCCTCGTGGCGCTCTGACGGAATTCCCCGCGCGGCCGGCCCGGCCGTCCCGCGGAAGGGGTTCTCTGCCCCTGAAGAGGACGTCCCATGTCCTTCTCCAGGGCGATTGGCCTCGCGTGCTTCGCGGCGGCGGTCTCGTGCGGCGGCGGGGGGGACGGCGGTTCCTCGGGGGGCCTCGTCCTCGAGGAGATCCGGTGGGGGAGGCTCGTCGAGGTCCGGGACGCCGCCGACGCGATCCTCCACCCGGAGTTCTTGGTCGCCGAGGGGATCTCGACCGACCTCCTCGACTACGAGATGACGACCTTTCCGGTGACGGGGGGGACGGTCCTCCGGATCCTCCCCGCCCCCGGCACTCCGGCCTACGACGCGGCGCTCGCCGCGCTGGAGACGGGGCTGGGGTTCGTCGCGCCGAAGGGGCCCGACTCGCCTCCTCCGTACTCGATGGTCCCGCGGAACGCGGCGCTCCGCCTCCGGTTCAACCAGCCGGTCAACCCCGCGACCGTGACGGCGCAGAACCTGCGCGTCCTCTCGGGCGAGGTCTCGCTGGAGGTCCGGCTCGAGGTCGACCCCGAGGATCGCCGCGCGATCCTCCTCGACCCCGTCATCTCCGCGGCCGAGAGCTCGGCGAGCGGGCTCGCGGTGAACGCCCTCGGATTCCCCGCCGCCGCGACCGCGGTCGTCCCGAACCTCGAGCTGCGGATCCCGACCCGACGCGACCCGTCCGCCGGCCAGAACACCCTCCTCCGCGCCGCCTCCGGCTCCTCCCTCGAGGACGACGACGCCGAGGACGGCGCCGACCTGGTGCGCGTCTTCCGCTCCGGGGGGACGGCCACGGCGGACCCCAACCGCGGTTTCCTCACGGACTACGTCCCGCCGGCCCTCATCGGGGTGCAGCCGGTGTCGATCTGCGCCGTGGCGCCGGGGCCGGGCGGGAGGCAAGCGGTCTCCTTCGGGTACCTCGTCGGCTCCTGCGCGATGGCCCCGGAGCGCGGCGACGTGATCCAGCAGGGGGACGCCCTCGCCCTCGTCGTGTCGGTCCTCGCGACGATCGCCTCCTGCGGGCCCCCCGCCTTTTCGGTCGCCGAGGTCCTCGTCCAGCCGCTGCGCGCGGGGGGCGCGGGCCCGCTCCTCCCCCTCGAGACGGGCGGCGCCTCGATCCACCTCCGGTTCGAGCCGGGGGAGGACGACCCCCCGGCGTGCTTCGTCCAGTTCGTGCCGGAGCCCCTCGCGCCGCCCGCCGGGGGGATCGACCCCGCCGCCGTCGCCCGCCTGCGCTTCTCCGAGCCGATGGACCCCGCGACGCTCGGGGCGTTCGACGGGCTGACGATGACGACGGTCGACCCGGACCTGGCGGGCACCCCCGCGCCGCGAGACTTCGTCATCGGGGAGGTCGCTCCCTCCGTCGACCTCCAGGAGTTCGCCTTCGTCCCCGCGCTCCCGATCCCGCACGTCGCGGGAGCCGGCGAGCCCCGCTACCTGAACCTCGCCTCGGGCGCCGCGGGACCGACCGACCTCGCGGGGAACCCGGTGGCGGGGTCGGGGATCTCCCTCCTCTTCACGATCGACCCGTCCGCGCCGACGGCGAACATGGGAGGCTTCGCGCTCCGGTTCGGCTCCGTCAACGAGACGAGCTTCGACCTCGGGCCCCCCGACCTCGGGGGAGACCCGCCCGTTCCGGAAGGAGGGCTGCCCGACATCTCCGGGCAGGTCGTCCTCTCGCCTGGAGAGCTGCGGGGGCGCGGGGTGCTGCGATTCTCGCGGGCCGCCGACCCGGGCAACCTCTTCGTGGGGGCCGCTCCGGTCCAGCTCGCGGTCGGGCTGATCACCCCGCTCACTTCCTGGGGGAGCCGTCTCCTCACGCTCTGGCGACACGTCGACCTCGGGCTCGGAGGACAGGAGGTGGGGGAGATGAACCTCGACGTGGAGCGGCTCGCCTGGGCCCCCTTCCAGTCGGGCGTGGGCCCCCAGGGCCCGCCCGTCTTCCCGAACCTCCTGCCGCGAGTGCGGATCGACCTCGCCCACGCCTACTACTTCCCCGACGAGGCGATCAACCCCGTCACGCTCCTCCCGCAGTGGCCCGCCTCGGGGCTCGACCTGGCGAAGTTCCAGCCGACGATCCCTCCGACCGCGACGAATCCGGGGGGGGAGATCTCGAACGTCTTCGCCTACCACCGCTGGAACCCGGCGGCGAACGGCGGGCTCGGGGGGGTCGAGGTGAACCCGCCCCTCACGGTCTTCGACGGGCCCTACGCGATCAACCCGCTCGACCTCTTCGCCGTGCCGGAGTCCGGGTTCCTGATGCTCCCCTATCCCTCCTTCACGCAGACCTACACGTGGCGCGACACGGGCTACCCCTTCCGCCGGAAGGGAGCGCCGGGAGGGGACGGCGTCGAGCCCGAGCGCTGGCTCACCGTCCTCGGGGCGCCGCGACCCCGCCTCTACGCGGCGGGCCAGGTCCCCTCGGTCTGCCTCCCCCTCCTCCTCCAGATCCGGTCCTACCCGCAGGCCGACGCCGGCCCGTTCGCGACCGTCAACCAGCTCCAGGTCTCGCTGATGGTCAACTCCTCCACGAACCCCCAGCTCGCGCCTCCCTTCTTCCGGATCTTCTCCACGGGAGGGTTCAACGGCGCCGGCACCCTCGTCCTCAAGGACCCCGAGGCGAACGTCCCGGACGGCGGCTTCAACGCGGCCGGAGCGCCGACGGCCCCCGCGGGCCCCGAGCTCTACTGGGGACGGGCCGACTTCGTCACGCGCGTGACCCGGTGCTTCACCCACTGGTTCGACCTCGGCGCCGGGAGCCCGGGGGGCCCGACCTTCGTCCCTCCGCTGATCGAGCCGCGGGCGGAGGGCCAGCCGGCCGGCACGAGCGTGAAGGTCGAGTTCCGCGGGGCGAGCGGGGTCGCGGGGAGCTGCCTGGGCCCGTCGCCCGCCTGCCCGGAGCTGAACGACGCCTCCTCCGCGAACGTCTACGGCATCTACCTGCAGAGCCCGCTGGGCGAGCCTCCGAACCAGGCGCCGACGACGCGGATCACGGGCGTGGCGCCCCCCTTCGCCTCGGGCCCGCAGGCGGCCGTCCTCGACGAGTGGACCGACGACCTCACGTGGCTCAACGGCCGGCGTTATCTCCAGATCCGGTTCACGTTCCTCTCGAACCGGACGACGGGGGAGGTGCCGAGGATCTCCTCCCTCGGGGTGGCCTACGCCCGCTAGGGACTCCGCGCGGTTGACAGGGGGAACTCCCCCGCTACCTTCTCCGCGCATTCAGGGGCGGCCATGGCATCCAAGAAGATCCTCCTCGAGGTCCTCACGACCGATCGCAACCGCGTGGCGCCGGCGCCGCCGCGCCCGAAGAAGGATAAGGAGGAGAGACGGCGCGAGAAGCGCGCGTCCCGTCCCATCTCGCTCCCGCACCCGACGACCCAGAGCCTCCTCCTCGTCCTCGCGGGGGTCGTGGTCATGGTGGTCGCGTACGGCGTCGGATTCTGGCGGGGCCGAAACGCCGGCTCGACCCCTCCGGACCTCTCCACGGCCGCCCGGGTCCCGGACCTCCTCGACCGGGTCGGGGACGAGCCCGTCCCGCCGAAGCCGATCGCCCCGAACCCGCCGCCCGCCAAGTCGCCTTCCGGGTTGGGCTGGGTGGTCCAGCTCGTCTCCTACGAGAAGAGCCCGAAGAACGAGACGCTCGCGCTCCACGTGAAGGACGAGCTGACGAAGGCCGGCCTTCCCCACGCGGGAGCCTGGGAGGTGGGAGGCATGTTCGTCGTCACCGTCGGTTCCTTCGCCACGAAAGACGACCCCGCCCTCGCGGCGCTCCTGGCGAGGGTGAAGGAGATGCCCTTCGAGCGGGAGAAGGCCCCGTTCGCCGGGGCCCGGATCCGGGAACTTCAGTAGCCCCGTTCCCTCCGGTAGACTTCCGGGCCACCCGGAGTCCCCGATGTCGATCCACGCGAGTCTCCGCACGCGGGGAAAGCTCACCCGCGAGCGGAACGTCTGGTCCCGCCTCGAACGCCTCCTCTTCCTCGAGAAGGAGGGGAAGTGGAAGGACGGGGACTCCATCTTCGGCCTGCCCAAGGTGCGCACGCGCCTCAAGGGGGCGGCGAAGAAGAAGGCGAAGAAGGCGGCGGCCGAGCCGGGCGCCGAGGGCGCGGCGGCGGCGACGACGGTCGCCTCCCCCGAGCCGGCGGCGAAGCCCTCCCAGGCGTCGGTGAAGGCGGCGGCGAAGGCAGCGGCCGCCGAGAAGAAGAAGGAGCGGGGCGGCAAGGGAGCGAAGTAGCGCGGGTCGCTTTGTCCCCGCGAACCCCCTCCGAGCGGACCCGGCCCGGGCGCAGGCCTCCCCCCCCTCCCGGAGGGGGCGTCGAACGCGCGCGTTCCTCCCCCGTCCGCCTCGCCTCCCGGATGTCGGGGATCGAGGCGAGCGGGATCCGGAAGATGTTCGAGCTCGTCTCCTCGATGGAGGACCCGATCAACCTCTCGATCGGGCAGCCCGACTTCGACGCGCCGCCGGAAGTGAAGGAGGCGGCGATCCGGGCGATCCGCGACGGGCGCAACAAGTACACGGTCACCCAGGGGCTCCCCGAGCTGAACGAGCGGATCCTCGCGCGCCTGGCGGCGCGCGACGGCCGCCGCCCGGAGAGCTCGATCCTCACGGCGGGCGTCTCGGGGGGGCTCACGCTCGCCTTCCTCGTCCTCCTCGAGGCGGGGGACGAGGTCCTCCTCCCCGACCCGGGCTTCGTCCTCTACCGCCACCTCGCGCGCGTCGCGGGGGCGAGCCCGGTCTTCTACGACCTCTATCCCGACTTCCGGATCGACGTCGCGAAGATCGAGGCCGCCCTCACGCCGCGGACGAAGGTCCTCCTCGTCAACACCCCGAACAACCCGACGGGGGCCGTCGTCTCGGAGGAGGAGTCCCGCGCCCTCGTCGACCTCGCCGAGCGGCGGGGCCTCTTCCTCGTCGCCGACGAGATCTACGAGGCGTTCGTCTACGACGCCCCCTTCCGGTCGGTCGGGGCCTTCAGCGACCGCGTGCTCCTCCTCGGGGGATTCTCGAAGACCTACGGCGTCCCCGGGTGGAGGCTCGGCTGGGCGGCGGGGCCGCACGCCGTCGTCGACGCGATGCGGACGCTCCAGCAGTTCACCTTCGTCTGCGCCCCCTCGATCGCGCAGCACGCCGCCCTCGCCGCCCTCGACCTCGACGTCCGCCCCTGGATCGAGGCGTACCGCCGAAAGCGCGACCTCGTCGTCGAGGGCCTCCGGGGCGCCTACCGCCTCGTCGAGCCGGGGGGATCCTTCTACGCCTTCCCCGAGCTGCCCCCGGGCGTGGCCGAATCGGACTTCGTCGCGCGCGCGCTCGAGCGACGCCTCCTCCTCGTCCCCGGCTCGGCCTTCTCAGCGCGCGCCACGCACTTCCGCATCTCCTTCGCCGCTCCCGACGAGGAGCTGCGCCGCGGCCTCGGGGTGCTCCGCTCCCTCGCGGGGGAGCGCCCCCCGTCGCGGACCGGTGGGCGAGGGCTCGACTCCCGGCCCGGAGGAGGGAAGATGCGAGCCGAGGGGTCCGCCCCGGGGGCCCCGGGAGTCCTGCGATGAGCCTGATCCTCCTCCCCGTCCTGCTTCCGGTGCTCCTTTCCTCGCCCGCCTCCGGCGGGCCCGGTCGGGGGATCACGGCGGAGGACCTCTACGGGCTGGCCGAGGTCCGCGACGCGCGGATCTCCCCCGACGGCTCGAAGGTCCTCTTCACCCTGGTCCGGGCCGTCCGGGATCGGAACGCCTACGATGCGGACCTCCACCTCGTCCCCACCTCCGGCGGGGAGGGGCAGCGGCTGACGACCGCCGAGGCGATGGACGAGGGGGGGCGCTGGTCCCCGGACGGGCGCACGATCGCCTTCACGAGCGACCGCACGGGGACCTCCCAGGTCTGGCTGATCCCGGTCGCCGGCGGGGAGGCGCGGGCGCGGACGAACCGCCCGCTCGGCGCCCGCAATCCCGCCTTCTCCCCCGACGGCGAGCGGATCGCCTTCCTCGGGAAGGTCGCCCCGGAGGGGAAGGCCCGGGCGGGGCGGGAGCCGGCGGCGAAGGGCGCCGCGGGCCCGGGGATCGAGAAGGACGAGGAGGGGCGGGAGTTCGCGGGCGACGTGCAGGTGATCGACCGGATGGTCTACCGGCGGGAGACGCACAACCTCGACGGCTCCCGGACCCACCTCTTCGTCGTCCCGGTCGCCGGGGGGGAGCCGGTGCAGGTGACCGTCGGGGACTTCGACGTCCGCGAGTTCGCCTGGGCGCCGACGGGCGCCTCCCTCGCGTTCGTCGCGAACCGCAACGGAGACCCCGACCTCGACCAGAACGACGACATCTGGGTCGTCTCCGCGGAGGGGGGAGGGGAGCCGCGGCGCCTGACCCTCAACGACGGGCCCGACTTCTCCCCCGCCTGGTCGCCCGACGGGAAGTGGATCGCCTACGTCGGGACCGAGGCGATCGACGACCTCAAGGCGGAGGAGGACCTCTGGGTCGTGCCGGCCGAGGGGGGGAAGCCGGTGAACCTCACGGCCTCCTTCTCGAACGATCCCGAGTCGCCGGTCTTCTCCCCCAACGGCGGATCGATCCTCTTCCGCGCGAGCGCGCGCGGGAACGCCCATGTCTTCACCGTCCCGCGCGAGGGAGGGGAGGTCGAGCAGCGGATCGGCGGGGACCGGGTGATCTCCGACTTCTCCGTGTCGAGGGACGGGAACACGATCGCCTTCGTCGCCTCCGATCCGATGCGCCCCCCCGCGCTCTCGGTCATCCTCCGGGACGGGACGGGGGAGAAGCCCCTCCACGACCCGAACGCGGAGCTCCTCGCCGGGCGCCTCGCCAAGCCCGAGGAGATCCGCGTCGCGACCCCCGACGGGCACCAGGTCCACGGCTGGGTGCTGCGGCCTCCGAACTCCGACCCCTCCCGGAAGTACCCCTGCGTCCTCTACGTCCACGGGGGGCCCTACTCCTTCTTCGGGAACCGCTTCTCCCAGGAGTTCCAGTTCCTCGCCGCGCGCGGATTCGTCGTCCTCTACGTGAACCCGCGGCTGTCGGCGGGCTACGGCGAGGGGTGGAGGCGGGCGGCGGGAGGGGAGTGGGGGGCTCCCGTGTTCCGGGACCTCACGACCGCGCTCGACCACCTCCTCTCCCTCGGCTTCGTGGACGAGGAGCGGCTCGGGATCGCGGGCGGGTCCTTCGGCGGCTACATGGCGGCGTGGGCGATCGGCCACACGGGCCGCTTCAAGGCGGCGGTCGTCGAGCGCTGCGTGAGCGACCTCCTCTCGTTCTGGGGGACCACGGACGTCCCGCGGTTCGTCGAGATGGAGTTCGGCGGCCTCCCCTGGGACAACCTCGACCGCCTGCGCAGCCAGTCCCCCCTCTCCTACCTCGAGAGCGCGAAGACCCCGACGCTCCTCATCGCCGGGGAGAAGGACGCGCGCACCCCGCCTTCGCAGACGGAGCTCGTCCACCGGGCGCTCCGCCGGCTCGGCGTGCCGGCGCGGATGGTCGTCTATCCGCGCGAGGGGCACGATCTGTCGCGGCGGGGCGAGCCGGTCCACCGCGTCGACCGGATGAACCGGATCGCCGGCTGGTTCGAGACCTACCTGATGCCGAAGAGCCCGACCGAGACCGTCTCCCCGTCCCCGGATATCGGCGGCGCGAACAAGTGATCGCACTCGTCCTCCTCCTCCTCGGCGGGGACGACCTTGCCGCGCGCGCCGCCCGCCTCCACCGCGAAGCGATCGTCGCCGACGGACACGTCGACACGCTCCAGCGCGTCCTCCTCGACGACTCCGACCTCGGGCGGCGCCTCCCCGACGGGCACGGCGACCTCGTCCGCTTCGCGGAGGGGGGGCTCGACGTGCCGTTCCTCGCCCTCTGGGTCGACCCGGTCTTCCTCGGCCCGGCGGCGGTGAAGCGGACGCTGCGCCTAGCCGACGCCTTCCGCCGCGTCTGCGACGCCTTTCCCGACCGGATCGGCCAGGCCCGCACCGCCAAGGAGGCGGAATCCCTCGTCGCCGCGGGGAAGGTCGCGGCGGTGATGACGATCGAGGGAGGGCACGCGATCGACGACGATCTCGCCGTGCTCCGGGAGTTCCACCGGATGGGGGTCCGGGCGATGACCCTCACCCACACGAACACGAACAACTGGTGCGACTCCTCCGGGGACAAGCCCCGTCACGGGGGCCTCTCCGACCTCGGCCGGTCGGTCGTCGCCGAGATGAACCGGATCGGGATGCTCGTCGACGTCTCCCACGTCTCGGACGAGGCGTTCTTCGACGCCCTCGAGGCGACGAGGAGGCCCGCCATCGCGACCCACTCCTGCAGCCGGGCCCTCGCGAACCACCCGCGGAACCTGACGGACGACCAGCTCCGCGCCCTCGGGAAGAACGGCGGCGTCGCCTGCATCACCTTCGTCGCCTCCTTCGTCGACGAGGGGTACCGCAAGGCGACCGAGTCGACCTACGACCCGCAGGGGGAGGAGAAGGACCTGCTCCAGAAGTTCGGCTCCGATCTCGAGGGGTTCGCGCGCGCCTCCTACGCCCGGTTCCGGAAGGAGACGCCGAAGGCGCCCCGCCCTCCGCTCGAGAGCCTCCTCGCCCAGATCGACCACGCGGCGAAGGTCGCCGGCTTCGACCACGTCGGGATCGGATCCGACTTCGACGGGATGACGGCGACCCCCGAGGGGATCGAGGACGCCTCCTCCCTCCCGAGGATCACCGAGGCCCTCCTGCGCCGCGGCTGGAGCGAGGAGAACGTGAAGAAGCTCCTCGGCGGGAACGTCCTCCGCGTCATGCGGGAGTCATTCGGGGAGTAGGTCCCCTCGAGTCCGGCCGTGCGCACCTCCGGCCCGACCGCCCCGCTCGTCGAGGTCTTCACCTCGGTCCAGGGGGAGGGCTCCTTCGTCGGGGAACTCCAGACCTTCCTCCGTCTCGCGGTCTGCCCCCTGCGCTGCCTCTACTGCGACTCGGAGCGGACCTGGCGCGCCGGGCCGACCTACCGCGTCTACGTGAACGGGCGCTCGAGCGTCCGCCGGAACCCCGTCGCCCCCGACCTCGCGCTCGAGGCCATCCGCGCGGCGGGCGAGGGGTTTCCCGCCCCGCTCCCCGTCTCGATCACGGGCGGGGAGCCCCTGGTCCACGCCGACTTCCTCGCCGCGCTCGCACCGATCCTGCGCGCGGAAGGCCGGGCGATCCGACTCGAGACGGCGGGCGTCCACCCCGACGGGATGCGCAAGCTGCGGGGCCTCGTCGACCACGTCTCGGCCGACTGGAAGGCCCCGTCGACGATGGAGCGCGGCGACTTCCGCGAGCTGCACCGCCGCTTCCTCGCCGAGGCGGCCGACCACGACCTCGCGGTCAAGTTCGTCGTGACCCAGGCGATGAAGGAGAAGGAGTTCCTCGAGGGGGTGGAGGCGGTCGCCTCGCTTGCGCCGCGCGCCTCGATTGTCGTCCAGCCGGCGACGCCGTTTCGGAAGATCCGCCGGGCGCCGTCGATGAAACAGGTCCTCCGCCTGGCCTCCCTCGCCCTCGAGCGGCACCCGCGGGTGCGCGTGCTCCCTCAGGTGCACCGCAGGCTCGGGATGAGGTGAGAGAGGAGGCGCACCCCAGCGATCCTCCGACGTCGGCCGTCCGAGGATCGGAGCCGGTCGAGTCCTCCTTGCCCGGCGCTTCCTCGAGGGGTCGCACCGCGCCCTCGCTGGCTCCGCGGTCGAGGTCCCGTGAAGCTGGTCGTCGGGAGTCCGCTCAAGGTACGAGGCGACGTGCTCGCCCACCGCCCCGCCTTCGGTCAGCCGGCGATTCTCCCCGCAAGGGAGAGCCGCCTCCGGAGGCGACGAGCTCGATCCTTCTCCCGCCGCGAAGCCAAGTACTCCCGACTCTGGCGCCGATCCGAGACGTGGACGAAGAATGTGGGCTCTTCGTCCCCGTACATCTTCCCCACGAGGTCGTCCGCGAATCCCTGGATCGCGCGCGCGTCCCGCGCACGCACGTTGAGCACTTCGATCCACCAGCAGATCGAGGGGTCGTCGGGACAACCCCACTGCTCGACGACGACGCGCGACTCCGGGTAGCGGGTCTCGATCGCGCGTGCGAGCCGCCAGATCCTCTGCCGCTTCATTCCGTGACCTCTTCGACGAACCGAATCGCCTCGTGGCGGAGGACCTCCACGTCTCGTCGTAGGACGACCCCGGGACGGTAGTCCGCGAGGATCCTCAGGCTACGAAGCTCTCTCAGGAGGTCCCGATCCTCCCTCCTGCCTCGGACGAGCGCAACCTCCCTCAAGACCGCCGCGTGGCTCCAGTAGGGCCGGCCCATCCGGCCGACGGGCGGTACCTTCCCCAGGCGATCCAGGCCGTAAGTGGCCGCCTGGAACACCGCGAAGTAGAGGCGGCTCACTCCGTCGTCGAGCCGACCCTGATCGATGAGCCGGAGTGCCGTGTCGAGCGTGCGTCGGGCCTTCCTTCTCATCCCCCCGTGGGAGGGCCCCTCGCCGAGATAGGTCCTCCAAGGAATAGACGCAGGGGGTTACACCGGTGGGTACGAGGCGCGGATCCTCCGCTCGCCTTGTTCGGCTCCTGGCATGGGAATAGAGTGACTCGCCCCGAGCCGTGAACCTCCCCCGCGTCGCCATCGTCGGCCGCCCGAACGTCGGGAAGTCGAGCCTCTTCAACCGGCTCGCGGGGAGACGGCTCGCCATCGTCGAGCCGACGGCGGGGGTGACCCGGGACCGGATCGAGGCGGAAGTGACGCTCGGGCGGAGGCCATTCGTCGCGGTGGATACCGGGGGGATCGGCCTCGTCGACGAGGAGGGGCTGGCGGCGCTCGTCCAGACCCAGATCGACCACGCCATCGAGACGGCCGACGTCCTCGTCTTCGTCGTCGACGCGCGGGACGGGATCACGCCGCTCGACCGGGAGATCGCGGAGCGGTTCCGGGGGATCGAGAAGCCCCTCGTCCTGGTCGCGAACAAGGGAGAGACGAGCGGGGCGAGGATCGCGGCCGGGGAGTTCCACGCCCTCGGGCTCGGGGAGCCGAGGGTCGTCTCGGCCCTCGACGGCCACGGGCTGGACGAGCTGGTCGCCCGGATCGTCCGGCTCCTGCCGAAGGCGGAGCGGACGCGGAAGAGGAAGGAGGAGGCCCCGCTGCGGCTCGCGATCGTCGGGAGGCGCAACGCCGGGAAGTCGACGCTCGTCAACCGCCTGGCGGGGGAGGAGCGGGTGATCGTCTCGGACGTCCCCGGGACGACGCGGGACGCCGTCGACGTCGAGGTCGAGTTCGAGGGGAAGCGGCTCGTCGTGATCGACACGGCGGGGCTGAGGCGGCGCAAGTCCATCCAGCACGCGATCGACCTCTTCTCCCTGGCGAGGGCCTCGCGCGCGATCCGGCGGGCGGACGTCGTCCTCCACCTCTTCGACTGCACGGACGAGATCTCGGAGGTCGACAAGCACCTCGCCGACGAGATCGTGAAGCTCCGCAAGCCCTGCGTGCTGGGGGCGAACAAGTGGGACCTCGCGGGGGACGCCGATCCGGGGAGGTTCCGCGGCTACCTCGACGCGAAGCTGCCGGGCCTCTCCTTCGCCCCGGTGTCGTTCCTCTCGGCGCAGAGCGGGTTCCACGTGAAGGAGACGATCGGCCTCGCCTTCGAGCTGCACGACCAGGCCGGCGCGCGGGTGCCGACGACCGAACTCAACGCGGCGCTCGAGGCGGCGCGGACCGAGCGCGTGCCGCGGGCGAGGGGCGGGGAGCCCAAGCTCTACTACGCGACGCAGGTCGGCGTGCGGCCGCCGACGGTCCTCGTCTTCGTCAACCACCGGCGGCTCTTCGGGGACGCCTACGACCGCTTCCTCCAGAAGAGGCTGCGCGAGGCGACCCCGTGGGCCGAGGTCCCGATCCGGCTCGTCTACAGGGAGAGGGTCCGGACGCGCCCGAAGGTGCGCGCGTGAGGGGACTCCTCCTCGTCGCGATCGGCGCCCTCGCCGGGTGCCGGGTCCTCGGCCTCGCCGGGCCCCCGCCGCGCTGGCAGGATGTGGCGGTCAGGGGCGTCGGCGTCGACGACCTCTGGACGGTCGTCACGACCACCCTCAACCAGCACGACTTCCACCGGCTCGAGGTCGACCGCGCCGCGGGGACGGGGAAGACGGGGTGGGACGTCTCCCTCCACCCCTACTCGGGGGGGGGCTGGCGCGAGCGCGCGCACGTCCGCGTCGAGGGGATGGGCGAGCGGAGGTGGAAGTTGGGGGTCCGGATCGAGCGAGAGCGCAACGAGACCCTCAAGCACCCGCTCGAGGAGACGGAGGCGGAGTGGGAGCCCGACGAGGACAACATCGAGCGCGCCCGCGTCGTCGCCAGCCGGATCGTCTCGGCGCTGCGGTTCGGGGAGGCGCCGGCGAGCGCCCGGTAGCCCGTTTCAGGCCGAGGTCCCATCGGCCCGAAAGGCAACCCGCCGTCGATGGAAACCGCCTCGCTCCCGATCCGGACCGTCCGCGCGGAGCCCCCGGGGTGGGGGAGCCGCCTCGCCCAGGCGGTGGCCCTCCCCTCCGTCGCCGCGCGCCACCGGGCCCTCCTCGGCGCCTTCGTCCGACGGGACATCCAGTCGCGCTTCCAGGGCTCGATCCTCGGCCGGCTCTGGCCCCTCCTCCATCCGGCATTCCTGTTCGGCCTCTACTACCTCGTCTTCGTGTCGATCATCCCGATGCGATTCGAGGCCGCCGGCCTCACCGGGAACCAGACCCCCCCCTGGCTCTTCCTCGGCGTGGTCCTCTGGGGCGCGTTCGCCGCGACGGTGCAGCGCTCGACGGCGGTGATCGTCGACAACGGCAACCTCGTGAAGATGGCCGCCTTCCCGAGCGAGCTCCTCCCCCTCTCGGTCTCCCTGGCGGAGGGGGTCGTCTTCGCGCTCGGCTTCGGGATCTACGCGGCGGCGCACCTGGCGCTGGGGCTCGCCGTCCCCGCCAAGGTCCTCCTCCTGCCGGTCCTCCTCGCGGGGCTCTACGCCTTCTCCCTCGGCCTCGCCTTCCTCGCGTCGGCCGCCTACGTCTTCGTCCGGGACACGGCGAACCTCGTCTCCGTCCTCCTCCTCTTCTGGATGTTCCTCACGCCGATCTTCTGGCTCTCCTACCTGATCGACGGCGTCCCCCCGACCCTCGCCGCGATCCTGCGGAACAACCCGATGTTCCACGTGATCGAGGGGGCGAGGAACCTCTGCGGGCTCTACGACGCGGCCCCGCTCCCCCCGCCCCTGCCGTGGGGGTCGATCGGCCTCGTCCTCGGCTCCGGGGCGCTCGTCCTCCTCCTCGGGTACGCCGCCTTCCTCGGGGCGCGGCGGCGGTTCGTCGACGAGATCTGAGGATGGGACGCTTCGCCCTCGAAGCCGTCGACCTCGGGAAGTGCTACCGGCTCTACGGCCACCCCGTCGGGCGCATCCTCGAGGCCGTTTCCAGGGGGCGCCGCAAGCGCCACCGCGAGCACTGGGCCCTGCGCGACGTGAACCTGAAGCTCGCGCGCGGGGCGACGCTCGGCGTCGTCGGCGCGAACGGGGCGGGGAAGTCGACCCTGCTGCGGATCCTCACGGGGGTCACCACGCCGAGCACGGGGGTGTGCCGGATCGAGGGGAAGGTCGGCTCCCTCCTCGAGCTGGGGGCCGGGTTCCACTCCTCCTTCTCGGGGCGGGACAACGCGCGGATGAACGCCTCGATCCTCGGGCTCAACCGCTCGGAGATCGAGGCGCGGCTGCCGGCGATCGAGGCGTTCGCGGAGATCGGGGAGTTCTTCGACCGGCCCGTGCGGACCTACAGCTCGGGGATGGCGATGCGGCTCGCCTTCTCCGTCGCCTCCGCCCTCGAGCCCGACGTCCTCCTCGTCGACGAGGTCTTCGCCGTCGGCGACCTCCACTTCCAGAGGAAGTGCGTCGAGCGGATCTTCGAGCTCAAGCGGCGCGGGACGACGATCGTCTTCTGCTCCCACAGCCTCTACGACGTGCGCCAGCTCTGCGACGAGGCGATCTGGCTCCGGGACGGGCGCGTCGTCGAGCACGCCGACGCGGTCACGGTGACGAACGACTACGCCGCCTTCGAGCGCTCCCTCGACCGGATCGACGTCGAGAAGGTCCTGGCGGAGGTCCCGCGGGCGGCGGGGGAGGGGGAGCGGCCGCGGATCGCCGACGCCCGGATCTACCGGGCCGGGACGGAGGAGGAGGTCGACCGGATCGCGCCGGGGGACGGGATCGAGGTCCGGGTCTGGTACCGCAACCCCGACCCCGCGCGCACGCCGATCCACGTCGCGGTCGGCTTCTACCGCAACGACTCGACGCTCTGCTGCGCCGACTCGACGGAGTTCGCCCGCCTCCTCGTCCCGGGACGGGCCGGATGCGTGATCCACCGCGTTCCGCGGGTCGCCCTCCTCTCGGGGACCTTCCACGTCTTCGCCATCCTCTTCGACGAGCGCGCCGTCCACCGCTACGACCAGCTCATCTGCCGCCGCCCGCTCGTCGTCCTCAACCGGGGGAAGGACGTGGGGCTCTTCCTCCAGGACCACTCGTGGGAGGTGCGGCCGGGGGAGGAGGGGCCCGCGGCGGCCGCGGCGGAGGCGGGGGCGCGCGCGCGGCGGTGATCGACCTCTCGGGGGTCGTCGTCAACTACAACTCCGCCGCCTTCGCCCGGGGCGCGGTCCGTTCCTTCCTCGAGGAGGGGAGGCGCCTGCGGATCGGGGGGCGGCCGGCGCAGGTCGAGGCGATCGTCGTCGACAACGCCTCGCCGAACGACGAGCCCCAGGCGCTCGCGGCGATCGAGGCGGAGGGGGCGCGCCTCCTCCTCCACGGGCGCAACCCCGGCTACGCGGGGGGGATGAACGTCGGCGTCCGGGCGAGCGCGGGGAGGGTCCTCGCGATCCTCAACCCCGACATCGAGTTCGCGCCCGGGGCGCTCGGGCGGCTCTTCGACTACGTCGACGCGAACCGGGACTGCGGGGCGGTCGGCGCGAAGAACTACCTCGACCGCGACCGCGGCATCGTCCTCCCCCGCAACCACCTCCCCGGCCTGCTCGCCCACCTCCGCCAGACCCTCGGCCATCTCTCCCCCGCGTGGGCGGCCCGGTACGCCGCCCACCGCACGCGGGAGGCGCACGCCTACTGGACGGCGGAGGGGCCGACCGACCTCGACATGCTCTCGGGGTGCGCCTTCCTCATCCGGCGCGAGGTCTTCGAGGAGGTGGGGGGGTTCGACGAGGGCTACCCCCTCTACTACGAGGACGCCGACCTCTTCCGCGCCCTCCGGCGCGCGGGCTACCGTTGCGTCCACCTCCCCGAGGCCGAGATCTTCCACTTCTGGTCGAGGAGCGTCTCCGCGACGGCGAACGCCGACCCGATGCGGCGGTTCGCGGTCGCGCAGCGCCGCTACTTCGCCAAGCACGGCGGCCCCCTCGGCTTCCTCCTCTACGCGCTCTGCCAGGCGGCGATCGAGCGCGCGCCGCGCGGGTGGCTGCGCCGCCCCATGGACCGGATCGAGGACCTCGGGGCGCGGCAGGACCCCCCCTCGATGCCGTTCAACCGCCGGATCGGCGCCTTCCTCGCCGAGATCGCGGGGGATCCCCTCTTCATCCTCGCGGGGGGAGCCTACGGGTCGGGGGACCGGTTCGAGTTCCCGCGCGCGGCGTGGGAGGGCCTCGACCCGGTCCGCTACTACGTCCGCGTCCTCGAGCTCCCCTCCCTCGAGCCGGCCGGGACCTGGACCGTGCAGAAGCTCCCCCGGTGAGCGCCCCCGAATTGTCGGTCGTCGTCCTGTCGTGGAACACCTCGGCCTGGCTGCGCCGCTGCCTCGAGGCCCTCGCCGCCGACGGCACGCGCCTTCGGCGGGAGACGATCGTCGTCGACAACGCCTCCGCGGACGGCTCCGCGGAGATGGTCGAGCGCGACTTCCCCTGGGCGCGGCTCGTGCGCAACGCCCGCAACGAGGGGTACGCGCGCGGCAACAACCTCGGCCTCGCGCGCGCGCGGGGGGCCTTCCTCTGTACGCTCAACAGCGACGCGGCGCCCCGGCCCGGCGCCCTCGACCGGCTCGTCGGCTACCTCCGGGCGAATCCCGGCTACGGCGTGGCCGCGCCGAGGCTCCTCTTCCCCGACGGCACCGTCCAGCCCGCCTGCATGCGCTTCCCCCGGCTCTCGACGGCGCTCTTCTTCGACACGTTCCTCGACCGGATGTTCCCCGGCAACGGCGTCGTCGCGCGCTACTTCATGCGCGACGTCGACCCGAACGAGTCGCGGGACGTCGATCAGCCCCCCGGGGCCTGCCTCGTCCTGCGGCGGGAGGCGCTCGAGGGGGTCGGGCTCTTCGACGAGGAGCTGTGGCTCTTCTTCAACGACGTCGACCTCTGCCTGCGGCTCCGGCGGGCGGGGTGGCGGATCCGCTACGTCGCGGAGGCCGAGGTCGTCCACGAGAAGGGGGCCTCGACGGGCCGCTTCCCGCGCTTCGTCGTCGAGTGGCACAAGAACCGCCTCGCCTACTACCGCAAGCACTACGGCCCCCTCGGCTCCTTCGTCGTGAAGCTCGCCGTCGCCGCCCGGGGGATCGAGGAGTTCTTCAAGATCCGGAGGCTCCTCCCGCAGGGGGAGGCCCGTCGCTCGGAGATGCGCCGGCTGCGCCAGGCGCTCGGAGAGGTCCTCCTCGGCCGCCGCCCGGCGGAGGCGCGGTGAGCGGGCGGACCGAGCTTCCCGCCGTCTGGACGGCGCCTCCCGCCGGGAGGGTCCTCGTCTTCGCGCCGCACGCCGACGACGACGTGATCGGAGTGGGAGGGACCCTCGCGCTCCACCGCGGGCAGGGAGATCCCGTCCGGGTCGTCGTGATGACGGCCGGCACGGGAGGGGATCCCGACGGGGTCTTCGGCGCGGACCTCGCGGCGATCCGCCGCCGGGAGGCGCTCGAGGGGGGGGCGGTCCTCGGCGTGAGCGACTACGCCTTCTGGGACTACCCCGACGGGTTCGAGCTGTCCGAGGAGGACGTCCGGCAGGTCGCCTCGCGGACGGCCGAGGAGATCCGCGCCGGCGGGCCCGACCTCGTCTACGCCCCCTGGAAGCGGGAGTTCCACCTCGACCACCACAACGCCTGGAGGGTCGTCGCGCGCGCGGTGCGCGAGGCGGGATTCGGGGGACGTTGCCTCGGGTACGAGGTCTGGACCCCCTGCATCCCCGAGATCGTCGTCGACGTGACGGCGGTCTGGCCGAGGAAGGTCGAGGCGCTGCGCAAGCACGCCTCCCAGTTGCGCTACACCGACCACGTGACGAAAACCCTCGGGATGAACGCCCACCGCAGCCTCTACCTCCCCTCCTCCTCTCGGTACGGGGAGGCCCTCGTCCGGCTGCTCCCGGAGAGGAAGGCTTGAGCGGCCACCGCTTCCCCCCTCTCCTGGACAAGCGGGCGCTCCCCTCCCGCGTCCTCGTCTTCGCTCCCCACCCCGACGACGAGGTCCTCGGCTGCGGCGGGATGATCGCCTGGCACTGCCGCCGCGGCGATGCAATCAAGGTCCTGCAGCTGACGGACGGGGCGGGAGGGGACCCGAAGGGGAAGTTCGGGGACGTGGCGCGCCTGCGTCGGACGGAGATCGCCGAGGCCCTCGCCCTCCTCGGTGTCCGGGATCACGAATCGCTCGACCTCCCGGACGGGACGCTCGGGGAACGCTCCGACCTCGCGGCGAAGGCGCGCGCGGCGATCGAGGCGTTTCGCCCGCTCCTCGTCTACGTCCCCTCGCCGCTCGAGGCGCACGCGGACCACCGCGCGATCGCGGGGGCCGTCGTCGAGGCGCTCCGGGGCCATCCTCCCCTCCGGGTCCACTGGTTCGGCGTGAACAGCCCCGTCGTCGCGAACGTCCTCTACGACATCACGGAGACGATGCCAGCAAAGCTCGAGGCGACGGCGAAGTTCCGGTCCCAGATCGCCTACAACGACCTCGTCGGGAAGGTGACGGCGGTGGGCCGGGCGGCGACGGTCAACATCGACCTCCCGGAGGTCCTCTACGTCGAGGCGTACACGGCCCTCCCCTCCGACGCGCTCGAGCCCGTCGCCGCCGCCGTCGCCGCCCTCGAGCGCGCGATCGAGGGGGCCGGGGCCCCGTGACGGCGCCGCGGCGCGCGACCGCCGTCCTCGCGACGTGGAACCGCCGGGACGACGTCCGGGAGAACCTCCGCTCCCTCCTCGCCCAGACCCTCCCCTTCGAGGAGATCGTGGTCGTCGACAACCGCTCGACGGACGGGACGGGTGAGATGATCCGCGCGGAGTTCCCGCGGGTGCGCCTCCTCGTCACGGAGAGCGACCGCGTCGGGGCGTGCGAGGCGTTCAACCGGGGATTCGCCGCGGCGGGCGCGCCCTTCGTCGCGATCCTCGACGACGACGTCACCCTCCCCCCCGAGTGGCTCGAGCGGCTCTTCGAGCGGCTCGAGAGGGAGCCGCCGACGACCGCGATGATCTCGACGAAGGTGGTCGAGCCGGGGATGCCGCGGGAGTTCCTCGACTCGCCGCAGGTCAACCGGGAGCGCTACATGGCGACCTTCCGGGGGTGCGGGACGCTCGCGCGGCGGGAGGTCCTCCTCCGGGCGGGGGGGTACGACGAGCGCTTCTTCATCTACGGGAACGAGCGCGACCTCGCCGCCCGCGTGCTCGGCCTCGGCTACCGGATCCTCCAGCACCCGGCGGTCGTGACCTACCACAAGAAGCCCTTCGGGATGAAGGGGGGGAAGCGCTCCCTCTACTACCACACGCGCAACTTCTGGCTCTACGCCTTCAAGAACGCGCCCCTGGCGCAGCTCCTCGCGTTCCCCTTCCGCTACGCGGCCCGTTCGTTCGGGAGGAGGAAGCCCGTCGCGGACGCCGCGGGGACGATCGGCGCCCTCGAAAACGTCCGCGGGACGCGGGGGGGCTGGTGGATCGTGGCGAAGGGGACGCTGGCCGCCTTCGCCCTCCTCCCCTACTGCCTCCGGCGCCGCCGCCCCTGCCGGTCGCCGGACTTCGAGATGCCGCTGTCGTGACGGAGGAGGCGGTCACGGTCGCCGTCGTGAACTACCAGGGCGCGACCCATCTCCCGGCGGCCCTCCCCGCGGTCCGCGCGCTCGAGGGTCCCGTCGCGGAGCGGATCCTCGTCGACTCCGGCTCCACGGACGGATCGGTCGATTGGGTCCGCCGGTCCTTCCCCGAGTTCCGCGTGATCGAGCTCGGCGCCAACCTCGGTCCCGCCGCCGCCCGCAACCGCGCGCTGCGGGAGGCGAAGACCCGGCTCGTCCTCCTCCTCGACAACGACGTCGTCCCCGAGCCGGCCTCCCTGCGGCGACTCCTCGCCGCCTTCGGCCCGGGCGTGGCCGTCGCTTCCCCCCGCGCCCTCCTCGACGCCGACCGCTCGCGGATCCACTACGACGGGGCGCACTTCCACTACGCCGGCCTCTTCTCGCTGCGCCGGTTCTACGAACCGGTCGGGTCGGTGGAGGCGGGAGACCCCGTCGAGGTCGACGGGGCGATCGCGCTCGCCCTCCTCCTCGACCGCGAGGCGGCGCTCGAGGTCGGGGGATTCGAGGAGCGCTACTTCATCCTCTTCGAGGACCAGGACCTCTCCTACCGCCTGCGCGCGACGGGCCGCCGGATCCTCTCGGTCCCCCAGGCGCGTGTGTTCCACCGCGCCGGGACGGAGGGGTTCTCCCTGCGGCCGGGGACCGGCTACGCCCCGCGGCGGACCTTCCTCCACTCGCGCAACCGCTGTCTCTTCCTGATGCGGAACTACCGGACGAGGACGATCCTCGCCGCGGCTCCGGGCCTCCTCCTCTACGAGGCGCTCTCCCTCGCCTTCGCCCTGGCAAACGGCCACCTCGGCGCGTACGTCCGCGGGAAGCGGGAGGCGCTCGCGCTCGCTCGCTCCGCGAGACGTGCCCATCGCGAACTCGAGGCCCGGCGCCGCCTGCCCGACCGCGCCCTCTTGCGGGGGGGACCCCTGACGATCACGCCCCAGGCGAGGACCGGGGTCGTCCGGCGCCTCCTCCACCGACTCGTCGAGAGGGCCCTCGCGGGGTGGTGGGCCGTCGGCCGGAGGCTCGCCGGATGACCCGCGTCGTCGCGATCGTCCTCAACTGGAACGGCGGCGCGCGCAACCTCGCCTGCATCTCCTCCCTCCTCGCCGCGGGGGAGGAAGGGCTCGAGGTCCTCTTCGTCGACAACGGCTCGACCGACGGCTCCCCCGAGGCCGTCGCCCGCGCCTTCCCCGCCGTCCGCCAGATCCGGAACGCCGCGAACCTCGGATTCTGCGAGGGGAACAACGTCGGGATCCGGGCGGCGCTCGCGACGGGGACGGAGTTCGTCCTCCTCGTCAACAACGACGTGATCGTCGAGCGCGGCTTCCTCGCCCCGCTCCTCGAGGCCGCGGCGCGCGAGCCCCGGGCCGGCGCGCTCGGGCCCAAGATGCTCCGCTCGGAGGCCCCCGACACGATCTGGGCGGCGGGGGGGAGCCTCGCCTTCCGGGAGAACGGCACGAAGCTTCGGGGCAACGGACGGAAGGAGGCGGGGGCGTTCGAGGAGGCGGGGGAGGTCGACTTCATCCCCGGGTGCGCGCTCCTCCTGCGGGCGGCGGCGGTGGCGGAGGTCGGGCTCCTCGATCCGGACTACTTCGCCTACGTCGAGGACGTCGAGTACGCCTCGCGGCTCGCGGCGTCCGGGTGGAAGGTCCTCTACGTCCCCGCCTCGCGGATCTACCACGAGGCCTCCGCGAGCACCGGCGGAGGGTACGGGGCGGCGCGCAAGTACGCGACCGCGCTGAACGAGGTCCGCTACCTCCGGCGGCACGGCGACGCGAGGGGGTGGGCGGCCTTCTTCCTGTTCGACCTCCTCGCCCTCCCCCTCGCGCTCGCGCGGGAGTTCCTCCGGCCGGGGGGCAACCCACGCGCCGTCCTCGCGAAGGGGCGCGGCCTGATCGACGGCCTGAGGGGACGGGCGGTGACCTCCGCCGTCCTCGAGCGCTACCGGGCGAGCGCCTCCTCGTAGATTCGGGTAGGGGAGATCGGGGGGGGCCCGGGAGGTCCGAAGGCGCCGAAGGGAAACGTCCCGGGCGGGAGGAGGCGGCCGGTTCCCGAGGCAACCCCGGCTCGAGGGACGGGTCCGAGCCGTCCCTCCACGTGGAGGAGCCGTGCCCTTCGCCGAAGTCCCGTCGTGGAGTCGGGAGGTCCCCCCGGAGCCTTGCGGCGGCCGAGGATGATGGTATAGAGATGCCATCATGATGCGCACACAGATCCAGCTCACGCCCGCCCAGCACCGTCGCCTCAAGCGCTGGGCCGCGAGCCTGGGGATCTCGCTCGCCGAGGCCGTCCGCCGCTGCGTCGAGGAGCGGCTGGATCGCGGAGACGGAGCCTCCAGCCGCTCCGAGCTCGTGCGCCAGGCCCTCGAGATCGCCGGGAGGTACGAGGACCCGGCGAAGGCTTCCGACGTCGCGCGCGAGCACGATCGCCACCTCGCCCGCGCCTACCGGCGTTGAGCCTGTTCCTCGACACCTCGGGCCTCTACGCCTTCTTCGTCCGCACGGAGGAGCGCCACGGCGAAGTGCTGCGCGCCTTGCGCCGCGCCCTCGAGGAAGGAAGGGATCTCTGGGTCACGAACTACGTCCTCGTCGAGACGACGGCGCTTCTGCAGCACCGGTTCGGGCTCGCGCCCGTAAGGGACCTCTACGACCGCCTCGTCCCCCTCCTCCGCGTCCACTGGGTCGAGGAGGCGCTCCACGGGAGAGCGGCGGCGCGACTCCTTCGGACCGACCGCCGCTCCCTGAGCCTCGTCGATTGCGTGAGCTTCGAGTTCATGCGGGTCCGGGGGCTCCGGGAAGCGCTCGCGCTCGATCGGCAGTTCGCGGAGGAGGGGTTCCGGTTGCTCCCTTCGCGGGCCGGCCGGTAGCGCCCGCTCCCGCCTCCGGCCGTCCGGTCCCCGAACCGGAGGAACCCTGCGTCCCCGCGAGGGGAGGAGCACCGGATGGAGGACGGGGCGCCTCGTCCCTGGGAGAGTGCGTCCTCGTCGATCGGAGCCGGGCAGCCCGAGGGGATCCGCGGGATTCCCGAAGGGCTCGGGGAGGAAGAGACGGTGGGGGAGGAGGCGGGCGGTTTCCGGGGATTGGCCGGGTCAGCGCTGGGTCGCCACGACGACGAGGCGGTCGTCGGCTGCCGGGACGACGAAGAGCGGATCGAAGCCCTGGCGGTCGAGGCGGTTCAGGGCCTCCGTGATCTTCGGCTCGTCCGCGAAGACGTCGAGGTCCGTCGTCTCTCGCCCCACCGCCGGGTCCGTGACGACGATCCGGTAGGGGCGGGGCTTCGCCTCCTTCCTCCATCCCTGGGCGAGCTCGAAGGTCGCTCCTGCGAAGAGCACGAGGGGGGTGAGGAGATAGCGGTTTCGCATGGGTCGAGTCGCTCGGGAGTCGTGGTCTTCCGAGTAGGACCCGGGTCGTCCGCCCGGAAGGGAGCGGAGGCGCTTCGGGAGTGGGGGCGGACCCACGGGGTTGCGCGAAAGCGGCGACGGCGCCAAGTGCGGACGAATCCACGGCTCGGGCTCCGATCGGTCTCCGCCGACCGTGCGGATCCCGAGCATGGTGGACGCGGGAGGCGTCGGATACCCTGCTCTCTCTTCCGAAGGAGGATTCGAGGATGAGGCGCCTCCCGCACAGCGGTTTCCGCGTGCTTCTCGCAGGGGCCGAGATGGGATTCGCGGTTCTCGGGACGGTCCCGATTCTCCTCGTGGCGACCGGAGCGACGGCGAGGTCCCAGGACCTGTTCATCTGGGAGCTCGCGGGTGCGGCGGGCGGCGACGGCTTCGGCCGTTCGGTCGCGCGCGCGGGGGACGTGGATGGCGACGGCATTCCGGACATCGTCGTGGGGGCGCCGCAGGGGCCGACCGCGCCTGGCTATGCCCGGGTCTACTCGGGAGCGAGCGGCGCCCTCCTGCTCACCCTCACGGGGGCCGCGGCGGGGGATCGCTTCGGCTGGTCCGTCTCGTCGGCAGGCGACGTCGACGGAGACGGCAGCGACGACGTGATCGTCGGGGCGCCGAGTTCCACGGTCCCCACGTTCGGGATCGGGTACGCGAGGGTCGTCTCCGGGGCGACAGGTTCGACGCTCCTCACCCTCGCGGGGAACACGACGTTCGAGGAGTTCGGCTTCGCCGTCGCGGGAATGGGGGACGTCGACGGCGATGCCACGCCCGACGTCGCGGTCGGTGCGCCGAACGCCTGGAATGGAACCGGTTGCGATAGCGGCGAGGTTCGCCTCCATTCGGGCGCCAGCGGCGCGTCCCTCTACACGATCTCGGGTGCCGGAACCGCCCTCGGATACTCGGTTGCGTCCGCAGGAGACCTCGACGGGGATTCGGTGCCCGACGTGATCGTGGGCGCTCCGTTGACCCCCGTACCCGCACCCGGGTGCAACGGATGGTCAGGAGCGGCCTTCCTCTACTCGGGCGCAACCGGTTCGCCCCTTCTTGGGATTGGTCCGTTCGTGGGCGCGGGCGACTCCTTTCTCGGAGGATGTGTCGGTCCGGCGGGGGACGTGAACGGGGACGGGACCGCGGACTTGTTCGTGGGCTCCGCGGCTCCTGCGGGCTCCCCCGTGGTCTGGGCGTGCTCCGGAATCGACGGCACCCTTCTTTCAATCTTTTCCATGTCGGGGTCGCTGGGCCTGAGCACGATCAACCAGGACTTTTCGGTCGCGGATCTTGGAGACGTGGATGGAGACGGCCTTCCTGACGCGGCGATCGCGGTGCCGGGGTTTTGCGCGACGTCCTGCGGGACCACGATCGGTACGTGCTGCGGAAACGTGGCGGTGGTGTCCTTTGCCAGCAGCAACCCGATCGGGGGGTTCCTGAGTTCGTCCTCGGACGTGTTCACGGTGGCCGCCGCGGGCGACCTCGATGGGGACGGGAGGACCGACCTCCTGATCGGAGACAGCGAGGGTGGGCTTTGTCCGGTGGGCTCCGCGACCGGCCGTGTGCGCGTCGTGTCCATGCTCGCGCCCCGCGCCCAACTCTGGGGATTCGCTTGCGTCTCGGGTGGCACGGCCTGTCTTCCCCTGATCGGCACGACGGGGGGCCCGCCGGCCACCGGGAACTCCGCGTTCGGAATCCGGGCGAGCAACGTGCTCGGCGGGACCGCCGTCGTCCTCGTCGCTGGAGCCACCTTCCTCTCGCCTCCGATCGCACTCCCGTTCGGTGGCTGCGACCTCCTCGTCACCCCCGACGTCCTCGTCGGGGCGACGGCCTCGGGGACCGGTCCGGGGAACGGTTCAGTCGCGGTCGGGATCCCGATTCCCGCCGCGCCGGCGCTCGTCGGCCAACCTGCGTACTTCCAGTGGTACGTCGTCGATCCGGGCCCGGCTCTCCTCCCTGGGGCCCTCTCCCAGATGCTCCTGCTCTGGGTGCTGTAGACCCGGGGAGTTCGTAGGGCGCGCCCGCGCGTTCCGATCCGGCCGGCGCGGGCGGCCCTTCTGCGGGGGCCACAAGGCGTTCCCACCTCGAGGAGGCCGGCCGTGGGGGAAGGATCCCCCGCTCGCGCCGACGTCGCCGACGTCGGCGGCGCGTTCTCCTGCGGGACCCCGTCGAGCGAGTCGAGGGTGGAGGCCATTCTCGGGCGCCTCCGACCCCCAGGATCGCCACCAGCGGGACGACCACCTGGAATACTCCGGGCCCCGCTCGCGCTCGCGCGGGAGTTCCTCCGGCCGGGGGGATTCCCGCGCCGTCCTCGCGAAGGGGCGCGGCCTGATCGACGGCCTGAGGGGACGCGCGGTGACGTCCGCCGTCCTCGAGCGCTACCGGGCGAGCGCCTCCTCGTAGACCCGATAGCGCTTGTAGACCTGTCCTCCGAGGGCCTCGAGCGGGCGGCGCATCGCGAGGTTATCCTCGAGCACCCAGGACATCTCTCCCGAGGCGAATCCCTTCGCGGATCCGGCCCGCACGATCCCCCCGATCAGGGCGGCGTCGGCGCCGCGGCCCCGCGCCTCCGGGACGACGCCGAGGGTGAGGACGCGCAGGGTCTTCACGCGGCGGATCAGCCCGGGCAGACGCAGGAGTCCGAAGGGGAAGAGGCGCCCCCCGATCGCCGCGATCGCCCGGTTCACGTCGGGGAGGGCGAGCGCGAAGCCGAGCGTCTCCCCCTCCCTCTCCGCGAGGAGGCAGAGGTCCGGATCGAGGACGCGCTTCATCCCGCGCGCGAGGAAGTGGAACTCCTCGAGCGGGAGCGGGGCGAACCCCCAGTTGCGCTCCCACGACCGCTCGTAGACGCCGTGCATGCGTGCGACCTCCCCCTCGAAATCTCCCATCCGGATCGCCCGGACGGTGAAGGAGCCGCGCCCCGCGAGCCTCTCGGCGATGCGGAGGACGCGCGGGAGATCCGACTTTCCCCTCCACATCCAGTACGCCAGGAGGTCCCTCGCGGGACGAAGCCCCTCCCCCTCGAGGAGGCGGCCGAGGTAGGGAGGATTGTGGTTCATGCCGACGGCGGGAGGCGTGTCGAACCCCTCGACCAGGAGCCCGCACTCGTAGTTGGTCGACAGGTTGACGGGACCGCGCAGGACCCGCGCGCCCCGCTCGCGCGCGAAGGCGCGTGCCGCCTCGAGAAGGGAGCGGACGACCCCCGCGTCCTCGGGCGCCTCGAGGTGGCCGAAGCAGACGACGCGCTCGTCGTGGAGTTCGTCGGAAAGGCGGTCGCTCGAGGCGGAGATCCGGCCGCAGACCTTCCCCTCCCGGCGCGCGAGGAAGAGGGCGGCCTCGCCGTGACGGAAGAACGGGTTCTTCCGCGGGTCGAGGACCCGGAGCAGCTCGGGCACGAGGGGCGGGACGAAGCGGGGGTCGGCCCCCTGGAGGCGCCGGGGGAGGCGCGCGAAGGCGAGACGCTCGGCGCGCCGGCGGACCGGGAAGATCTCGACGGTGTTCACGACGGGCAGATTCTATTGGAGATTCGTCCACGGAGGTCGCCGCGTCGCTCCGCCGGGTGGAGGAGGGGCCCCGAACCCCCGCGACTGCGACCGGGCGTCGCCTGCGCGGCGGGTCTCGTCCGCTGGGGCCGCGTGCTATCCTCGACTCGTTCGGATCGGGGACCCCGGCCCTGTAGGCTCTCGTGCGAGGAAAAGGCCGGGCGGGGGCCACGGATTCGCGCCGCTCGTTCGGAGGGAGACTTGGAATCCTCGTCCGCCGATACCATGACCAGGACCCTCCCCGCCGTCGGCGCCGGAAAGGCGCTGGCTGCGGACGAACTCCTGCCCCTCGTCCGTCTCTACGAGGAATGGGAGAGACCGGCGAAGGCGGCCGAGTGGAGGGGGCGGGGAGAGGATTCCGACCTCCCGACCTCCCGTCCCGACCCGACAGCGGGGGGCGGTCGCTGACCCGGCCTGCCCCGCATTTCCCTGGATCCGACGATGGCCCACGCCGGGGAGCCTCGCCGCGAAACGCCCGGCGGGGGAGCCCCGACCCCCGACGAGCGGGCGTACGCCGAGTACCTCGACGCGATTCTCCGCGGCGCGACGGAGGATCTCGACGCGTTCCTCGGGCGACACCCGCTCGTCTCGGAGGCGCTGCGCTCGCGCCTCGAAGCGCTGCAGCGGATGCTCGCCGGGGACGGCGACCCGGCCGCGACCGGGAGCGTCCCGGTCCCTGCCGCGGGCGATCTGCCGTTCGAGCGGATCGGCGACTTCCGGCTGATCCGGCGTCTCGGCCAGGGCGGGATGGGGGTCGTCTACCTCGCGGAGCAGGGCTCGCTCCGCCGGCTCGTCGCGCTCAAGGTCCTGCGGTCCGAGCACGCCGGCGCGTTCGAAGCGGGGACGCGCTTCGAGAGGGAGGTGCAGGCGATCGCGAAGCTCCGCCACCCCAACATCGTGACGGTGTTCGCGAACGGCGAGGAGAAGGGGATCCGGTACTTCGCGATGGAGCTCGTGCCGGGCAAGGGGCTGGACGAGCGCCTCCGCGAGGCGGCGGCGCGGGGAGAGAGGCTTCCGATCCCGACCGTCCTGCGCTGGGTGGTTGAGATCGCGCGGGCGCTCGAATGCGCGCACGGAGCCGGGATCGTGCACCGCGACGTGAAGCCGTCGAACGTCCGGATCGCCGCCGACGGGCGGGCGACGCTGGTCGACTTCGGCCTCGCGCGGGACGTGCGCGCGGCGACGCTGACGGTGACGGGGGAGTTCCGGGGAACCCCCTACTACGCTTCGCCGGAGCAGGTGGCGGCGAAGCGGATCCCGATCGACGCGAGGACGGACGTCTACTCCCTCGGCGTCACGCTCTTCGAGTGCGTGACGGGAAGGGTGCCTTTCGAGGGGGAGACGACCGAGCAGATCTTCCACCAGATCCTCGTCGGGGAGCCTCCGGCGCCGCGGCGGCTGAACGCCTCGATCCCGCGCGACCTCGAGACGGTGATCCTCAAGGCCATCGAGAAGGACCCGGACCGGCGCTACGCGACGGCGGGGGCGTTCGGGGAGGATCTGGAGGCCCTCCTCGAGGTGCGGCCGATCCGGGCGCGGCCGGCGGGAGCGATCACGCGGGCGGCGAAGTGGTCGCGCCGCAATCCGGGCTGGACCGTCGGCCTGGCGGCCTGCCTCCTTGCGCTTCTCGCGGTGCCGGCCGCCTACCTCCATCAGCGCCGGCGAGCTGCGCGGGAGCGGGCGCGGGAATCGGTCGCCGCGATCGAGGAGGCCCGCCGCGCCTTCGCCGAATACGGCTCGAAACGGGACGAAGCGGCGCGGATCGAGGGAGAGATCGACCCGCTGCGCTTCGCCCAGCGTCGCCGATTCCTCGAATGGGAGGAAGAGAGGCTCCTCATGGAGGGGGAGGACCGTGTGCGCGCGCTCCGGCGGGGTCTCCAGGCGGACATGGAAAGCGTCGCCTCGCACCTAGGCCGTGCGGAGCGCCTCGACCCGGAGCGGATCGCCGTGCGAGAGCTGAGGGCGGAGCTCTATCTCGAGCGATGGCGAGACGCGCTGCGCGAGAGGGATCCCGAAGCCGCGGCGCGATTCGCGCGACTCGTCGCGGCGAACGACGCCGACGGGCGCCACGCGGCCACGCTCCACGCGCGGGGGACGCTCACGCTGACGACGGATCCACCGGGAGCGGCGGTCTACCTCTTCCGGTACCGGGAGCAGGCGGAGGTCGTCGAGGGGGGAGAACCCCGCCTCGTTCCGGTTCCCGTCGGCGATCCCTCCCCCGCGGTGCCGCCCGGCACCTGGGCCCTGCGGGTCGTGAAGGGAGCCGGGGAGATCGAGGAGGAGGACCTGATCCTTCGACTCGCCGGATATCCGATCGAGGGGACGGTCCTCGTCGCGGAAGGGAAGGAACCCTCGCGCCCCCTCGACCGGCTCGTCTCGATCGGTGGACAGCGCATCCACGACCAGCTCATGGCCGAGCACTTCGGAAGGGAGGGGGAGGCGTCGGCAAAGGTCTTCGAGTTCGAGCGCGCGGGGAAGCGCTTCGCCGTGGAGGGGGAGAGCCTCGAGGCGCTCGGCGACCTCGTCCTCGCTCCCGACCGGCTCGTCGAGCGGGGCGGGGTCCCCGCCGACGTCCACCACCTGGGCGAGGTCCGATCCCTCGTCCTGCCTCCCGGACTCCGCGTCCGCACGACGGCCGCGCCGCTCCTCCTCTCCCCCGCGTGCCGCGTGGGGGCGAGTCCCCTCGCCGACCTCTCGCTCGAAGAGGGGTCCTACCTCGCGCTCCTGCGACTCGAGGGACACGAGGACCAGCGCTATCCCTTCCGCGTCGAGCGCGGAGGGAGCCTGCGGATCGCGACCGTCCTGAACCCCGCCGGCACGACACCGGAAGGGCTCGTGTTCGTCCCGGGCGGTCCCTTCGTCGGTGGAGGGGACCCGAATTCCCCCTTCTCCCTGGAGCGCACGGTCTCCGACGTGCCCCCCTTCTGGATCCTCGAGCGGGAGTTGACGCGTCGGGAGTACCTCTCCTTCCTGAACGATCCGGGGACGCTCGCGGAGATCGAGGCTTCCGAGGCTTCCGGGAAACCGATCCGGTACCCGCGCGACCCGACCGGGTGGAAATGGTCCCGCGACCCGACGGGGAGGTTCGTCGTCCCCCGGACTCCGGGGACGACCGGACCGAACCCCTTCTACCCCGCCACGCACGACGCCGAAGGGTTCCCCATCGCGAAGGTCGGGTTCGGCGACGGCGAGGCGTACGCGCGCTGGAGGACCGAGAAGGACAGGCCCGCGGGCTCCCCTCTCGCGTACGGGCTCCCGATCGAACTGGAATGGGAGAAGGCCGGGCGAGGAGCGGACGAACGGCTCTATCCCTATGGAAACCCGTTCGTGCAGAAGTGGATGAGGTCGCGCTACACGCGCAGGGGGACGCCGACGTACAACCCACCATTCTCGTACCCGATCGACGAGTCGCCCTACGGGGCCTTCGACATGGGGGGGAACCTGCCCGAGTACTGCGCGGGCGTCCTCGACTCCCACCTGCCGTTGGGAGTTCAGCCCTACGCGGAGCGCTTGAACCCCGTGAACCAGCTCCTCCGAGGGGGATCCTGGGAGTTCGCCGACCCGTTCGCCTTCCGGGTGACGGCCCGCAGGCCGGTCGACCCGACCTTCCAGTCGCAGTACGGGATTCGCCTCGTCGCGCGCCCCGCCGGACATCCCGGCCGCTGATTCCCGTGCCCGTGGCGCCCGACCGCCTTCGCTCACAGGACGGTCACCGCGAGTCCCGGCGTCGCGGCGAGCCCGCAGGGCGCCCCCGCGTCCAGGAAAACGCACTGCGCGAAGACCTGCCCGTCCGTGACGGACGAACCGCCGACGAGGGCGGCGTCGTTGGGAATCGGAACCGGGATCGTCGTCGAGCCGGGCAAGCCCGGCAGGGGAGCGGGCACCAGGATCGGCAGGGCCAATATGAATCATGCTTATCCAGTTTGCTCAGGAAGCCCCCACGGGTAGGGTGCGGCGTCGATGCCGAGGCCCAGCTTTCCGCAGACGCTCCGAGACTTCCACGAACGC
>JAKEFM010000224.1 GCA_022616055.1 Planctomycetota bacterium
GGGGCAGGACGATCGGGGGGGATTGTACACGGCGGGAAGGCCCGCGCTCGGATCGCGCGGGCACCCCCGATGTGTCGGAGGGAGCCCCCGGTTCGGAAGCGGTCCCCGCTCCCATGTCGGAGGAACCCCGGCTATCCTCCCGCCCCTCCCTCGCTCCGGAGTCCCCCCGAGATTTCCCCTCCCCTCCGCTCCGCCCTCGCTCCCATTCTCCTCCTCACGGGCCTCTCCCTCGCGGGATGCTGTCTCGCCCCGGCGGACGCGCGGTTCCGCCGTTTCCCCTCGTTCGAGAGCCCGCTCGCGACCTTCGAGACGCTGCGGGCCGCGCTCCGGGCCGACGATCCCGCCCTGGAGTACCGCTGCTTCTCCCGGGAGTTCCGGGAGCGCAACGGGCTCAAGGGCGCCGACACCTGGCGGGTCGCGCGCGCCCGGATCCTCCAGGACCACCCCGAGATCCGCTGGATCGCCCGCGCCCGGCTCGGGGAGACCCGGCCGCAGGCGCCGGGGCGGTGCACGGCGAGCGCCTCGGTCCTCGGGCGGAGCTTCCTCCTCGCCTTCGTCCGGGAGGACTTCTTCGAGATCCTCCGGAGCGACGGGAGCCGGATCGACGAGTACCTGGAGGGCCCCCTGCGCGGGCACCTCGCCCTCGAGGGGGAGCGCCTGAGAGTCGAGATCGACGACCCCCTCCTCCGCGACCTCCCCCCCGATTCGATCGAGCGCGTGCTCGTCGGCGGGGAGTGGAAGATCCTCGACGTCGGGCCCGACCCTTCCGACGGAGCGAACCCATGAAACCCCGCACCGTCTACTTCTTCGGGAACGGCCGCGCCGACGGGGACCGCCGCATGCGCGATCTCCTCGGCGGCAAGGGGGCGAACCTCGCCGAGATGACGAACCTCGGCCTCCCGGTGCCCTCCGGCTTCACGATCACGACCGAGGTCTGCCACCTCTTCCTCGCCCGGGCGGGACGCTACCCGAAGGGGCTCGACAAGGAGGTCGCCGCGGCGATGCGGTGCATGGAGGAGACGATGGGGGCCCGCTTCGGGGACGGGGATCGCCCCCTCCTCGTCTCCGTGCGGTCCGGCGCCCCCGTCTCCCTCCCCGGGATGATGGACACGGTCCTCAACCTGGGCCTCAACGACCGGACGGTCGAGGGGCTCGCCCGGGCGAGCGGGAACGGGCGGTTCGCGTGGGACTCCTACCGCCGCTTCGTCCAGATGTACGGGGACGTCGTCATGGGGCTCAAGCCCGCCTCGAAGGAGGAGGTCGACCCCTTCGAGGCGATCCTCCACCGGGCGAAGGCGGAGAAGGGGGTCGCCGAGGACACGGGGCTCGCGGAGAAGGACCTGCGGGGCCTCGTCGCCGCCTTCAAGGAGGAGATCGCCCGCCGCACGGGGAAGAGGTTCCCCGAGGACCCCGAGGAGCAGCTCTGGAACGCGATCGGGGCGGTCTTCCGCTCCTGGAACAACCCGCGGGCGATCGCATACCGGAGGCTGAACGGGATCCGCGGGGACCTCGGCACGGCGGTGAACGTCGTGGCGATGGTCTACGGCAACCTCGGGGAGGACTCCGCGACGGGGGTCGCCTTCACGCGGGACCCCGCCACGGGGGAGCCGGTCCTCTACGGGGAGTACCTCCGCAACGCGCAGGGGGAGGACGTCGTCGCGGGGACGCGCACGCCGCGCCCGATCGCGGAGCTGCGCCGGGAGATGCCGGCGTGCCACGCCGAGCTCGAGCGCATCCGCGGGATCCTCGAGCGCCACTACCGGGAGATGCAGGACGTCGAGTTCACGATCCAGCAGGGCCGGCTCTGGATGCTCCAGTGCCGGACGGGGAAGCGGACCGGCTTCGCGGCGGTGCGGATCGCCGTCGACATGGTCGAGGAGGGGCTCGTCACGAAGGAGGAGTCCCTCGCCCGCGTCGACCCGGAGTCGCTGAACCAGTACCTCCGCCCGGTCTTCGACGTCGAGGAGAAGCGCAAGGCGATCGCGGCGGGGAAGCTCCTCGCGAAGGGGCTCAACGCCGGTCCCGGCGCGGCCTCCGGCAAGGTCGTCTTCCACGCCGAGGACGCCGAGGCTTGGGCCGGACGGGGCGAGACGGTCATCCTCGCGCGGACGGAGACCAGCCCGGAGGACATCCGGGGGATGGCCGCGGCGGCCGGGATCGTCACCGTCCGGGGCGGGATGACCTCCCACGCCGCGCTCGTCGGCCGGCAGATGGGGAAGGTCTGCGTCGTCGGGTGCGGGGCGCTCGAGATCGACCTCCCCTCCCGGACGATGCGGGCCGGGACGCGCGCGATCCGCGAGGGAGATTGGGTCTCCCTCGACGGCACCACCGGGGAGGTGATCGCCGGGAAGGTCGAGACCCGGCCGAGCGAGGTCCTCGAGGTCCTCCTCGAGCGCTGCCGCCCGGCGGGCCGCTCGGAGACCTACGGGCGCTTCGCGAAGCTGATGCGGTGGGCGGACGCGGCGCGGAGGCTCCGCGTGCGCGCGAACGCGGACCAGCCCGACCAGGCGGCGACCGCGGTCGCGTTCGGCGCGGAGGGGATCGGGCTGTGCCGGACGGAGCACATGTTCTTCGGGCCCGGGAAGATCGGCCCGATGCGCGAGATGATCCTCGCGGAGGACGCGGAGGGGCGCCGCCGGGCGCTCGCGAAGCTCCTGCCGCTCCAGCGGGCGGACTTCGCGGGGATCTTCCGCGCGATGGGGCCCCGGCCCGTCACGGTCCGCACCCTCGACCCGCCGCTCCACGAGTTCCTCCCGAACGAGCCGAAGGCGATCGCCGAGGTCGCGGCGGAGGCCGGGATCACCCCCGAACGCGTCGCCGCCCGCGCCCGGGCCCTCCACGAGGGGAACCCGATGCTCGGCTTCCGCGGCTGCCGCCTCGGGATCGTCTTCCCCGAGATCACGGAGATGCAGGCGCGCGCCCTCTTCGAGGCGGCCTGCGACGTCGCCGCCGAGAAGGTGGCGGTCCGGCCGGAGATCATGGTCCCTCTCGTCGGGACGAGGAGGGAGTTCGACCTCCAGGCCGCGATCCTCCGCCGCGTCGCCGAGGAGGTCTTCCGGGAGAAGGGGCGCCGCGTCCCCTACCTCGTCGGGACGATGATCGAGGTGCCGCGCGCGGCCCTCGCGGCCGCGTCGATCGCCGAGGCGGCGGAGTTCTTCTCCTTCGGGACGAACGACCTCACCCAGACGGCGATCGGCCTCTCCCGGGACGACGCCGGGACGTTCCTCCCCCGCTACGTGGAGGCGGAGATCTACGAGCGGGACCCCTTCGTGTCGATCGACCGGGACGGCGTCGGGCGCCTCATGCGGATCGCCGTCGAGGAGGGGCGCAGCGCCCGCCCCGACCTGAAGGTCGGGATCTGCGGGGAGCACGGCGGGGACCCCCCCTCCATCGCCTTCTGCGAGGAGCTCGGGCTCGCCTACGTCTCCTGCTCCCCGTTCCGACTCCCGATCGCCCGGCTCGCCGCCGCCCAAGCCGCCCTGGCGGGGAAGGGGCGCGCCCGGCGTGCGGAGGCGGCGTCCGACGCCAAGGCGGCCCGGAAGGGGCGGCGGCCCAAGGCTCGCCGGAGGGCGCCCCGGCGGGCCGGGGCTCAGCGGAGGAAGGAGCCGATCCCGGCGGGGACCTGAAGCGCGAGGGGCCCGCCCGGGCCGAGGAGCCCGAAGTCGTAGGGCCCGGCGGCCGCCGGCCCGAGGGCGAATCCGGGGAGGCCCAGCGGGGAGTAGGCGAGGGTCCTCGAGAAGGCGGCGGAGGGGAGGTCCGTGTACGTGACCTGCCCGCCGGGGACCTCCACCTGGACCAGCATGTCGCTCCCGTTCGTCGCCGACGCGACGAGCGCGACCTCCGTCCCGGACGGGTGGAAGGCGAGGGAGGCGACGGAGACCCAGGTGGGACCGGAGGCAAGGGTAGCCGCATTGGGGGTCGCCCCCCCCTCGATCACGACGAGCTCCGGCAATCCCGAGGGTCCGCGCGCGGGGAAGACCAGCCTTCCGCCGGCGGGGCCGACGCCGTCGGCATCCCACGTCTGGCCCTGGTACGCGACGGTGGCGGTGGCGGAGGTCGGATTCAGGAGGCGAAGCGCCACCCCGCCCGGCGCCAGGGACACCATCCCCTTCCCCGAGTTCCCGGGGAGCTCGAAGGCGTCCAGGATCGAGAGCGACGCCGCGTCGAGGAACGGCGGGGAGGTGGCCCCGTTGGTCGCCGTCAGGTTGGTCACCGTGAGGGCGTTGCCCGGTCCGACGCTCGCCCGGTAGTAGTCGAGTTGCTCGAGGGGATTCCCCCCGAGGGCCCCCTCCCCCCCCGCGGCGAACTCGACCTCGTTCGCGTAGCCGATCGAGATGATCACGACGCTGTCGATGTAGGGCTCGAAGATGGGATCCGGGGTGACGTGCACGGGGGGGCCGCCCGCCGTCGGTCGGACGTAGAGCTCCTCCTCCCCGTCCACCTCCTTGAGGTAGGCGATCGTCGACCCGTCCGGGGAGAGGGCGAGCGTCGGCCCGTGGGCGAAGGCGGGCTGATAGCCGGGCCCGAGGTACTCGCCGGGGTCCTGGGTCAGGTTCGCGGGGGATCCCGACGGAGGCGTGAGGACGTAGATGTCCCTCTCCTCGTCGTCCTCCCCCGCGACGAACGCGAGCGTGCTCCCGTCCTCGGAGACGGCGATCTCCCGCACCACCTCGTCCGGGACCGAACCCCCCGACGGGGGGAGCGGCAGCGGGGTGGCGGGGCCCGTCCCGTCGGTCGGGGCGCGGTAGACCTCCTCCCCGCCGACCGTGAAGAAGAGGGCCCCGTCCGCGAAGGTGAGGGACCTCGCGTCGACCTCGAGCACCCCGGTCCCCCCCGCGTTGAACGCCTCCGTGCCGTCGGGGAAGAGGCTCCCGTCGATGGAGAGGAGCCAGAGGTCCCCTCCCGCCTGGGGCCGGGTCGCGACGGCCAGCCGCGCGCCGTCGCTCGATCCGGCGACCGTGCGGAGGAAGGGGTCCGGGAAGAAGGGGATTCCGGTCGCCGGCAGCTCGATCAGGATCCGCGGCAGGGCATCCGGGCCCACCGCGAGGAATCCGTAGACCGCGCCCCGGCGGTAGTGGAAGACCGAGGTCCCGCCCGGAAGGAGGATCCGCGCCTGCCCGTCGTCCGTGACCGCGCGCCGGGGGCGCGCCGGGTCGAAGCGGCGGATCTCGAGCCTCCCGGCGAGGTCGATCGGCATCAGGGAGAAGTCGTTCTCCCCGCTGGCCGGGAACGGGATCGCCGAGCCGTCCTCCTCGACGACGTAGATCGCGAGGTCGTCCGCCTCGTCGCCGACAGCGACCGTGAAAGCGGAAGGGGCCCCTCCCCCTCCCACCTGCCCGCGAACGGGGGCAGACCCCGCGATCGCCGCGAGGAAAAACCCGAGGGCGGACACCCGGCCGCCGCTTCGACAACGTCCCTTCATAGGGCACCTGCGCCGGAAGGCGCCGCGGGATGATACCCACCGCCCTCCCCTGCGGGAAGCCACCTCTTTCCCCGTTTCCCCTTTTCAGATCCCGGAGGATTCCCCAATCCTTCCGGGCCCTTTCTAGGAAGCCGTATTCAGATCGGCTCGTCCCGCCCCGGGACCTTAGCCCCCCCCGCGCCTCCTCCCCCCCCCCCCCGGCGAAGCGGCGCGGCCCCGCCCGTGGCGGGGCCGCGCGCGGATCGGGGGCCCGCGGGCTACCGTCCCGTCCCCTTCGCGACCGCGGGGAGCGGCCCCCCGTCCCCCTCCCCCCGCTCCCCGAAGAAGCGGTCGACCTCCGCGACGAGGTCGCGGTCGGGGCCCGGCGGGAAGGCGTCGGAGGGGGTCTCGAGCGCGTCCTGCTCGATCACCCGCTGGGCGACGTCGAGCCGGTGCTGGCAGTCGGAGAGGACCTGGCGGGCGCGCTGGAGCTGGCCCGCGTCGAGGGCGACCTTCGTCGTCGACTCGAGCGCCTGGACCTGGCGCAGCTGCGCGTGGAGGTGCTGGAGCTGGGTCTCGAGGTGCCCCTTCTCCCCCCGGACCGCCTCGAGCTTGGAGCGGGCGGCGACGAGGGACTTCTCGCGGCTCTCCCGGAGCCGGCGCTTGCTCTCGAGGAGGGAGGCCTCGTTGCGGAAGGCGTCGAACGAGCGCTCGAGTTCCTTCTCGACGCTCGCGCGCGGGTAGTCGACCCCGGCGAACCGGAAGTGGTCCCCCCCGCCGCCGAGGGTGCCGCGCAGCGTCCGCACCTTCTCCTCCCCCCGGGCCTGCGCCTTCTCGAGCGCCGCGATCTCCCTCTTCAGGGACTCGATCGCGACCTCCTCCTCCGCGATCACCTTCTTGCACGCCTGGATCTCCGGGAGGATCCCGTCGATCAGCCCCTCGGCGCGGCGCAGCTCGAACTCGATCGGGATCCGCTCCTTCCCCGCCTTCGAGGCGAGGCTGACCCCCGTGCCGACGTAGGAGGGGAGGTGCGCCCCGAAGACCGCGAAGCCCACGCCGAGGAGCGCGAGGGCTCCGAACGCGGTCCACTTGAGGATGCGAAACATCGCGAACGCTCCTTTGCGGTGCGGGGTCCTCGGGGCCGCCCGGCGCACCGCGGCCCGAGCGACGGGGCGGGATTACGGGGGCCCCGGACCTTATTTGCCGCGGGAGCGCTCGCGGATCTGGGTCTCGGTGAGGAGGCGCTTCGCCGTGCCCGCGGGCGGAGGGGGAGCGGCGGAGCCCGGCGCGGCCGGAGCGGGGGCGGCCGCGGCGGCGGCCTTCAAGTCCTCGACCTCGACCCGGCAGGCGGGGCAGCCGAGCTCCTCGACGTGGAAGGCGACGAACTCCCGCGCCCCCTTCTCGATCGACCCGCGCCCGTCGAGGTAGGCCTGGAGGAGGGTCCGGTGGGGGCAGGAGACGCGCTCCTCGGTCCAGAGACGGCCGATCTCGAGGTCGAAGAGCTCCTGCGGATCCACCCCTCAGCCCCCCCCCGCCTTCCCCCCCTCGGCGTGGAGGTCGGGGAAGAGGGACATCCCCGGATCCCGGTCGCGCAGCAGCTCCCGGACGCGGCGGATCGCGCGGAACTTGATCCCCGCCGCCGCCACCTCGTCCTTCAGGCCGAAGCGCTTCCAGACGTCCTTGTTCCGCACCCCCGCGACGAAGAGCGCCTCGACCACGGCGAGCCGCCGGTGCTGGCCCGCCTCCCACTCCTCCTGGACGAAGCGGCGCAGCGCGTCGACGAGGGCGCGCCGCCGCCGCTCCAGGGTCTCCCTCCCGATGAGGACGCGGCTCGGGGTCTCCTCCTCGCGCTTGCGCGCCTCGAGGCCGGAGAAGACGCTCGAGCCGTCCGGGTCGGTCATCGGGCTCCAGGGGAGCGGGCGCTTGCGGCGCAGGAAGTCGATGACCCGGTTCTTGGCGATCCCGAAGAGGTACTGCTCGAAGTTGTACTGGCGGTCGAACCGGCCGATCCCCTCGACCGCGCCGCGGAAGGTGCTCTGGGTCAGGTCCTCGCAGGCGTCGCGGTCGGGGATGTGCTTGCCGACGTAGCGGAAGACGCGCGGCCAGTACTCCCGGATCGCGCGGTCCCACTCCGGTTCGTCGCGCGCCTGGAGCTTGCCCGGATCGGGATCGACCGCGGGGGTCACAGCCCTCGCGCCATCCCGCTGATCACCCGGGTGAAGACCTTGATCAGGAGGGCGCACACGTAGAACGCGACGAACAGCCCGAAGACGAAGAGCGCGACGCGCATCAGGACGCCCACGATCCGGAACGGGAGGACGGCGAGGAAGGAGACGGCCCGTCCGAGCCCGCGCGCCGCCCCTCCGATCCCGGCCGCCGCGGTCTCGAAGATCCGCTCCGTGCCCGCCGCGGCCGCGCCCGCCGCCGCCGCGGCCGCACCGCCGGCGGAGGAGGCGGCGATCCCCTTCCCCTCCTCCCCGGCCCGGCCGTTCGCGGCGGCCCGCCGCGCCTGCATCCTCCGGCGCAGCTCCCGGAGGTCTCCCATGAACACCACGCACCGGTCGCGCAGCCCCATCCCGGGCCGCTCGAAGGGCGCTCCGGCGGACGGCTCCGGCCCGGCGGCGGCCGCGCGGGGGCGGCCGTTCCCCTCCCCGGCCGGCACGGCGAGGTCGGCGAGCAGGGTCGAGACGTCCGGATAGCGTCGCGCCGGATCCTTCTCCATGCAGCGCTCGATGGCGCCCCGGAACTCGGCGGGGAATCCCGCCGGGAAGGAGACCGGCTCGTTCTCGTGGCGCCGCAGGACCTCCCACTCCGTCTCCCCCTTGAAGGGGACCTCCCCCGTCGCCATCTCGTAGAGGAGGCAGCCGAGGGAGTAGATGTCGGAGCGGTGGTCCCCGTGGCGCCGCAGCATCTCCGGCGACATGTAGTAGGGGGTCCCCCGGCCGAAGGAGAGGGTCTGCCGCGACTCGCTGATCAGCTTCGAGAGCCCGTAGTCCCCGACGCGGGCCGTGGCCCCCTTCAGGAAGACGTTGGCCGGCTTGAGGTCGAAGTGGGCGAGGCCCCGCTCGTGGAGCGCGTCGACCCCCCGAGCGACCTGCTCGAATATCCGGAGCGCCTCCGCCGGCGCCAGCGGGCCCCCCTCCAGCCGCCGGCGCAGCGTCTCCTCGCCGGCGTACTCCATCACGATGTAGGGGATCCCGTCGACCTCGCCCCGGTCCTCGATCGAGACGAGGTTGGGGTGGTCGATCTGGGCGAAGACGCGGACCGACTCGATCTCCCGGCGGACCGCCTCCTTCACGGAGTCGTCGTCCACCTTGAGGAACTTGATCGCGTAGAGCTTCCCGATCGAGAGCTTGCGCGCCTTGAAGACGACGCCGAAGACCCCCGCGCCGAGCCGGTTCAGGATCTCGAAGCCCGGGATGTAGCCGGGCGTCCTGTAGTTCCGGTAGAAGGCCTCCCAGTTCGCCCCGCCGCGCCCGGTCTCGGGCGTCGGACCCGGGGCGAACACCCGCTCCGGCGCGCCCGCGTTCGTCTCGGAGGGCTCCGGCATGGCCGCGCTCGCTTCCGTGCGATCCTCCGCCGACATGGTAGCCGTTCCTCCTCCGTCTGTCGTCACAGGAGAGCCACCGCCCCCCCGGCGGCCAGCCCGAGGGCGAGGAGGCGGACCTGGTTCGTCCACCGGCCGGAGGTCGCGAAGTCGAGCCAGAGGTAGAGGAGGAAGGAAGCCCCCGCGATCCCGAGGAGGCCGAGCGCCCTCCGGAGCCGCGACCCGCGGATCTGCGAATCGATCCGGGCGGCCTCCCGGGCGAGCCCCCGGATCTCCTCTCCCGTCGCCTGGAAGAACGACTGGGCGCGCCACGTCTCCCCGGAGCCCTCCCTCCGGACGAAGAGGTCCTTCAGGAACCGGCGGGCGGCCTCCCCATCGGGGAGGAGGCGGTCGAGGGACCGCCGGTCGATCCCGCACCGGGCAAGGTCCTGCCTCAGCTGCGCCGCTCCGGCCGCGATCGCGCGGTCGGTCGCCCGGGCCTCGCCGATCTCGACCTCCGACTCCCCCCGGCAGGCGATCCCGCCCTTCCCGGGCGCCGGGGGCGGTCCGCGGACCCATTCCTTGCGGACGAAGGGGGCCAGCACGACCCCTCCCGGAGGGGAGAGGACCTTGAGCACCAGCGCCTCCCCCCCCTTGGTGCGGAGGTGGCCGACCTCGAGAACGACCCCGCCTCCTCCCTTTCCGACCTCGGCCGCGACCCCCTCCCGGGCCAGGGCGGCGAGGACCGGGGGGAGGATCTCCTCGGGGGAGCCTCTCTCCCTGCGGAGGACCCAGGAGTCGCCCGCCGGCTCCGGGACCGAGAAGAGGAGCGCGCGGATCTCCGCGACGGCCGCCGCCGCCGCGCTCTCGAGGTCCGGCGAGAGGGGAAGGTCGGAGCCGAGGAGGACGAGGCCGAGCAGATAGGGGGCGCTCATCGGGCCGGGCGCCGCCGTTCAGGGGGACGGCGGCTGGGGCGGCGGCGCTATTCCCCGCAGCCCGCCGTTTATTTCAGTCGCGGGAGAGGAGGAACCGCAGGCTCCCCGCCGCGACCTCCTCCCCGCCGGAGAGGGGAGCCTCCCCTTCCGCGGGGGCGCCGTCGACGAGGAGGGGCTCCTCCGACCGGCCGAGGAGGGTCCCCCGGTCGTCGAGGAACAGATAGACGCGTTCGCTTCTCCGGCCCGCGCCGAGGTGGGCGTCGGCCCCCCCGCCGATGCCGATCCGACCGTCGGCGCCAGGCTTGAGGAGGATCACGGCGGTCGCCCCGCCGATCTCGCAGCCCGGCTCGAGCTGGAGGAGAGCCGAGCGGCTCCGGCCCGAGGGGAGCCGGAACCGGAAGGCGAAGGTCTCCCCGAGCGCGACCCGATCCCCGTCCTGGAGGGGGACGGGCCCGCGGGCTTCCTTCCCGTTCCTCGACACCGGCTTCCCGGGCGCCGGGAGGAGCTCGTAGGCCACCCCCTCGTGGAAGGAGACCTTTCGGCGGATCTCGGCGTGGGCCGCCGCGACCCGGGCGAGGAGCGGGAGGTCGTTCGACGGCTCGCGGGCGTGGCCGATCCGGATCTCGTCGCGGGCGAGGACGAGGGCGTCGGCGGCCTCGTCCATGCGGATCACGAAGCGCCAGGGGAATCCGTCCCGCTTGCGACCCCCTCCTTCCTTTCGCACCCCGGGAGTCGCCGGAGCGGCGTCCCGTAGGCCGAGGAGCCTCTCCTCGAAGAGGCCTTCGCAGAGATCCTCGAGCGCCGAGTCGTGCGCCGCCTCCGCCACCGCCTCGCGCTTCCCCTCCCGCACGCGCTCCCCCATCGCCTCGAGGAGGGCCCCCGTTCCCTCCAGGCGCAGGTCCTCCGCCGCCTCGAGATCCTCCAGCCGCCGCAACCCCTCGACCGCCGCGGCCAGCTCCCGGCCCGCGTGCGCGAATAGCCCGCGTTCGAGCGCATCCCGGAATCCCCGGTGGCGCTGCGCGATCGGGCGCGCCGCGCGGATCCTCGCCGCGACGGGGTCCTTCCCCGAGCGCTTCTCCTCGGCCTCCGCGAGCCGGAGCGCCCCTTCGACCACCGCGGCGTCCCAGGGCCGGCGGACCACCTCGAGCTGCGCCTCGAGCAGGCGTCCATGGCCGGTCTGGGCGGCCTCCTCTCCCCCCCGCTCGAGCCCGTCCACCCCCTTCGGGCAGACCGAGGCGACCTCGGGGTGCGCCCTCGCCGCGCGCTCGAAGGCGTCGTGCGCGATCCGGCGCTCCCCACGCGCCAGGGCCTCCGCGCCGCGCGCGGCGGCGAGCGTGGCGAGGACGAAGGGTTGACCCTCCGCGCTCTCCCCCGCCGCCGCCAGGCGCCTCGCCTGCGCCCCCGCCGCCCGGAACTCGCCGGCCCGGAGGTGCTCGAGCACCCGCCCGCGGCGGGCCTCGCGGACCGCGCGGACGATCGCCTCCCCCTCGGGGGTCCGGAAGAGGTCGGGGTGGAGCGGAGCGTGCCGGGAGAGGAAGGCGAACGCGTGCGAGGCGGCGCCTGCGGCCGCGCGTTCCGCCTCGGTCCGCAGCGCCGGGACCCGTCGGACCGTGTCGAGCGCCCGTTCGAGGGAGGGGAGCAGCGGGTGCCTCGGCGCGATCCGCCGGAGCTTCACGACCCCCTCCTCGGCCGCCTCCGGCGCCCCGTTCTCGCACGCGAGCGCGATTCCCTCGACGAGCCGTTCCTGTTCCGCGATCCGGGCATCGAGGGCGGTCACGCGCTCCGCGACGGACGGAGGAGGCGAGGGAAGGCTGCGCAGCCGCTCGCGAGCCTGGAGGAGGTTCCCCTCCTTCTCGGCCTTCTGCGCCGCCGCGAGCGCCTCCTCGACGAATCGCTTTCGAGCCTCCCGCTCCTCGAGGCGAGGCCGGATCTCCGCCTCGAGCCGCGCCTCCTCGGGGTTTCCCGTGGCCGCCCGGGCCGCGCACTTGAGATCCCCCAGAGCGGCCGAAAGCTCGCCCCTGCCGAGGTGCTCTCGCGCGCGGACGAGGAGCGCCTCGGCCGCCTTCCGGCGCACCGTTTCCGCGCGCCGGTGCGCGCGGACGCTCGCGTGCCCGGCGAGGTCGAGGGCCTCCTCCCAGCGCGAGCCGGCGAGGGCGCGTTCGGCCTCGATCAGTCGAATCCACCTCCCGATCATGGGAGTGGCCGGCCCATTCGGGGCGGGCCGGGGTTTATTCTCGCCGGCCGTCGGCCGGAGCGCGCGCGCCCTTTCCCGCCTCCTAGGGCTGGACTTGGAGGGACAGGGCGTTCGACCCGCTGACGCCGCCGGGAGCGCAGGGGCTCGGCCAGAAGAACTGGGCGAATACCCGCAGTCCGCCGAGCGCGGCGTTCGCGGGGATGGGGATGGGGACCTCGCTCGCGCCGACCGCGTTGCTCGTGACCGGGAACGGCAGGACGACCGTCGGGTCGATCGCCACGAGGACTCCTCCGACGAAGAACGGCGGGGAGGCGGGCGCGAGGCTGATCCCGAGGATGCCCGCCCCGAGCGAGGGCGCGTCCGTGCACGTGAGCCCGAATCCCGCGTTCCCGACCTGCGGCATCGAGGTCAGCCCCATCGCGAGGGGACCTGCGCAGCCCGGCGTCGAGACCCCGTAGGCGGTCGCCCCCGCAGGAAGCATGTCGAGTCGCGCCGCGAACCCCTCCCATGCCCCGGTCCCGCTCGAACTCAGCGCACCCGGAGACACCGGGAAGGTCCCCGCGTAGGGGCCCGCAGTCCGTCCGGCGATCGTCGCCGCGGAGACGGAGTCGAGCGCCAGGGCGAGCGCCTCCTCGTCCGTCGCGCCGCCGAAGAAGGTCGAGTACCGGAGGCTCGCGCCGCTCGGAGAGAGCCGGGTGACGAAGGCATCCCCGAGGAATCCTCCTCCGTTCCACGCCGTGTCGAACGCGCCGGGCGTCACGGGGAAGTTCGTCGACTCCGTGTGGCCCGCGACCGTCACCGCTCCCGAGGAATCGACGTCGACGCCGTACGCCTCGTCCTCTTCGATTCCCCCGAGGTAGGTGGAGTAGACGAAGGCGCCGAGCGAAGGGGTGAAGCGGGCGACGAAGGCGTCGGAGCCGCCGTTGGCGGTGGTGTCGAACGCGCCGGGCGTCGTCGGGATGCCCCCAGAGGTCGACCCGGCGACGACCGGTCCTCCTGCGGGGTCGAGAGCGATGGTGAACGGAACCCCATACCAGAGGTTCGGAGTCGTCGCGGTCACCGCCCCGGCGACCGAGAGTTCCTTCACCCAGGTGATGCTGCTGAAGAAGCCTCCGGCGACGTAGGCCTTCCCGTCCGGGGCGACCGCGAGATCCCACGCGGAGGCGTACGCCGAGGGGGGGTCGAGGCTCGTCGAGTAGAGCAAGGTGGAACCGGAGGGGGAGAGCTTGAGCACCATCCCGCCGACGAAAAAGTTCGCGCCAACCATCGCCACGATCGCCGACCCGGTCGAGTCCACGCCGACGGCCACGGCGCTCTGGTCCCCGGCGCCCCCGAGGAACGTCGCGAAGGAGAGGGCCGCCCCCGTCGGGAGGAGCCTCGCGACGAATCCGTCCGTGAGGCCCGAGAGCGTCGTCGAGAACGCGCCTGGCGTCGCCGGGAAGTTCGCGGACCAGGTCTTCCCCACGACGGTCGCGGCTCCCGAGGGGTCCACAGCGACGCCGTACGCCTCGTCCAGGGACGAGCCACCCAGGTAGGTCGCGTAGACGAGGAAGCCTCCCGTCGGGGAGAGCCTCATGGCGAAGGCGTCGAACCCCCCGCCGCTCGTCGTCGAGAACGCCCCGGGCGTCGCCGGCAGGTCCATCGAGTTCGAGCGCCCGACGAGGATCGCCCCGCCGCTCGCGTCGACGGCGAGGTCGGTGATCTCGTCGTAGCCCGAGGCCCCGACGTAGGTGGAGTAGACGATTCCCGGGTCGACGACGAGCGCCTGCCGAGGCTCGCGCGCCGGGCAGGAGAATCCGAAGCGGTCTCCGCCGAGGAGCCGGAACGAGCACTCGACGGGCTCGCGCCGGTCTCCGCGGACGACCCACGCGGCCGGCCTCGGCTGGCGCACCTCCCCCACCGGGGTCTCGAGGACGAGCGCCCCGTCGGCGCCGACTCGCATCGCCCCGGCCCCCTCGCATCGGACCCGGAAGCGGTCGAGGTCGGCTCCCTCCGCGAGGAGGAGGTCGTACTCGATCCGGTCTCCGTCGTGCCGGACACGAACGTCGATCCCCTCGTGGACGCCGCGGTAGAGGACCGACTCGTACGCCGGGACCTCGACGCGCCATCGCGAAGGCTCGGCCCCGAGGAGGAAGTTGTGCGACCCGGGCGCCCTCGCCTTGCCTTCCACCCGGACCCCGGCGCACGCCCCCTCGAACGCGAGGCGCACGACCGCTCCGTCCCACCGGTCCTCTTCCCGGCGCAGCAGGGCGAGGCGCAAGCCGCCGGCCTCGATTCCCGTCGTGACCGCCCCCGATCTCGCGACGAACCTCGACGACTCCCCCCACTGCCCGCGGTTCTCGATGAAGGCGACGGGCGGCCTCCGGACGTCGACCGCTCCCCGGCTCGGTCCGACCAGCTGTTCGGCTCCCGCCGCCGACTGCCCTTGCGCGGGAACCGCCAACGAAACGAGGAGCGCGACCGGCGCGAATCGAGCGAGGAGATGCATCGGCAACCCTCCTGGAACAGATGCCGTTGCCAATCGCCGCCAGCGGAGCGACCGACGGACCCACGGAGATCGCACCGAGGGGTCCGTCCGGAAAGTAGACGAAGCGAGGGACCGGGAGGTTCCCCGGTCCCCCGCGAGGACGTCGAAAGGTGCGTTACAGGCAGATGGTGACCCGGAGGCCCGGCGTCAGGGTGACCCCGGAGTTCGCCGCCGGGTCCAGGATCCCGGACTGGGCGGAGACCGTCGCCCCGACGAAGGCGGGGACATACGGGATCGGGATCGGGATCGTGGCGCTCCCCGCGCCGCCGACCCCCGCGGCCCCGCCGAGGACGAAGTTCACCGCGGCCCCCGGCACGACGAAGATCGTCCCCCCCGCGAAGGGGATGGCGGTCTCGACCGGGTTGAGGGAGAGGACCGCGAACGCCCCGCCCCGGGCGTTGCCGACGGCCAGGCCGAAGGCCGAGTTCCCGATCTGGGAGACCCCGCCGGAGGTGGAGAGGGTCGGGACGAACCCGCCCGTCCCCGCCGTGCCCGCCCCGAGGACGAGGGGGGAGGCGCAGGGAGGATTGGGCTCGAGGCGGTAGAGGACGAAGTCGTCGAGGTTCCAGCCGCCGTGGACCGAGCCCGAGTTCGTCGAGGTGTTCGACTCGATCCGGTAGGCGACCTGGAAGGAGGGGTTGTTGTCCGCGATCGAGCCGATCGAGGTGTCGATCGTCATCCAGGCGTTCTGGCCGAAGCCTCCCGGGCTCGTCGTGGCGTAGACCTCGACTCCGTCGACGAGGATCCGGGCGGTGTCGTTCGTCTGGACCGTCAGCCAGCGCTCGAAGCGCAGGCGCGCCCCCGTGAGCCCCGCCAGGTTGAAGACCGGGGAGACGAGCTCCTCCGTCGTCGAGTTGGCGTAGTTCCCGTTGAAGCCCGAGGGGGAGAGGTCGGTTCCGCGGACGTTCGGGGCGGAGACCGCGTCGGTCGGGTCGAAATCGTTGTTCCCGATCTCGTTCGGGACTCCCTGCATCCAGTCCTCGCTCGTGCCCGCCACGAGGACCTCGGTCCAGCCGTTCGCCCCGCCGTCGAAGTCGTCGGAGAAAACGATCGTCTTCACCCCGACGTCGAAGACGAAGGTGGAGACGGCGGGCCAGTAGGACGCGGCCGCGCTCCCCTGCGGGACGACGGGGTGGCGGCGGACGTAGCCCTGGCTGTTCGTCGCCTCGAAGTAGTACTTGATCGCCTTCGGGCCCGTCTGCGCCGGGATCGATCCCGTGTACAGGCCCCCGCCCGCGTTCGCGAGCGCGACGGTCGTGAAGGAGACGCCGTCGTTCGTGGAGTAGGAGAGGTTGACGCCGGTGATCGTCGCCCCGGAGTCGACCTTCGACGTGACGGTGACGGAAACCGGGTAGGGGACGGTCGTCACCGTCGTGTCGGGGAGGGGCGTGTGGGAGAAGACCGTCGGGCTGAACTCCTCGGCGAGGAAGCCGTGGCGGAGGGCGGAGGCTCCGAGGGCCGACTGGTTCGGGGTCCCGTCGGCCAGGTTCCCGTCGGCGTCGTCCTGGAGGAAGACCTCCCGGATCGCGTTCGGCCACCGCGAGGCGTTCCCGTAGAGGGTGTTGAAGCAGAGGTCCTCCGCGAGCGTCGTCCCCGGGGCGGCGCCGAGCGCCGCGATCAGGTTCGCGCGGGAGTGCCAGGTGAAGCCCGACCAGAGGTTGCCGACGCAGTGGGTCTCGAAGGTGTTGCAGTTCGGGACGGGCCAGACGTGGTTGTTGTCCGCCGTCCGGATGAAGGTCCCCGGCCCTGAGAAGTCCTGCCCGGTGATCGGCTGGCCGGTGAGGAAGGCGCTCACGAAGTCGCCGATCCCCTCGGAGAGGCCGGAGCCCACGCCCGAGTTCGTTATCCCGCCGATCGAATAGTCGAGGAAGTGGGCCCACTCGTGGTAGACGACGGTCGAGTAGGCCGTGTTCGGGCAGCTGCCCCCCGCGTTGTAGAAGTTGATGCTCCCGCCGCTCGCCGACGTGAAGAAGGCGTTGCAGGTGGCGGAGCGGTTCACGAAGACCGGCACGGGGATGTCCATCCCGGTCGCCCCGAGGATGCCGGCGACGTAGTCGTGGACGTTCTGGGTGAAGTTCGCCCCGTTCACCTGGGCGGTCCCGAACTGGACGGGCGCGGCGTTGAAGACGAAGTTCGCCGAGCCCCCCGCCGGGATCATCTGGGTCACCGTGATGTCGTCGGCGGGGTTCCAGGAGGTCGTCGCGTTGTTGTTGTTGACGTCGAAGAAGGGGCCCACCAGGGAAACCGTGACCGACTGCGCGGCGCCCGAGGCCGAGGGGATCGTGAAGTTCCCGGCGGCGTCGGTCGTCGCGCTCCCGATGCCGGGGATATTCACGGTCACCCCCTCGATCGGCTGCATCACGGGCGGGTTCGCGACCGTGTCCGGGAGGAGGGTGGTCGTCCCGTTGCCGCTGACGTTGCCGCTGTAGTCGTTGTGGATCTGCTCCCGGACCTCGAGGGCCTCCCCGGTCCGGGCGTCGACGTAGAGGAGCGGGTGGGTCAGCGGCTCCTCGATCTGCGCGTCGACCTCCCAGGCGAGGCGCCCCTTCCCCTCGACGGGGAAGACGACGAGGCGCGAGCCCCCGACGTGGTCGCGGCCGGCGACGAACCCGAGGCCGGCGAGCATCGAGGCGGCGGTCTCCGCGGAGATCGTGGGCTCGACGGAGAGGCTGAGGTCGCGCAGGGCCCGGGAGCCGAGGAGGGAGAGGTTCCCGGTCGCGACGTGGATGCGGAGGTCGGCGCGGCTGTCGATCACATCGAGGCCGGCGTAGGTCTGGCGGTAGACGAGGTAGTGGACGTTGCGCGCCCGGCGGTTGATCACCGGGACGAAGGAGTCGGGACCGGCCCCGAGGAGGTCCCGGTTCGCCTCGAGGAGGGCGGCGCCGACCTCGAGGGCCTGGGACTCCGTCATCTCCCCTGCCGGCGCCACGGGCGCCCCGGGGCCGAAGACGGCGCTCGGGGTCTCCGTCTCCCCGTCCCACTCGAAGGTCCACCCCGGGCCGTATCGCGCCTCGAACGCCTGCTCGAGGGCGCGCAGGTCCTGGCGCTCGGCCGCGGACGCGGGGAAGGAGAGGAGGGCCACCGCGAGCGCGGCCGAGGGGAGAGAGAGGTTCATCTACCTGCCTCCGGAGGAAGGGAGCCTGGGCGGGATGGGTCGCCGGCTGGCGCGGTCAGGGGTCGGGGACGGGCCGCCGGGTCCATCACCTCCGACGGCCGGAAGTAATATGCGGTTCCCTCCGGCGGCGCGCCAGGAGGTACTACCGGCGCGCTTTCCCCTTGGTCCCGGGTGAAGGAAGGCCGGCGACCACCCCTCCCCCCCCCTCCCGGGCCTTCTCGCAGGCGGCCTGCGCCCCCCGCAGGAGGTCGTCCCGCGTCTCGAAGCCCGTCCCGGGCGCGACGGCGATCCCGACCGACAGGGCGAGGGGGTCCCCCGCGAGGTCGCGCAGCTCCTTCTTCCGCGCGGCCTCCGCGATCCGGGTCCCCATCTTGCGCGCCCCCTCCTCCCCGGTGTTCGGGAGGAGGAAGACGAACCGGTTGAGGTCGAACCGCCCGAGGACGTCTACGTCGCGCGACTCGAGGAGGAACACGGAGGCGAGGTCGAGGAGGGCGTCGGCGGAGGCCTCCCCGTCGAAGCCGAGGACGACGCACGAGAGGGGCATCTTGAAGCGCTGCGCCCGCTTGAATTCCTCGTCGAGCTTGAAGAGGAGGTACGGGGCGTTGAAGAGCTTCGTCTCCGGGTCGCAGAGGAACTCGACCAGGGCGGAGCTCGGGTCGGCGGCCTCGGCGCCGCGCTCCTGGAGCATCCGCTCGGCGAGCGCGGGCGGGAGGGTCATCGCCCGCTCCCCCCCGCGCTTCGCCTCCGGCGGGACGGTCGGGGCCTTCGGGCGGGCGAGGGCCGCCTTCAGCTCCCGCGCCTCGAGGGGGATCCGGAGCGTCCCCTCCGCGCCGCAGAAGCGCGCGATCGAGGGGGCGGAGGGATCCCCGTCGCGGTGGCCGACGAGGATCCTCGCGCGCCCCTTCGAGGCGAGGGCGCGGCACAGCTCGTAGGCGTTCCGGTCGGGGAGCCGGTCGTCGAGGAGGACGATCCCCTCGAGCCTCTCCGCCCCCTCGGCGGTCCGCCGCCGCTCCGCGGGGAAGTCCGCCTCCCGCGCCGCCGCCTGGAGGCTCGCGGCGGCGTCGTCGTCCGCCGTGAGGAAGGTGAGCCGGGGCGCCGCGGGGCTCATGTCTTCTCCATCTCCGCCATCACGGAGTCGGGGATCTCGAAGTTCGAGTATGTGTTCTGCACGTCCTCGTGGTTGTCGAGCTCGTCCATGAGGGCGAGGACCTGGCGCGCCGCGGAGGCCTCGAGGGGGACGGTCGTCTTCGGACGGTAGCCGACCTCCGCCGACTCGAGGGGGATCTTCGCCTTCTCGAGGCCCCCCTTGATCGGGAGGAACTGCGTGGGCTCGCCGGAGACCTGGTAGAAGCCCTCCGAGGTCGCCACGTCCTCGGCCCCCGCCTCGATCGCCGCCTCGTAGAGCCGGTCCTCCTGGACGGCCCCCGACTTCACGTTGAACAGGGCCTTCTTCTCGAACATCCAGGCGACCGACCCGCTCGCACCGAGGTGTCCGCCGTGGCGCTCGAAGACCTTCTTCAGCTCGGGGGAGCTGCGGTGGCGGTTGTCCGTGAGGACCTCGACGAGGATCGCCGCCCCCCCCTTCCCGTACCCTTCGTAGAGGATCTCCTCGAAGGCGGCCCCCCCGAGCTCCCCCGTCCCCTTCTTGACCGAGCGCTCGATCGAGTCGCGGGTCATGTTCGCCGCCCGCGCCTTCTCGATCGCGTAGCGAAGCTTCAGGTTCGAGTCGGGGTCCCCGCCGCCGTGCCGCGCCGCGGAGATGATCACCTTGGCGAGCTTCGAGAAGAGCTGGCCGCGCTTGGCGTCGGCCGCCCCTTTCTGGTGCTTGATCCGGGCCCAGTGCGAATGACCGGCCATCGCGCCTGCTTGCCCCGCCTGCGGGGATCTGCCTCCGGGGTCGACGCGCCGACTATAGCCCGGGGCCGATCCCCCCGGAAGCGCTCCCGCGCGCCCCTACCGCTTCGTCCACTGGAAGGAGCGCCGGGCGCCCTTGCGCCCGTAGTGCTTGCGCTCCTTCTTCCGCGAGTCCCGGGTGAGGAGCCCCGCCTCCCGCAGAGCCGGCTCGAAGGTCTCGCTGTAGCGGCGAAGCGCCCGGGCGAGCCCCATGCAGACGGCGCCCGCCTGCCCGGTGCTCCCGCCTCCCTCGACGTTCACCCAGACGTCCACCCGCTCCCCCATCCCGGTGCACTTGAGGGGGCTCGTGGCGATCGCCCGGTCCTGGTCCCCGCGGAAGAACTCCCGCAGGTCCCGTTGGTTGATCCGCACCGCCCCCGAGCCGACCTTCACGCGGACCCGGGCGACGGCGGTCTTGCGCCGACCCGTGCCGAGGAAGGGACCCTCGCCGGAGGGGGGAGGGGGAGGCGCGGGGACGGGGATGCCAGCGGGAGCGGGCGCGGTCGCCGCGGGAGCAGCGACGGCGGGAGGCGCCTCGGGCGCCGGGGAGTCCGCGGCCGGGAGGGGAGGGTTCGGGTCGGGCATGTCAGGCAGGGAAGGGTTGCGGCCGCTGCGCGGCGTGCGGGTGGTCGGTCCCCGCGTAGACCTTGAGCTTGCGGAGCATCCGCTTGCCGAGGGGGCCCTTCGGGAGCATCCGCTCGACGGCGACCCGGATGGGCCGCGTGGGGTCCTTCGAGGCGAACCGGGGGTAGGGGATCTCCTTGCGGCCCCCCGGATATCCCGAGTACCGCTGGTAGATCTTCTCCGTGGCCTTCTTCCCCGTGAGCTTCGTGTTCGAGGCGTTCACGACGACGACGAACTCTCCGGTGTCGCAGTGCGGGGTGTAGAGGGGCCGGTGCTTCCCCATGAGGACGCGGGCCACCCGCGCGGCCATGCGGCCGAGGGGCTCCGCCGCGGCGTCGACGAGGAACCACCCCCGCGGCACCTCGGGCGCCTTGGCGCTGATCGTTCGATTCATCGTGGCAGGCAAGGGAGGCTCTTCGTTCGCGGGAACCGGCCGGTGCGCGGACCTCTCCCCGGTCCCGCCGGTTCCGGGGACCGCTCGTGGAGGAAGGGCGGAGGAGTGTAGCGGAGGCGGCGGACCGGTCAATCCCCGCTGGACCGGGCGAGGAGGAAGGTGGCCGGACCTCCCGGCGCGGCGATCTCCGCGAGGAAGACCTCGCCGGGCGGAGGCTCGATCAGGTCGAGGAGGGCTCGCAGGCGGCGCGACGGACGGGACCCCTCCCGTTCGACCGCGGGGGGGATCCGGTCCCCGCGCCCGAGCGGGGGGACCGCCCCGACGATCCGGCCCTCCCGCAGGACGCAGCCGGGCCCGATCGGATCGAGCGAGAAGGTGCCCCTCTCCCCGTCGAGGTGGGTTACGCGCACGGGGGAGGGTCCGACCCCGGCGACGCGGGCCGCGCCCCTCACGCGGAACGACGTCCCGCCGGCGGTCCTCTCGACATCGAGGCGGTCCGACTCCCCCCCGGGCCACACCGCCTCCCCGGTCTCAAGGCGGAAGGCCGTCGTCCCCCCGTCGAGGAGGATCCGCTCCAGGCGGCTCGCGCCCGAGGCGGGATCGAGGATCGCGAGCCGGATCTCGGATGACGCGGGAAGCGGGATCGTCCCGGCGAGGAGCGTGAGGGCCGCTCCACCGAGCAGGGCGGCGATCGATGCGCTCCTCCCTCCGGCTCGACCGCGGAGGAGCGGGCCGAGGAGGACGAGAGCGATAGGCCCGAGGAGCAGGGCCCCCAGGCTCCCCTCGAGGCCGCAGAACGCGACCCTCCTCGGCGGGGATGCCCCTTCGCGCACGCGCAGCGGCGGGTCCTTCCCGCGCGCGGGCTCCGCGATCGGACGGAGTCCCCTCGGGGGGCGACCTGCGAAGAGAGCCAGGGCCGCCTCCTCGGCGACCGCCACCGGGATCCCCGCGCCCAGGCAGCGTTCCACCGCCGAGACCGCCCCCTCCCCCAGAGCCGGGGAACGGTCGCCGAAGACGACCAGGTCCGCGAGATCGAGCCGGAACGGCTCCAGTTCCGAGGGACGGGAGGGGTCGAGGAGGCTCACGATCCAGCCGCCGGCCGCCAGGCTCCCACGCTCGGCCTCCGAGAGCCCGATCCCCAGCGCGACGGGCCCGGCGGGCGGAGGCGGCAGGGTCAGGCTCGCGCCGGGCGCCGCGCCGACGCGGGCGTGGGCCGCGGCGTCTCCCTGCCGCGGGAGGATCGCCCCTTCGACCCGCGAGTCGGGCCCGATCGTCCCGGTCCACCGCACCGAGCCCGAGTCGGTGTCGAAGGTGACGGCCCCCCCCTCCACGCGCGAGGCGACGAGCGGATACCAACGTCCCGCGCGCGGGCCGAGGGGATGCACGCCGCGGATCTCGAGATCCGCGACCCCGGAAAGGAGCGCGACCGCCGCGAGGCCGATCATTCCCTTCGCCGGCCGGCGAGCCAGCCCCCCAGGGCGGCCGCTCCGAGGAGAGCCGAGGAGGCGGGGCCTCCCCCGAGCGCGGGGGAGAGCGCGCCCAGCGGCACCGTCTCCCCGCCTCCGAAGTCGAGGGCGACGTACTCGAGCCAGGGGAGGCCGAAACAGACGGCCGCGGCGCCGAGGTGCCAGGGTCCGCGTCGCCCCCCCCGGCCGAGCGCCGCGGCGGCGAGGAGGGCGAGGGGAGGGAGCGCGGCGGGAAGTCCGAGCGGCGTCCGGTCGGCGAGGCGCTCGGCGAGGACGAGGAGGGGCATCCCGAGCGCCGCGCACACCGCCGCCCGCGCGGCCCCTCTCTCCCCCGCCGCGAAGGGGAAGGCGAAGAGGGCGAGGCACACCTCGAGGAACCGGACTCCCCTTCCCGGATCGACCGCCCCGAACGGGGCGGCGTCGGCGAGCACGGCGGCGAGCAGGAGGGAGGGGATCCCCACCCACGCCGCGAGGAATCCGAAGGGGGGAAGCGGGCCCGGGCACCTCCCCGCGGGGCTCTCCTCCCAGGTCTTCAGTGCGCGTCGGCGAGTCGGGAGGAGTCCGTGACGACGACCGGGCGGTCGAACCGGAGGTCGGCCTCCCTCACCCCGGCGAGCCCGGGGTAGGTCGCCTCCACGCGGGAGAGGGCCTCGAGCTTCGCCGCCGTCGAGAGCTCGCCGAACGCCCGCTCCGCCGCGGGCCGGCCCCAGAGGATCCGCGCTCCCCCTTCCGCGAGGAGGACGACGGGAGGAGCGAGGGGGCCGTCCTTCCCGTCCGCGGCCGTGACGTCGATCGCGACGACCCGCGACGGACCTCTCCGCAGGACGAGGGGGCGCACCTCGACCGCCGCCGCGACTCCCGTCCTGACCCTCCGGTCGCGCCAGGCGGCGCCGACTCCCGGAGGCTCCCCGAGGTCGCCCCGCGTGGCGAGGAGGCGAGGCAGCGACGGGAGGTGGACCTCCCTCTCCGGCCCGGGAACGGGAAGGAGCATCCCCTCGTCGTCGAGGAGCGCCGTCCCTCCGCCGGTCTCGAGCTTCGCGACGGGACGCCGCACCCGGATCCGAAGTCGCGCGACGCGCGGGAACGTCCGGCCTGCCGGCTCGACGGACCGCACCCACCTGAGTCCCCGCAGGGCGCGCTCCGCCTCCTCCGTCCCCCGGGAGTCGAAGATGGAGAAGGGAGGAAGATCTCGCAGCGCCGCCTGCGCCTCCGCGGCCCACTCGGGCGGGAGCCACGGGGGAGCCTCCTCGAGCGCGGCGCGCGTCGGATCGACGAAGAAGGTCGGACTCCGCGCCGCCGCGTCGGTCGCCGCCCGCCCGAGGTAGAAGGCGAGGGTCAGGGCGAGCGCCCCCCCCAGGAGGACCCGGCGGAGCGCGCTCCCCGGAGAAGCGCGCGGCTTGCCCCGCATGGGGACCGCTTTTACAGGCCCCGGACCTTCCGGCCAAGGCCGCCCCTTGAACGGCGCCCCCGCCTCCCTACCTTTCCTGCGACCCCGGGGAAGGGGAGCCATGCCGGTCGAGACCTTCAAGGGGTTCGTCCTGAACCCGTTCCAGCGCCAGGCGGTCGAGTCGATCCGCCTCGGCCGCTCCGTCCTCGTCTCCGCCCCGACCGGCGCCGGGAAGACCCTCGTCGCGGAGTACGCCGTCCACGACGCTCTCGCCCGCGGCCGCCGGGCGATCTACACCGCCCCGATCAAGGCGCTCTCGAACCAGAAGTACCGCGACTTCCGGGCCGACCCGGAAGTCGACGTCGGGATCATGACCGGGGACGTCACCATCCACCCCGGGGCGCGCCTCCTCCTGATGACGACGGAGATCCTGCGGAACACGATCTTCGACGACCCCGAGCGCCTGGAGGACGTCGACTTCGTCGTCTTCGACGAGATCCACTACATGGACGACCTCGAGCGGGGGACGGTCTGGGAGGAGACGATCCTCTTCGCCCCCCCCTCGATCCGCTTCGTCGGCCTCTCGGCGACGATCTCGAACCTCGAGGAGTTCGCGGACTGGCTGCGCTCCGTCCGCACCCAGGAGCTCGAGGTCGTCGCCTCGAAGAAGCGTCCGGTGCCCCTGCGCCACTTCCTCTTCCATCCCTCGATGGGGGTCCTGCGGGTCGAGGACCGCCGCCGGGCCCTTTCCCGCTCCCGCTCCCACCTGCGCAACGGCCACCGCGGGGGGCGGGAGAGCAAGCGCCTCCTCGACGACCTCCAGAAGAAGGGGGGCCTTCCGGCCCTCTGCTTCTGCTTCAGCCGCCGCGAGGTCGAGCGCCGAGCGCAGGGGAACGCCTTCCGCGATCTCCTCACCCCCGAGGAGCGCGCCCGCGCGGAGACCCTCGTCGAGGAGATCTGCGCCACCTTCCAGATCGAGGCGACCCCCGAGCTCGAGGAGCTGCGGCGCCTCGCGCGCCGCGGGATCGCCTACCACCACGCCGGGATGCTCCCGCTCCACAAGGAACTGGTCGAGCGCCTCTTCACCTCGGGCCTGATCCGGCTCCTCTTCGCGACGGAGACCTTCGCCCTCGGCATCAACATGCCGGCCCGCTCCGTCGTCTTCCACTCGCTCCGGAAGTTCGACGGGATCTCCTTCGGCTACCTCGGCGCGCGCGACTACTGGCAGATGGCCGGCCGCGCCGGCCGGCAGGGGATCGACGAGGAGGGCCTCGTCTTCACGGTCATCGACGCGCGCGACCTGCGCGAGGCCCCCTTCGACCGGCTCTTCAGCGGGACCGTCGAGCCGATCCGCTCCCGGTTCAACCTCTCCTACTCGACGCTCCTGAACCTCCACGAGCGCCTCGGGGAGCGGATCTTCGAGGCGTGGGAGCGCTCCTTCAACGCCTTCCAGTTCCGCGACCTCGGGCCCCGGAAGGCGGAGAAGAACCGCGAGAAGCAGCTGCGCCTCCTCCACGCCAAGCTCGACCTCCTGCGGGAGCTCCACTACCTCGACGCGGCGGGGATCCTCGACCGCGGCTCGATCGCCCGCCGGATCAACGGCTACGAGCTCCAGTGGACGGAGATGCTCTTCGAGGGGGTCCTCGACCCGATGCCCCCGGTCGCCCTCGCCGCCACCGCCGCCGCCCTCGTCTACGAGGAGCGCCCCGGCGACGAGTTCGGCCGGCTCGATCCTCGCCTCCTCGGGGTCCACCGCGAGCGCGCCGACGCGATCGTCCAGCGCCTGATGGCGCTCGAGGGGAAGCACGGCATCCCCGACTCGATCCGCACCCCCTCCTGGCGGCTCGCCCCGGTCCTCGACGCCTGGATGAGCGGCAAGCACCTCGAGGAACTGGGCGAGTTCGCGAACGTCCCCGCCGGCGATCTCGTCCGCACCTTCCGGATGACGATCCAGCTCCTCCGGCAGCTCCGGAAGGCCCTCCCGCCAGAATACGCCCTCCACGAGGCGCTCGGCCTCGCGATCGAGCAGATCCACCGCGACGAGGTCGACGCGCGGAGCCAGCTCGAGCTCGGGTAGTCCCCCACGCTGGAACCGCGAGAGCCCACTTGACGCTTCGCGTCCGACCTTCGTAGAGTCCCCGCCGGTCGATGGACGCCGGCAGGGCACGCGGCGTCTGGCTCTCGGTCGCTCGGGCGCGATGATGGATAAGGACGATCGCGCGAGGTGGCTCGTTCCGATGACCGGAGGCCTCCCGTCCGGCGGGAGGTCCTGGGGTTCTCCGCCCGAAAAAGCGCGCGCGGCTCCGTCCCACCCGTCCGTCCCTCCGACCGAGCCTTCCTCCACGCTCCAGGTTCACGGGTCAGGCTCGATCCCGGCCCCGGTCATCCCGACCGCCGGCCTGCGCCGCCCCGAACCCTCCCCGGTCCTCGAGACCGGAGGCGAGGGGCGCGCGGGCCAGGATCGAGCGGAGGGGTTCGCGGATGGTCTCGAAAAGGAAGGGCGAATCGTTCCGTAGGTCGAAGAAGGGCCTCGCCCCCGGCGCGGCGGACGGCCTCGGCCGGAGGGACCTGCTCAAGATGGGGCTGCTCGCGACCGGGGGGTACCTCGTCGCGAGGAAGGGGACCAGCTCCCCGCTCATCCTCGTCCGCCGGCGGGACGACTTCCCGCCGAGCCCGCCGACGACGCCCTGGGCCGTCGCCCTGCCGATGCAGCAGGTCGCGCAGAACGTCGCCCTCAACCCCGCTCCCGCGGAGTTCCCGGTTCAGGGGGAGGCCCCGCGTGCGCCCCACCAGAAGTGGAGCCAGTTCCTGCCGCAGAAGACCTACGAGCTGGTCGCGGCGGAGACGACGCACGTGTTCCACCCCGACCTCCCCGCCCCGAGCACGGTCTGGAGCTTCAACGGGATGATCCCCGGTCCTCTGATCAAGGCGAACTACGGCGAGCCGATCGTCGTGCGGTTCCGCAACTCCCTGCCGACGGTGGCGCAGCACGTGGGCCCGGGCCGCCCCGAGATCTCGATCCACCTCCACAACGGGCACACCGCCTCGGAGAGCGACGGGAACCCGGCCGACTTCTACGCGACGCCGTTCTTCAAGGACAACCACTACCCCAACGTCCTCGCCGGGTTCGCGAGCACGCACCAGCCGAACGGAGACCCGAACGAGGCGCTGTCGTCGCTCTGGTACCACGACCACCGCTTCGACTTCACCGCGCCGAACGTCTACAAGGGGCTCGCCGGGATGTACTCGCTGTTCGACAACCTCGACACCGGCAACGAGCTGACGGGCCTGCAGCTCCCGAGCGGCGCCTTCGACGTCCCCCTCTTCTTCGCGGACAAGCTCTTCCAGGCGAACGGACAGGTCTTCTTCGACACCTTCAACTTCGACGGCCTGCTCGGGGACAAGGACACGGTCAACGGGAAGATCCAGCCCTACTTCAACGTCGCCCGCCGCAAGTACCGCTTCCGGATGCTGAACGGCGGCCCGTCCCGCTTCTACGAGTTCTTCCTGAGCAACGGGCTCCCCTTCATCCACATCTCGAACGACGGGAACCTCCTCCCCGCCCCGATCACGAAGGAGAGCCTCCGGATCTCCGTGGCCGAGCGGATCGACGCGATCGTCGACTTCAGCAACTGCTCGATCGGCGAGGAGATCATCCTGCAGAACCGCCTCGAGCAGGAGAACGGCCGGGGCCCGACGGGACACCTCCTCGATCCCGACGAGGCGCGGGAGGTCCTGAAGTTCGTCGTCACGAGCGACGCCGACGACTTCAGCGAGGTCCCCGCGACCCTTCGCACCCTCCCCACGATCAATCCCAACGGGGCGGCGGCGACACGGACCTGGAGGTTCGAGCGCACGAACGGCCAGTGGGCCATCAACGGGAAGTTCTTCAACCCGAACGAGATCCGGGCGACGCCGAAGCTCAACACCTCGGAGATCTGGATCCTCAAGAACAACTCGGGAGGCTGGTCCCACCCGATCCACATCCACCTCGAGGAGTTCCGCGTCCAGAAGATCAACAACCAGGACCCCCAGGGGACCCTCGTCAGCCGCAAGGACGTGATCGAGCTCGGGCCGAACACCGAGGTGAAGCTCTTCATGCAGTTCCGGGACTGGCTCGGGAAGTACCCGATGCACTGTCACAACACGGTCCACGAGGACCACCAGATGATGCTCCGCTGGGACGTCATCCCGTGACGGGAAGGAGGTGAACTCGTGAACTTCCTCGCACGCTTCGGCGCGTACGCCCTCTCGGGGTGCCTCCCGGTGGCCCTCGTCCTCTCGACGGACGGGCCCCCGCGTACGGGACCCGGGGGGCACTTCAGCCCGGCGGGCTTCCCGAACCTCCTCCTCCGGTCCCACGAGGGGAAGGAGGTCCGCTTCTACGACGATCTGCTCAAGGGCAAGGTCGTGGTCCTCCACTTCTTCTACACCCGCTGCGACGGCGTCTGTCCGCAGACGGTCGAGAACCTCCTCGAGGTCCAGCGGATCCTCGGAGAGCGGGTCGGGCGGGACGTCTTCCTCCACTCGATCTCCCTCAAGCCGGACGAGGATCCTCCCGAGCGGCTCGCCGCGTACGCGAAGGAGGTCGGCGCGGGCCCCGGGTGGCTCTTCCTCACGGGGGAGGTGGACGTCGTCGAGCGCCTGCGTCGAGGGCTCGGCTTCGTCGACCCCGACCCCGAGGTGGACAAGGACAAGTCCCAGCACGTCGGGATGGTCCTCTTCGGAAACGAGGCGAGGCAGAGCTGGGTGGCCTGCCCCGGCGGCTCCTCGCCCGCACTGATGGCGGAGCAGATCCTCTGGATGGTGCCGGAGCCCGAGGAGCGGGCCGGCGGCGGCGGACCGACGGACCCCGACCGGACCCCGATCCTCCCTGGAGGGAAAACGAAGTGAAGCCCGACTCGAGAAGGTACCTGTGGGCGGCGGCGGCGCTCGCGGCGGCCGCCCCCTTCGCCGGAGCGCAGACGACGTCCTCCCAGCAACCCCCCACGCTCACGCAGATCTCCCTCGTCCCGCCGAGCGTTGCCGCGGCGGCGGACTTCGAGCCGGGGGGGATGCCGGAGGCCCTCGCCTACGACGGGACCCACGTCTGGGTCGCCCGTCAGTTCGCGAACAGCGTGGCGAAGATCCACGCGACGAACGGGTCGATCTCCGGCACGTTCCCGGTCGGGAACCGCCCCCTCGCCCTCGCGTACGACGGTAGCCACGTCTGGGTCGCGAACTTTGGGGACGACAACGTCCAGCGGCTCCAGACGAGCGACGGCGCCGTCGTCTCGACCGTCCCCGTCGCCGGCGGGCCCGGGAGCCTCGCCTTCGGAGGGGGGATCCTCTGGGTGGCGAGCCGGGGCAACAACTCGGTGACGAAGATCCAGGCGAGCACGAGCGCGGTCCTCGGGACGTTCCCCGTCGGCCGCCGCCCGATCGGGATGGCGATCGCCGGGAACGACCTCTGGGTCGCGAACAACAACGACGACACGGTGACGAGGCTCCGCGCGAGCGACGGCGTGACCCTGGGAACCGTCGGCGTCGGCAAGGGGCCGATCGGCGTCGCCTACGACGGCACGCGCGTGTGGGTCAGCAACTTCTTCTCCAACACGGTGACGAAGATCCAGGCGAGCACGGGGGCGACCCTCGCGACCTATTCGGTCGGCGACAGTCCCGTGGGGGTCGTCTACGACGGGCAGCGGATCCGCGTCGCGAACAGCGGCAGCCAGACGGTGATGCGGCTGCGGGTGAACGACGGAGTCGTCCTCTCGACCGTGCAGACCGGGAAGGGTCCCTTCGGGCTCCTCTGGACGGGGAGCGCGATCTGGGCGGCGAACACCGGAGGGGACTCCGTCTCGACCTCGGCGTTCTGACGCCGACCGCGTGGAGGGGCTCTCCGCTCTTGCTCGGAAACTGGGTGATCCGGGGGGCCGCGCCGACGCGGCCCCCTCTCTTCACCGGGGGGCGTTGTCGCGCTCGAGCCGCAGGACCACGTCCTGCGGTGAATCGGTCCCGACCTGGACGGTCGTCGGCTGCTCCTTCCATCCTCCCCCCCCGACGCGGACGGTGTACTCGCCCGGCAGGAGGACCGCGATTCCCATCCCCGCCTCGCCCTTGCGGACGGTGCCCCTCCAAAGACCGGCTGGGAACGCGAAACGCTCGCGACCGCGGGAGTCGGTCCAGAGGGAGACGAAATCGACCAGGGCGCCTGCCTCGTCGAGCACCCGGACGCGGACCCGAGTCCCCCGCCGCAGCTCGATCGGGAAGGCGGTCTCCGCGTCCCGCCTCACGTCGGCCTCGTCCGACTCGGCGCCCGCGAACTCGATGTCCGGGACCGTCGCGTAGTACCTCCCCGGTCGCAGACCGGCGACCCGCGCGATCCCCTTCTCGTCCGTCGTCCCGAACGCGCCCGCGAGCAGGCGGGGGAGTCCGGTCGTCCCCGTGGAAGACACCACGATCAGCTCGGCTTCCTTCACCGCCTTCCCCTCCGGATCGGAGACTCGGACGACCGCGGTCCCTCCGCGCGAGAGCGCGAAGTCGACCCGCGTCTCCCCCCCCTCCGCGACCTCGAAGGCCCCGCGGGTCTCCGATGCGAGCGCCGAATCCTCCTCCGCGTCCTCGCGCTCCCACCCGAAGCCCGCGACGACCAGGTAGGGACCGGGTTCGAGGTCGGTCACTCGATACCGCCCCTCCTCGTCGGTGGAGGCCCCTTCCATGCGCGTCCCGTCGAATCTCGGACTCAAGGGGAACGTGGCGGAGACGATTCCCACGGGCAGGCCTCCGATCGGAGACCCGTCCAAGGCGCGCACGACCCGTCCCGAGATCGTCGCGCCCGAGAGAAGGACGTCGACTTCGTGCTCGGACCGATCCGGAACCTCGATCGCGAGTCGCCGCTGAGCGGAGTTCCGGACCTCGCCCCTCGGCGGGGCGTCGACCTGGAGGATCGCCGGTCCGGGGGGGACATGCTCGAGCCTGAAGGAACCGTCGGGCAGGGTCTTCCCGCTCGGCCACTCGTGGTGGGGATCGCCGGAATCCTCCGGCCGGCGGGTCGGGATGACGAGGACCGACGCGTCGGCGACGCCCGCGTCTCGGCGCATCACTCGACCCCGGATCGTGCATCCTCCCTTGGCGCGATCCGGAAACACGACCCGGGTCGTGCGCCCCTCCTCGACGAGCGCGACCGCGTGGAGGGCCCTCCGCGCCGAATCCTCGGAGTCGACGGGGTCGTCTAGTGTAGTGTAACAGATATATCTTTACAGTAGCCCTCGCCCTTCATAGAGTGCCGGCATGTTCACTCCGGCACCCCCCATCCCCCTCGGCGAGGACCA
>JAKEFM010000225.1 GCA_022616055.1 Planctomycetota bacterium
ATGACGGTCGAGGGGCATCCCCTCTCCCTCGAAGGGGGGCGGCTCCGCCTGGGCGAGACCGACTACGGGAAGGTCGGTCCCGGCGACGTCGTCCGGATGACTGGGGAGGGGGTGATCGTCGACGGGGCCCTGCGAGGGCCCTTCCCCGCCTCGCGGCCCGCGCGCTAGCGCGGGGGCGAATGGTTGACAGCGTCCGTAGAGTTATCCCGAAGTCTTCAATCAGGGCAAACCGCCCGCAAGGGCGGGACGCAAAGCCATAGGGCCCCGGGATCTCGGTGGAGACGGGGCAGCCGGTTGCTGAAGACGCCGTGGGGGTACCGAGCGTGCAGGCGACCGGAGAGAAGCGTCCCGTCCGATCCGTCGGACGCTCCAGCCCGACCGCCCTTTCCAACCCGCTCGGCACCGACGCAGGGCAGCCGTGGGGAACGCGCAGAGGCCCGGGGAAGCCCATGCGCGAACCGCCGGGAAAAGGAGCGTCGCCATGGACCGTCTCGCGTTCGTCCGGAGGGCCCGTCTCGGGGTGATCCTCCTCCCGCTGGCGGGATGCGGCGGGGGGGGCGGAGGGGGGGGAGGCCCGGCGTCCATCCTGGGCGCCGTCCAGAACCGCGACGTCGACCCGCAGGGAAGATCGGTCGACTTCTCCTTCAGCCGCAGGATGAGGGCGCCCACGGCGGGCGACCTCGCCGCCTTCGTCTCGAGCGGCGGCGAGCAGGCCGTCTCCGCCACCCTCCTCGCGCCCGCGGACAAGGTCCTCCGCGTCTTCTTCGACTCCTTCGTCCTCCCCGGGGAGACGAAGTTCGACGTCTCGGGGTTGAGCGCGGCCGGAGGACGGCCGATGCGTCCGGCAAGCGCGCTCCCCCTCTCGGGCACGGACTCCGTCGCCCCCGCCATCGCCGCCTCCGCGGCGACCGCCTTCCCGGACGCCTCGAACGACCGGCTCGACTTCGCCTTCGACGACGCGATGGTCCCCTCCGAGGCGGTCGATCCCTCGCACTACGTCTTCGAGCACCCGATCGGGACCCCCGTCCCGCTCGGACCGGACGCCTTCGCGTACGACGCCCCGAGCCACATCGTCACCGTCCTCTTCGACGGCGCGGACGCCTCGCCCGTGAACCTCCAGTTCGGCCAGGGATGGAGGCTCCTCGTGAGCGGGGTCCGCGACCTCGGAGGCAACCCGGTCGCCGCCGGGGCCGAGGCATCGGGCCTCGTCGGGGGAGACGCCGCCGGGCCGACCCTCCTCGCCGCGACCCAGGACGCCGACGTCGACCCCTCCGGGGCGACCCTCGATCTCTCCTTCGACGAGATGGTCGAGCCCGGCAGCGCCGCGGCCCTCGGGGACTACGCCGCGAGCGGAGGGCAGGCCCCCCTCTCCGCGAGCGTGCTCCCGCCGGGCGACCTCGTCCGCGTCGTCTTCGACGCGCCCGTCCTCTCCGGCGTGGACACCCTCTCGGCCCAGAACGTCCTCGACCTCGCCGGGAACCAGATGGCCGCGGTCTCCTCGATGCCGATCGCGAAGACCGACTTCCTCCCTCCCGCCCTCGACTCCGCCTCCGCCACGACGGTGAGCGGGTACGGGAACGACCTCGTCGCCGTCGTCTTCTCCGAGCCGGTCTTCCCGTCGGACGCGGTCGACCTGGCGAGGTACGCCCTCGAGTCGCCCGGGGGGAGTCCCCTCCCGCTCGACGGCGCGGCCGCCGCCTACGACGCGGCGAGCCGCACGGCGACGATCACCCTCTCGGGGATCGGTGCCTCCGCCGTGAACCTGCGGACCGGGGCCTCCTTCTCCCTCTCCGTCTCGGGAATCCGCGACCTCGCCGGCAACGCGATGGCGCCTGGCGCCTCCTTCTCGGGGACCGTCGGCGGCGACGCCGTCGCGCCCTCCGTCTTCTCCGTCTCCCAGGACCTCGCCGCCGACCCCTTCGGGCGGGTCGTCGACCTCCTCTTCGACGAGCCGATCTCCCTCGGGACGAGCCCCGCCGCCTTCTACTCGGCGAGCGAGGGGCAGGCCTTCGTCTCGGCGAGCGAGCTCCCGGGCTCGATCGGGATCCAGCTCGCCTTCGACGAGCCGATCGTGCCGGGATCGACGACGATCACCGTCTCCGGCGTGGAGGACGCCGCCGGGAACCCCGGGGGGGGCGCGGACTTGGCGGTCACCGGGAGCGACTTCACCGCGCCGACCCTCCTCGGCGCCAGCGCGACCGCCGTCGAGGGAGTCGCGAACGACCTCGTCGAGGTTGACTTCAGCGAGCCGGTCGTCCCCTCCGACGCGGAGAGCCCCGCGGCCTACTCCCTCGAGAGCCCGAGCGGGACGCCGATCGCGCTCGGCGGGTCCCTGTTCTCCTACGACCCGCTCCTCCGGACCCTGACGATCACGCTCGCCGACGGGGTGAACCTCCAGACCGGCGCTTCCTTCAAGGTCTCCGTCGTCGCCGTCCGCGACGTCGCGGGGATCCCGATGGCCCCCTCCTCCCTGTCGGGAATCGTGGGCGGGGACTTCTCCCCCCCGACGGTGATCGTCGCGGACCGCAACGAGGTCGTCGATCCCTCGAGCCAGACGATCGACCTCACCTACAGCGAGCCGATCGACCTGGCGAGCGCCACCTCGACCGGGAACTACTTCATCGTCTCGAAGGGGACCCCGCCGGTCCTCGTCGCGGCCTTCCTCCTCGGGGACGATCGCACGGTCCGCCTGGTGGCGGGCGGCACGGTGATCCCGGGGAAGCACCGGCTGCGGATCAGCGACGTCCGCGACCTCGCCGGCAACCTGATGCCGGTGACGAACAACATCGCGATCACACCCTAGGTCCTTTCTCCTGCGCCAGGGGGCGTCCGCCGTCGGGCGCCCCCAATTGTTTTGGGCGCCCCGCCCGATCGGGTACATAGGGCCTCCCTCCCGGACGACCCGCCCACTCCGACGAACCTCCCGGGCCTCCCGACGCCGGCGAAGGCCGCCGCCGCGGCCGCGGCCCTCCACGCCCTCCTCCTCGCCGTCCTCCTCGTCGATTCCCGCGGCGACCCGACCGTGCTCCTCTGCGTCGGCGATCGCCTCCCCCTCCCCGCGGACGTCGACGAACCGGTCCGCTTCGCCGGGACGGGCGGGTACGACGGCCCCTTCTACGCCCTCGTCGCCCTCGACCCCCTCGACCGGCGGCCGTCCTCCCCGTTCCTCGACGACCCGGGGAAGCGCTACGGGCGCATCCTCCTCCCCGCCCTCGCCCGCGCCACGGGGGCGCGCGACCTGCGCGGCGTCGCCTGGCGCTTCGCCCTCCTGAACCTCCTCGGCGTCGCGGGGGTCGCGGCGCTCGTCGCGCACTCACGGGGAGGGGATCGACGGGCGCTCTGGATCGGCCTCGCCGCGGGCGCGCAGACCGGGCTCGCCGTCTCGGTCGCGCGGGGCCTCCCCGGACCGGTCGGGACCGCCCTCCTCCTCCTCGCCCTCCATTTCCGGGAACGGAACCGCGACCTGCGTGCGCTCGCCTGCCTCGCCCTCGCTCCCCTCGATCAGGAGCTCTTCGCCGTCGTTCCGGTCGTCCTGGCGGCGCAGGCCCTCCGGTCGCGGCGCGGGCGGGGTCTCCTCTGGCTCCTCGCGCTGGCGCCCGTCCTCGCCTGGCGCGCGTGGATCGTGCGCCACGGCCTTCCCGGAGGGATCCCCTTCGCGGATCTCGGCCTCCCCCTCCTCGCTCCGCTCCGGTCGGGCGTCGAGTCGGCGGCGCTGCCCCGATTCCCGCCGGAGGACCTCTTCTCCCTCCTCCACCTCCTCGCCTTCCTCGCGATCCTGGCCGCCTTCCGGAAGGCGGGCGCCTCCTCCTGGATCCTCGCCTCCCTCTGGCTCGCCGCCGCGTGCGCCGACCGGGACGTCTGGATCGCCTTCTGGTCCTCCGCCCGGGCGACCGCCCCCGCCTTCGTCCTGGCGGCCGCGCGCGGCGGCGGGATCGGCGCCCTCGCCGGCGTCGCGGCGGCTTCCTTCACCCCGGCGCTCTCCGTATGGTTCGCCTGCTTCCCCCCCATCCTGACCCATCCTTGAGCGGACGAGCCGACGAACCGCGCGCCGAAGTCCTCGGGACCGAGGAGATCTTCCGGGGGAAGATCATCCGCGTCGTCCGCGAGCGGTTCCGGACGCCCCTCGGACGGACGGTGGTCCAGGAGCTCGTCCTCCACCCGGGAGCGGCCGTCGTCCTCCCGAGGATGGACGCCGATCGCGTCCTCCTCGTGCGGCAGTACCGGCACGCGGCGGGCGCGTTCCTCTGGGAGGCTCCCGCCGGGCGTCTCGAGCCGGGGGAGTCCCCGGAGGAGACCGCGCGCCGGGAGCTGCTCGAGGAGACCGGCCTCCAGGCCGCGCGCTGGAGGCGCCTCGGCGGCTTCTTCCCGGCGCCGGGGATCACGAGCGAGTTCATGCACGTCTTCGCCGCGGAGGGGCTCGCTCCGGGCGGGGGCGCGGAGCCCGACGAGGACGAGGAGATCGAGACCGGCGTCTTCCCCCTCGCCGAGGTCCGCCGCCGCGTCCGCGACGGGGAGATCCGGGACGGCAAGACGATCGTGGCCCTCGCGCTCCTCGGGGACGCCTCTCCTTGAAAGGCCGCCCTTCCATAGGAGAATCCCCCCCACCGATGAAACGATCGAAGCGCAAGCCCCGCGACCAGGAAACGGCGATCATCCAGAAGGTCGAGCGGACGATCCGCCGCCTCGAGCGGGGGGGAGACGTCGTCATGAAGGAGGCGCAGCGGGTGGTCGAGAGCCTCCGCCAGGCCGAGAAGCTGTTCGAGGAGCACAACCGCCTCGACATGGCGAACAGCGCGCGCGCGGCGAGGATCAGCCTCGCGGCCCACCTCTCCGAGTTCGAGCCGGAGTAGGGCCCGGCCTCGTCAGGCGGCGAGGAACGTCCGGAACACCCGGGCGAGGATCCTCCCCGCCGGGCTCGCGCCGACGCGGTCGGGGAGGGTCGAGTACTTCTGGCGGCCGGAGGCGAGGTCGGCGATCAGGGCCCTCACGCGCCGGCTCCTCCTCGCCCCCGCGAGGATCGCCTCGAGGACGGCGGGCTTGAAGTAGCGCTCCGCCCACGCCCCCGCGCGGGCGAGCTCCGGGGCGAGCGTCTCCTCGAGGAGGGCCGGATACTCCTGCGGCCGCCCCCGGAGGATCGCCCCGGCGAGGAGCCGGGCCGAGGCGAGGGCGTAGTAGATCCCCTCCCCGGTGATCGGATCGACGAGGCCCGCCGCGTCCCCGACGAGCGCCACGCCGTCCTCGAGGGGGGGGACGAGCGGACGGCCGTCGGCGCCCGGCGCGGGGATCACCCAGCCGTAGGATCCGAGGACTTCGGACCCCGGAAGCGACCGGCGGAGGAACTCCGCCACGCGCCGCCGCAGGTCCGCGGCCGTCGCGTCCCCCGGGAACGCCACGATCCCAACCGAGGCGCGGTCGGTCCGGGGGAAGACCCAGAGGTAGCCGCGGATCCCCGGGTAGAACCGCATCCACGCCCCCTCCGCGGGATTCACGCCCCGGACGAGCGCTCCCACCGCGGGGCAGAGGCGCGCCTTGGGCAACGGCCGGCCGCTCGAGCGTCCGACGATGGAGAAGGCCCCGTCCGCCCCGACGAGGAGGTCGAAGGTCTCCTCCCCGCCGTCGAACCCGACCCGCGGGCCGGGTCCGACCCGCGCGACGCGCGAGGGGACGATCCGCGCCCCGGCCTCGCGCGCGAGCCCGCGCAGCCTCCCGTCGAAGGCCTCCCTCGCGAAGATCTCGAACATCCGGTCGGACTCGATCTCGACGGCGCGCCCGCGCGGGGAGACGATCCGCGCCCGGTCGACCCGCACGCCCGGGATCGCGAGGCCCGAGAGCTCGGGGAACTCGTCGAACGCCTTCGCCGTGACGCCGCCGCCGCAGGGCTTCTCCCCCGCCTTCGGATCATGGAAGAGGACGGGGGAGAGCCCACCGCGCGCGAGGAGGAGGGCGAGGTAGGAACCCGAGGGGCCGGCGCCGACGATTCCGATCCGCACGCGGAGGGAGGGCTCGGGCGAGGATTATAGTCCGCCCCCCCATGTCCGACCCCTCCGGGACCGACCTCCGACTCCCCGGAGGGCTCCGCCTCGATCCCCGCGACCTGCGCTTCGAGTTCGTCCGCTCCGGCGGCCCGGGCGGGCAGAACGTCAACAAGGTCGCGACGAAGGTCGTCCTGCGCTTCGACCTCCTCGGTTCCCTCTCGCTTCCTCCCGACGTCCGCGACTGCCTGGCGCTCGCCCTCGGCCCCCGCGTCACCGCCGCGGGCGAGGTGCGGATCGCCGCCTCCGAGCACAGAACGCAGTCGGCCAACCGCGCCGCCGCGCTCGCGCGGCTGATCCGCATCCTCTCGGAGGCGCTCCGCCCGCGCGCCGAGCGCCGCCCCTCCCGGCCCACCCGGGGCTCCGTCGAGCGGCGGCTCCGCGAGAAGGCGGGGCGCGCGCGCCGCAAGCGGGAGCGTGCGAAGGACGGCGCGAATGAGTAGAAGGTCTCGATGAGAGACCTCGCCGCCGTGGGCGTGGCCCTGCTCCTCGGAGCGCGCCACGGCGCCGGGCCCGATCACCTCGCCGCGGTCGCCGCGCTCGCGACGCGGGGGGGCTCGCCCCTCCCCCTCGCCCTTCGCTTCGCCGCCGGCCACGCCTCGGTCCTCCTCCTCGCCACGGCGGCGCTCGGGGCGCTCGAGGTCGGCGGGCTCGCTTCCCCGTGGCTCGAGCGGGCCGGCGAGATCGTCTCGGGCGCGATGCTCCTCGCCCTCGGGATCGCGACGCTCCGCCGCAGGAGACCCGTGCTCCACTCCCACCTCCACGCCCACGAGGGAGGGCTGGTCCACGCCCACCCTCACGCGCACCCGGACGGGAAGGGGGAGCCCCACTCCCACGCCCACGGGGCCGCGGCGCTCGGGGGCGCCTTCGCCCTGGCGGGCCTCCCTTCCCATCTCCTCACCGTCGCCCCCGTCCTCGCGGCCCGCGACGGCCTCTCCCGCGCCGCCTGCGTCGCCGCCTTCGCGGCCGGGATCCTCGCGACGATGGTCGCCTTCGGCGCGGCCGCCGGCGCGACGATCCGGCACTCCGCGCGACCCGAGCGCTTCGCGCGCGCCGCCTCCCTCGCGGCGGTCGCGGTCGGCGCGGGGTGGGTCGCGATCCGCCTCTTCGAGTAGGGCTCCCCTACGCGCCCTTCTTCTTGGGGGGGGGCTTCTTCGGCTCCTCCTTCCCCTTCTTCCCCTTCCCCTTCTCCTCCTTCTTCTCCGCGACCTGGAGGTTCTTGAGGACCCACTCGCACCAGCCCGCGTCGAACTCCTCCGGGCTGACGCCGAAGACGTCCTTGAGGGTCTTCTCCTGGTTCTGGGGGTTGTAGGACTTGAAGAACTTCAGGAACGTGTCGGGGTGCCCCTCGAGGATGTAGCGGACGATCGACCAGCCCTGGGCCAGGTCCTCGTAGTCGAGCTTGTTCAGGCCCGTCACCATCAGCTCGCGGAAGGGGCGGAAGGTCTTCTCCTCCACCATCTCGCGGCAGAGGAGGACGTAGGAGTTGTCGAGGTCCTTGTCCGCGATCGACCCCTTCCCGTACTCCGTGAGCGTCGTGCAGTAGGTGGTGTTCCGGCCGATGTGGGAGGTCGAGACGAAGAAGGAGAACCCCTCCTGGAGCCAGGGACGGGCCGCCCCGACCATGGCATCGACGTAGAGCCCCCCGAGGTTGTGCAGGCAGTCCCCCTCCAGCCCCCCGTCCCCCTGGACGAGGGCCGCCATCGTGCCCGTGACCGAGGGGGCCATGCGACAGCTCTCCCGGACGAAGTCCCGGGCGGCGTCGTCCAGCTTGTGGTACTTCGACTCGACCCACGGGAGGAGGTCGTTGAAGGTCGCCTTGTCGTTCAGGAAGAGGAAGTGCAGGCGCTTGGCGACCCCGGCCTTGAACATCTGGTGCTCGGGGGGGAGCCCGAACTTCGCGTTGAGCTCCGCGTAGGCCTTCTCGAGGAGATCGAGGAGCTCCTGCGCCCTGTCGGGCGGGACCTGGCCCTTGATCGAGAAGTTGCGGCTCGAGAGCACCGTGGGGGGCGTCCCGCCGAAGTAGTCCTTGAGGCTGTCGGCCTCCGCCTTGTCCGCCGCCGCGTTCGCCGTGATCGCGGCCCCGACCTCGAGGGGCGCCGGGCCGGCCGCCTTCCCCTTCGCCGGCTCCTTGGACGGCCGCTTCGATTCCTCCTCCTCCTTCCTCTTCCTCTCGGCCTCGAGCTCCTTCGCGCGCGCCTTCGACACCCACTCCCCCTCGATCTTCACATAGCCGAGCCCCTCGCGCGCCTCCTCGTTGTCCGCGTCGATCCGCAGGATCATCGAGTAGACGTCCTTCATCTCCTTGCGGAGGTTGTTCGTCTTGCAGAAGTCGACGAGGTCCGCGAGCTCCATGAGGTCGCGCTTGTCGACCTTCTTCAGGCGCTCGAGGTACTCGTCGCGCGGGGTCGCGCCGATCTCGACCGCCTCGACGTCCGCGCGCGGGATCGTCTGGCGGCCGACGCTCGTCTCGATGACGACCTCCGTGTCGTTCTGCGAGACGACCTTTCCCTCGAGGCGCCCGCCGTTCTTCAGGCGGACGACGTCGCCGAGGGCTTCGCCGGCGAGGAGGAGGACGGCGGAGGCGAGGAGGAGGAAGGCGCGCACGTGGGCTTCTCCGTCGACCGGGGGCTGGCCGGCCGGATCGAGAGGAGATGGTACGACCTCCCCCCTCGGGGCATCAACGCGGGGTCTCCCCGACGGCGAGTCCGGCGAGGGAGGCGAATCCCGTCCGCGACCGCCGGACCTTCCCCGACGGCCCGACCTCCAGGAGGACCCCCCCGACCGGCAGGAGGACCCCCCTCCCCCACGCCTCGAGGAAGTTCGTCTCCCCCGGGACGTCGAGGCTCGCGTCGGCGAGGACCTCCCCGTCCCTGGCGAAGCGCCGGACGAAGGCGGCCTCGACGGACGCCACCCAGATCCCGGAGGAATCGACCGCGAGGTGCTCCGCGGAGAACCCGAGGGTCGCGACCTCCCGCGCCTCGCCGCCGCCTCCGAGTCTCCAGATCCGTCCCGGCCCCGTCGCATCGAGGACCCAGAGGCCGCGGTCGGGCGCCTCGCGGACGTCGGTCGCCTCCCCCCCGATCGTCCAGCTCTCCCGCGTCCCCGAAACCGTCGCGACGACGTTTCCCTGGTCGTCCCCGTGGAGGATCCGCGACCGGCCTCTCTCCACGCAGCGGATGCCGGCGACGGATGCCGACTCGAGGATCCCGCCGTCCGGGCCGACCCGGACGAGGAGGCCTCGTCCCCGATCGGCGACCCATGCGCCGCCGTCCGGCTCACCCGCGAGATCCGCGACCCAGCCGAAGGGGCCCCCCTTGGCGAGGAGGGCGCCGTCGGGACCGATCCGGGCCAGGTCGAACGGGTCCGACGGCTCGGGGCCCCTCCCGGTCGCGACCCAGGCGCCTCCCCCCGGGAGGGCCGCGACGACCCGGGGCCATCCGCCGCAGCGGGCCGTCGCGAGGAGCCCCAGGTCGGCCCCGAGCAGGTGGACCTCCCCGGCGCCCCGGTCCGCCACCCATGCCGCTCGGCGGACGTTCCGGTCGTCCCGGCTGCAGGGAGAGACGAGGAGCGCCGCGAGCGCAGGCGCGATCCTGCGGATCATGGCGAGGCCGGCAGCGCCGGGGGGGAGGATGCGACCGGCCCCGGCTCGCTTCGCCCGCGAGGGAGGATCCCCTCGAGACGGAGCAGCTCCTCCTTGATGGGGACCGAGGGACCGTAGCCGGGCACCGAGCCGTCCGAGGCGACGACACGGTGCGTCGGGATGAACAGGGGGAGGGGGTTCGCGGCGACGGCGGCTCCGACCGCTCGCGACGCCTGGGGGAACCCGAGCCGCTTCGCGATCTCCCCGTAGGCGAGGGTCGTCCCGCGGGGGATCCCCGCGACGACCTCCCAGACGGCCCGCTGGAAAGGGGTGCCGATCGGATCGAGGGGGACGACCGGATGCGCCGCCTCCCCGCACAGGCAGGCGCGAACGACCGCCGCGTAGGGCTCGAGCCTCGCCGGGTCCTCGACGAGCCTCGCCCGGGTGAACCGAACCGCGAGCCACCGGAAGAACGCCCCCGCGTCCTCCCCGGGGAGCGACAGGCGGCAGGCTCCCTTCTCCGTCGCCGCGACTCGGAAGGGGCGGCCCCCCGCCTCGAACCCGGACCAGAAGACCGCCTGCCCCGAGGGGGTCAGGCCCGATCCCGCTCTCTCCTCCATCCCGGCCTCCACTCGACCTCTCCGCACCCATACGACGCTGGGGGGAACGGGAGTGGGGACAATCCCCCAAGTTCCCGGGCGGGGCATGCCGATATGCGGCCGTCGTGCAGGCCGGTCCCAGGATCCTCGCTTTCTCGGGCGTCGCCCTCGCCGTCACCGCCCTGGTCGGGGTCTCCCTCCCCGCGAGGGTCGAGGAAGTCCACATGGTCGACGAGCTGACGCGCGTCGGCGAGCCCTTCTCCCTCGTCGCGAAGGTGGTCGGGGGGCGGCTGCGCGGGAGGTTCGGCGGCGTCGAGGGGGCGCGGGTCGCCTTCGAGATCGACGGCGAGCGGGCGGGGACCGCCCAGACCGACGGCGCCGGAAAGGCGACCGTGCGCTTCGTCCTCCGCGCGCCGGGGGAATACGACCTCTTCGCGCGGGCGGAGCTCCCCTCGAAGGTCGCGCTCCCGCTCGCGACCGGCCTCGTCCGCGTCGTCGACGCCGAGGAGCCGATCGTCATCACCGACATCGACGGCACGCTCGCCGACAGCTCGGTCTACGGCCCCCTCTTCAACTCCCCGCGCGAGATCCGGGCCCTGCCGGGCGCGGTCGAGGGGATCCGGGAGCTCGCGCGGGACATGGTCGTCATGTACGTGACCCAGAGGGACGAGGACCTCGAGCCGCACACCCGCGAGTGGCTCCGGCACCGGGAGTTCCCGAGCGGTCCCGTCCTCTTCTCCCGCAGCCTCCACGACTTCTTCGAGACGGCCTCCTACAAGCGGGAGACGCTGAAGATGATCAAGCGGAAGTTCCCCCGGGTCCTCGTCGGGATCGGGGACTCCGAGGAGGACGCGGAGGCCTACGTCGCGGCGTCGATCCCGGCCTTCCTCGTCGGGAAGTTCGCCACCCCCCCCGCCGGGACCCAGGTCTTCGCCGACTGGGAGAGCCTGGTCGAGGCCGTGCAGGAGCTGCGCGGCCGGCGCTGACTAGAAGAGGACGACCTTCTGCTTCAGGCGGTCGAGGTAGGTCGTCGCCGTCCCTTCCTTCTGGACCACCTCGAAGACGACCTCGTAGGAGCCGTTGGGGAGCGCCCCGGCCGACGGGGGGATCGGGAAAGGGGTGATCCCGTAGGGGACGAGGGAGAGGGGCGCGCTGTAGGAGAGGGTTCCCCCCTGCCCCTTCAGGAACGCGGATCCGACGACGGTGGCGGGGGCGTCGGTCCAGTTGCGCACGGCGAGCCCGAGCGAGCCGAGGTGGACCGCCGTCCCGCCCGAGCGCTCCGGCCGGTAGGGGCGGAAGGAGAAGATCTCGAGCCCCTCGCCGATCTCGTTCGCGACGAGGAAGGTGCCCGGGGCCTTCACCATCGGGAGGACGTCCCAGCAGAGGGCCACGGACCCTCCCTCGTCGGTCGCCTTCCACCCGAGGAGGCGCAGGTCGGAGGGGTCCGAGACGTCGAAGAGGGTCACCCCGTCCTGCGCGTTCGCCGTGAACAGGAAGCTCCCCAGCCGCCGGGCGTAGTGGACGAAGCTCGTCGCCGAGGCGTACTGCGCCACCTCGACGATCCCCCCGCCCCCCGCGGCGCCGGAGACGTCGAGGACGTTGAGCCCCCCCCACGCCGGATTCGGGATCTCGTTCGTCAGGTAGACGCGCCCTCCGTCGGCGGAGAGCGCCATCGAGTGGCCGTCCACCGAGGGGCCGTACGACGAGAACTGGGAGAGGAAGACCGGCGCCTGCGGCTCCTCGACGTCGATCAGGAAGACCCCCTGCGTCAGCGCCCCGACGGTGAGCACGTGCCGGCCGAGCGACGCGTTCCAGCCCGCGTGGAAGTCGTGGGCGAAGAAGGGGGGCGTCGGGCCGCCGGGCGGCCCGAGCGTCGTCAGGTAGACCGGCACCCAGGGGACGGTCACGTCGTAGACGTCGATGTGCCCGTCGATCGCCGCGAAGGGGCCGAAGGAGGCCCCCGCGTAGAGGAAGCGCTTCCCTCCCCGCGACTCGACGAAGACGTGGTGGACGTTTTCCGGGACGCCGAGGTGGGAGGGGTTCGACGCGTAGACGGGCCCCGCCGGGGTGAGGGCCCAGATATGGGCCCCGACCTGGGGGAAGAAGACCGTCTCGTTGCCGAGCGCGACGTAGAGGATCCCCCCCTGCTCGAACATGGAGACGTCCCAGACCGGGAACTGGATCTGGATCGCGGCGAGGAGCACGGCCTTCCTCGGATCCCCCACGTCGAAGAAGTCGACGCCGCCCCCGCCCGGGGACACCCGCGCCGCGGCGAGGACGTCCCCGTGGAGGTCGAGATCCATGTAGTAGCCGGTCGCCGGCACGAGGCGCGTGACGGGCTGGAGGAGCTCCCCGTAGGGATCCGCGGGGGCGAGGCCCGCGCCCCAGGAGGGAGTCGCGACGATCGGCGTCCCCCCGCTCCCGGAGTGGCACTCCGGCGCGAAGTCCTGGGCACGGACAGGGCCTCTCCAGAGGAGGAGGATGGTCCCGGCCGCCGTCGCGACGAGGACGGAGCGGCGTCGAGCGGGGGGCATGAGAGGCGGCGAGATCGAGCATAGCCACGTTGCGCGCCCCCCTCTACCTCGGGGTCCGGGCCTTCCGTAGTCTCCCTTCCATGACGGATCTGGCGACGCTCCTCTCCCGTCTCGGCGCACGCTTCGGCGCAGGGACCGATCCCGCCGACTTCGGCGATCCCGCCGCCGAGGTCCGCGCGGCCGGGTCGGCGCTCGTCGCGGGTCTCCTGCCGTGGGAGGGCCTCGTGCGCGTCGTCGGGAGCGAGGCGGTCCCCTTCCTCCAGCGCCTCCTCTCCTGCGACCTGCGCGATCTCGCGCCGGGAGCGAGCGCGCCCGGCTGCCTCCTCTCCCCCACCGGGCGCGCCCTCGCCGTCGTCCTCGCCCTGCGAACCGACGGGGAGGTCCTCCTCGGGGTCGAAACCCCGTTCGCTCGTCCCCTCGCGCAGGCGCTCGAGAGGTACCGCTTCTCCGAGGCGGTCGGGATCGCCGACGGCTCGGAGACCGCGGCCTGGCTCATCCTCCTCGGCCCAAAGGCGCCCGAAGCCCTCCGTTCTCTCGGCGTCGCCGAACCCCCGGCCCGGGGGAGCCACATCGTCCCCGCCAACGGCGAAGGGGTCGGGCGCATCCTGCGAACCGACCTACTCGGCGTTCCGGAGTACCGGCTCCTCGCCCCGCGCGACCAGGCCGCTTCCCTCCTCGAGCGCCTCCTCGCCCCGGTCCCCGGCGCGAGGCCGATCGGGACGGTCGCCCGGGAGCACCTCCGCATCCGCGCCGGCCTTCCCCGGCCGGGCCTCGACCTCGACGACTCGGTGTATCCCGAGGAGGTCGGTCTCGAGGCCGCCCTCTCGACCTCGAAGGGGTGCTACCCGGGCCAGGAGGTCGTCGCCAAGATCCGGACGTACGGAGGCGCGAAGCGCAGGCTCATCGTCCTCGGCTTCGATGCGGGCGACGAGCCGCGCCGAGGCGACGCCGTCGAGCGGGAAGGCGCGGAGGTCGGCCGCCTCACCAGCGTCAGCGCGGAGCCCGCGCTCGGTCCAGCCCACGCGCTGGCGCTCGTGAAGAAAGAGGCGGCGGCGCCGGGAACCCTCCTCGCCGCCCGCCGCGGCCCCGCCTCCCTGCGGGCGAGGGTTCTCCCTTCCGCGACGGCGATCGCGAGTTCTCCTCGACCCTGATTCACCCTGCTAGGGGCCGCGCCGGACCCTCGGATCGGACATGAACGGCGGAGCCTGGGCTAGGGGAGGAAGCCGAGATCGTTCACCGCGTGGCCGGGGAAGATGGACGCGAGGTTCGAGGGGGTCTCCTCGAGCCAACGGAGGAGGACGGTCCCGAAGACGTCCCGGAAGTCGGCGATCATCGCCGGCTCGCCGTCCGGGGCGAGGGCTCCCGGGTCGAGGGAGGGGTGGGCCGTCGCGAAGCCTCCGTTCACCCCGTTCCCGAAGACGAGGACCGGATTGACCGATCCGTGGTCGGAGCCGTGGCTGCCGTTCTGGTAGACCGTCCGGCCGAACTCGGAGAAGACGACGACGAGCGTGTCGTCCGCGAGGCCGTTCGCGACGAGGTCCGCGTGCAGGGCGTTCAGCCCCTGGCTCAGCGTCGCGAGGAGACCGGCGTGGAAGCCTCCGGCGTCCTGGTCGTCATGGGTGTCGAAGCCGCCGTAGCCGAGGTGGAAGACGCGCAGGCCGACGTTCGCGACGAGGAGCCGGACGACGAGGCGGAGGGAGCGCCCGAGGCGGCCCGCCGGATAGGTCCCGACGTAGGGGACCGGCGCGATCGCGGAGAAGACGTCGATCAGACCGAGGAGCCCGCTCGAGGTCGCGGCGATCGACCCGAGGGGATCGGGGAGGGATTCGGCGCCGGCGGCGATCGCGGCGTAGGCGTTCTTGCGGTTCTCCGCGTCCCCGGGGTGGAAGCCGTCGGAGGGGAAGGCGACGTCGTCGAACGAGTCGGCCGCCGGCAGGAAGCCGTCCGTCTCCCCGGTGAGGAGCGTCCTGCGGTCGAAGACTTCGAGGGCCGCGGGGAACGCGGGAGTCGGGTGGAGGTTCAGGTACCGGGCGAGCCACCCTTCCTGGCCGGGCGAGGCCGGGAGTCCCGTGTGCCAGATCCGCATGGCGTAGTCGTGGGAGAAGTTCGGGTTCGGGTAGGAGACCCCCTGGACCACGGCGAGCCGGCCGGCGTCGTAGTGGGCCTTGAGCTCGGCGAGCGAGGGATGGAATCCGACCGGCGTGCCGGGGACCTTGAGGACCGAGGACTCGGGGACGGAGAGCGTGGGGCGGTATTCGGTGTAGTAGGCCCCGCCGTCGACGGCCCAGGGAACGACCGTGTTCAGCCCGTCGTTCCCCCCGTCGAGTTCGACCAGGAGGAGATTCCGGGGAGGGGCGCCCTGCGCCCCGGCGACCGAGCGCAGGAGGATCCCCGGCCCGAGCGCGGCCGCGGAGAGGGTGCAGACCCCGGTCTTCAGGAACCCGCGCCGCGTAAGCGCCGGGATCGGCCCCCGCCTCGTCCGCCTCGTGGGGTCGCTCAACAGAGCTGGTACTCCGGGGAGGAGAGGAGGAGCGAGACCAGGCCCCGCACCTTGCGGTCGATCGTCCCCTTTTCCAGGACGAACGGGGCGGGGGTTCCGTCGTCCTCCGCCTGCAGATAGGCGACGAGGGCCCCCGTCGTCGACTCCGCCGGCGGGCTCGGGTCGAGGTGGGCGACGAAGCGCGCCACGACGGACGCGGGGTCGAGGGTCGGCCACTCCGACCGCTTCCCGAGGAGCCTCTCCGGGCGCCAGGAGAAGGGAGGCCGGCCCCACCGGCGGGAGTCGGCCATCCACTCCGCGACGCGCGCGCGCTGGAGGAGGCCGTTCGAGGACACCCAGGAGAGGCCCTCCTTCCAGCCGAAGACCGAGGGGGGGTTGAAGAGCGACTGACCGAGCGCGGCGAGCTTCCCGGCGAACCCTTCCCCGACTCTCCCCCCCTTCACGCTCCCCCGCAGGAGGCGGACCGTCCCGGCGAGGAACTCGACGGGGCTCTTCACCCGGGAGAACTTCGCGGCGGCGGAGTAGAAGGCGTCCATCCGGAAGAGGAGCTCGAGCATGGGCCGGATCGCCGTGCCGTTCCCCTCGTAGGCGCCGACCATCGGGTCGAGCACCGGGTCGGAGAGGGCGACCTCGTAGGCGAAGAAGGAGAAGAGTCTCGCCGCGAGGCGACGCGGGGTCGCGGGGTCCAGGACGAGGTTCTCGATCACGTCGTCCCCGTCGAGGGGCCCGGTGACGCCGCGGAAGGTCTTCGTGGAGAAGTCGTGGTTCCACGGCTCGAAGGAGAACTCCCCGTCGTGGATCGTCCAGCCCGTGAAGGCGCGCGCGGCCTCGGCGACGTCGAACTCGGTGTAGTTGGGGCTCCCCTGCGCGTCGTAGACGCCCGTCGTGAAGACCTCCATCAGCTCGCGGGCGAAGTTCTCGTTCGGGTCGGACGCGACGCTCGTCTGGTTGTCGAGCCAGACGATCATCGCCGGGTCGCGGGCGATCGCCCGGACCATGTCGCGGAAGGGGCTCGATGCGTGCGCCCGCAGGGTCCGGTTCTGCAGGTGCATGAGCCGCGCGTTCTCCACCTTGTCGAGCGCCGTGGCGAAGTGGTTGTGCCAGAAGAGGGTGAGCTTCTCCTCGAGCGGGGCGCGCGTCCTCAGCATCCGGCGCAGCCACCAGAGCTGCAGCTCCTCGAGCCTCGTCTTCCCCGGGATCACGCGGAGGCGATCGGAGGGCCCCCGAGCGTCGAGGAGGGAGACGACCGTCGCGTCCATCCCGAGATCGAGAGCCCGAGCGACCTCCTCGGACCTCGCCCCGAAACCCGTGCGGCGGATGAGGTGGGCGGCGTTCTCCGCGTTCCAGTCGACCGTCATTCCCCTTGCCCCGGGGGGAGCGAGCGGCGCCGACGATCCCGTCGGGCGGAAGTCCCTCGCGCCGGAGGCCGGCTCCCCTTCCGCGGCCCCTTTCCCCGCCGCCCCTTTCGGGCCCCGGCTCCCGCGGGGTTGAGGCTTCGCCGGAACGCCCTTGGGGAGTTGAAGTTAGGGAGGCGTTCTCCCCCCTCTCCGGCGCGCCGCCGCGCCGGTGCCGTTCCCTCCGGTGCCGATTACTCCCAGCGGATGAAGCCGGGGTTCAGCCGCCCCTGGGGATCGTGCTTCTTCTTGAGGGCGGCGAAGCCGGCCCACTTCTCCCCGTAGTGGGCCCTCCACTGCTCGGCGGTGAAGTTCACGTAGCCCGAGAGGTAGCGCTTGCCCCCGTAGGCGATCGCGAGGTCGCTCGCGAGGTCGAGCTTCGGCCGGAAAGCCTCCCACATCCTCGGGGGCACGGCCGGCAGGATCCCGAACCCGACGAGGTACTCCGTCGTCGGGTGCATGAAGAGGGGGACCTCGGAGACGGAGTTCCGCGCGGGCCAGAGGAGGACGTGCCCCCCCACCTGGACGCCCGGCGGGAGGTCGGCGAGGACCGCCTCGATGTAGTCGGCCGCCGTGTTCCACGGCAGGACGACCTCCATCCAGGGGTGGACGTGCTCCCAGGTCCCCGCCCGCTTCCAGGTCTCGAAGACGGGGATGAGGCGGTTCAGGAAGTCCTGCGTGGGGAGGTCGTCGACGAGGAAGTTCGCGTAGGGCTTCAGGCCCGCCAGCCTCGCCCCGTCGTCGGGTGGGGAGCCCTCGTCGAACTCGACGGTCGCGTGGAAGGGGAAGAACCACTTCGCGAAGGGCTGGCGGACGCCGCCGACCCACTTGAGGCCCTGCGGACAGGGGGAGCACCACGACTCGAGGTAGTCCCACGTCCCCGAGCCCATCGCCCCGGTCGAGTCCTCGAGGAAGCGCCGGAGGTCGTCGTAGAGGAGGTAGTAGGTGCGCGTCATCCCCTTCGGGCGGCGCAGGCGCAGGCGCGCCTTGAGGATGATGGCGATCTGCCCGAGGCCCGAGAGGACCCCCCAGAAGAGATCGGGATCCCGCCGGCGGGAGCAGGTGTGGACCGCCCCGTCGACCGTCGCGACCTCGAGCTCCTCGACCTGGTCGGTCTGCGCCCCGTAGCGGAACGAGGCGATCCCGATCCCCGCCATCGACAGCGTCCCCCCGACGGTGACGGAGAGGTTGTTCGTCAGGACCGGGGGGGCGAGCCCGGCGGCCATCGTCCGCGCGAGGAGGTCGCGCCAGACGACGCCCGGCTCGACGAGGGCCGTGGCCCCCTTCTCGTCGACCTCGAGGATCCGATCCACCGATTTCATGTCGAGGAGGATCCCGTCGCGGTTGATGCCGAGCTCCGACTGGGAGTGGGCCGCCCCGCGCGTCGAGACGGTGAGCCCCTCCTCCCGGGCGAACTTCAGGACCTCGAGGACGTCGCCCGCCCCCGCCGGCTTCACGAGGAACCGCGGGCGCCAGACGTGGATGTGGCCGAAGTTCGTCGTGTACTCGTCGTGGACGGCCCCCCCGGCGAGGACGACCCCCCCGACCCGGCTCCGCAGCCGGGCGAGCCCGCGGTCGAGCGCCCCCTCCGGGCCGCTCATCCCTTCGCCGCCTTCTCGACCGTCTCGCGAAGCCCCTGCTCGACCCGCACCTTCATGAAGGAGAGGGGGGGCTTCAGGTCGGCGCTCGCCCGGATCTCCCCCTCGCGGACCTCGATCCTCCCGTCCGCCCCCATCCCGACGAGGCGGAAGGTGTCCCCCTCCCAGAAGCGCCGGATCATCCCGCCCGGGAGCCGGGAGTTGATCTCGGCCTCGATCGAGGCCTTCACCTGGGCGAGGGGGCGGGCGGTGGGGACGGCGAACTCGATGTCGGGCATGGGGGGAGAGTCCCGGGCCTCACGCGAGGACCGGCTCGAACTCCTGGCGCACGCGCTCGGGGCTCGAGCCCGCCGCCTCCGCGAGGAGCGCGAGGTGGGCGGGCTTCTCGAAGTCGGAGCGCGTGAGGCGGATCATGTACTTGCGGGCGACCTCGTAGGACTCGGTCGTCACGTCGACGCGGCGGACGGCGACCTTCCCCGTCCGGGGGTCGATCAGGCTGTCGAAGGGGATCGGGGTGAGCTTGCCGGCGACGACCGCGATCAGGGCGCCCGAGCCGCCGCCGAGGAGGTACTTCACCGCCCCGTAGCCGAGGTTGCGCGTGTACTCGAGGTCGAAGGGGATCGGCGCCGCGCAGCGCAGCTCGTAGCCGAGGTCGAGGGGGACGATGGGGACCTTGACGTGCATCCGGTCGAGGACCCCGAGCACGGCCCCCCGCAGGAGCCCCCCGAGGTCGATCTCCCCGAGCCGGACGTGCCCGAACTCGTCGCGCCCCGCCCGCCCGAGGTCGGCGACCTCGGCCGGGTCGAAGCACTCGGCGATCCCCTCCGCGATCACGGCGACCCCGTCGGAGCGCCCCATCCCCCGCCGCTTGAGGATCGCCCCGGCGAGGATCTTCGCGACGCGGTCGACCGGGACGGGCGTCCGCGGGAACTCCTCGGGGATGACGGTGAGCGTCGCCCCGGCGGCGTTGCCGATCCCCAGCGCGAGCGCCCCGGACTTGCGCCCCATCGTCACGATGAAGTACCAGCGCGACGTCGTCCGCGCGTCCTCCATCAGGCGCGCCACCGACTGCGCGCCGAAGTGGCGCGCGGTCTGGAAGCCGAAGGTCGAGATGTTGTGCGGGAGGGGGAGGTCGTTGTCGATGGTCTTCGGGACCGTCGCGACCCGGATCGCGCCCCCCGCCTCGGCGGCGAGCCGGGTCGCCGTGAAGGCGGTGTCGTCCCCGCCGATCGCCAGGAGCGCGTCGACCTCGAGCGCCCGGAGCGCGCGGACGACGTTGGCGAGGCGCGCGGGGTCCTTCGTCGGGTTCTCGCGGGAGGTCCGGAGGATCGAGCCCCCCGTCAGGTGGACGCGGGAGACCTTCTCGATCGTGAGGGTCTCCGTCTTCGAGGTGTCCCCGGCGGCGAGCCACTTGAAGCCGTCGACGAGGCCGATCACCCGCCACCCGTTGTTCACCGCCTCGATCGTCGCGGCGGAGATCACGCCGTTGATGCCGGGGGCGGGGCCGCCCCCGACGACGATCCCGAGGGTCTGGGGCTTGCGCGGGTCGGGCATGGCGGGGAGAGAAGGTAGTGGCGGGCGATCCCCGCCTCAACGTCCGAGTCGGATCGCTTGCCGCCGCCCGCGCCCGTCCCTACCCTGTCGCGCGCCCGTGCCCACCCACTTCCTGCGCCTGCGCGATCTCTCCGACGAGGCGCTCGAGAACCTCGTCGACCTCGCGATCCGGATGAAGCAGAAGCCCCCGAACCGCCTCCTGGCGGGGAAGTCGCTCGGGCTCCTCTTCTTCAACCGGTCGCTCCGGACCCGGGCGACCTTCGAGATCGCGATGTTCCAGCTCGGCGGGCAGAGCATCCACCTCTCCTCGAGCGCCGACTTCTGGGAGCTGGAGGCGGAGGAGGGGAAGGTGATGGACGGCCCGGCCCCCGAGCACGTGAAGGACGCCGCTCGCGTCCTCTCCTCCTACCTCGACGCGCTCGCCATCCGCGCCGTCCCCTCCGGGCCGAAGTACGAGGTCGACCGGCGCGACGCGCCGCTCCACGCCTGGGCGCGGCACGCGACGGTCCCCCTCATCAACATGGAGTCCTTCTTCGAGCACCCCTGCCAGGGGCTCGCCGACGTCGTGACGCTCCGGGAGACCTTCGGGGCGAGCCTCCGGGGGATCCCCTTCACGCTCGCCTGGACGAACCACCCCTCCGCGCAGACCCCCTCCGTCGCCCACTCGATCCTCCACGCGGCCGCCCGGCTCGGGATGGAGGTGCGCGTCGCCCACCCGGAGGGGTACGAGCTCGACGCGGAGGTCCTGGAGGGGGCGCGCGAGGCCGCGAGGCGTTCGGGTGGTTCGGTCAAGATCTGCTACGACCTCTCGGAGGCCCTCGCCGGAACCCGCGTCGTCTACGCCCGGTCCTGGGGGAGCATCCCCCTCCACGGCCAGCCGACCGTCGAGGCGGCGAAGCGCTCCCGGCACCGGGAGTGGATCGTGAACGGGGCGGCGATGCGACGGACCGACAAGGGGAAGTTCATGCACTCGATGCCGGTGCGCCGCAACGTCGTCGTCACGGACGACGTCCTCGACGGCGAGGACTCCCTCGTCTTCCGGCAGGCCGCGAACCGCCTCCACTCGCAGAAGGCGGTCCTGGCGACGCTCCTCCAGTAGGCGAGGATCGCCCGCCGCTTGCCGGCCCCGCGGCATCGGTTACCCTGGCACCGTTGATGGGTGGTGGGGCGGCGCCAGTGCGGACCCCTCCGTCGGCCGCGCCACAAGGTCTCGACCTCTTCCCGGTGCCGGCCATGCGAAATCCGCTTCGTGTCGTTCCCTTCCTCGCTCCGCTCCTCCTCCCTTCCCCCCTGCGGGCGCAGGCCACCTGCGGGGGCTTGACGATCACCTTCTCGGCAAACCCCGTCCCCTACGGCCAGCCCGTGACGGTCACCGGGACGAACAACTCGGGGTCGCCCGTCGCGATCGCGGGGAGTTGCCTGTTCCAGACGATCTCCCAGGGAGCGGTGCCGATCTACACCGTCCCCTGCCTTCCGGTCCTGACGAACATCCCGCCGGGCGGTCAGATCTCCCAGGCCTGGGACGCGCGATGGAACTGCGGCCAGCAGGCGGAGTCCGGGCTCTACTCGGTCAACGTCGCGATCCTCGGCTCCCCCCCCTGCCCGGTCCCGTTGACGATCGCTCCCTGTTCCGCGGGAGGGGTCTCGAGTTTCGGCGTCGGGTGCAACTGCTGCTCGACCCCCGTCTGCCCCGGCCCCCCGGTCCTCTCCGTCGAGGGTTGCCCGCAGATCGGCACGACGATCGTCTTCCGCCTGACGAATGGGGCGATCTTCGTCCCCGCCGCCTTCGCCCTCGGGGTGAGCAACACCTCCTGGGCGGGAACCCCCCTTCCCTTCAACGTCGGGAACGGCTGCTCGGTCCTGATCGCGCCCGAGGTGTTCTTCTTCGCGCCGGGGAACGCGACCGGTTTCACGAGCTTCCCGGTCCCGATTCCTCCGGATCCCGCCTTCGTCGGCCAGACGGTGTACGCCCAAGCCGGGACCGGGCGATTGACGACGGTGCCCGCCCTCACGAACGGGCTCGCGCTGACGATCGGATAGGGCGAGTCCTCCCGCGGGGCCTTCGAGGGCCGGAGCCTCCTCCGCGAAAGGGCGGGTCTGCGACCTGGCGCGCCCTGCGCCCGGGGGCCGAGGGAGCGCCTCCGTTCTCCGGAGACAGGAAGGGCGCGGATCGAGGCCCTCCCGTCGGCTCGCCCGCCGCGATCGGAGTGCCAGATACCTGAAAGCCGGCATGGGATGCGCCCCCCCCCCAACCGGAGGCATGCAGATGCGCCCGCTCGCCTTCCTCAGCGCGTGGACGACTTCGCGCGGGCGCGCGGGGGCGCGCGCCGAGGAATGACCTTCCGCCGGAACGACCCCGGAACACGTCGCCCGCGCCGCGCACGCACGGACCGGACGCGAGCCCTGTACGCCTTGAGGTCCCACGGTCCGTAGGTGCTGTAGAAAAAGGGCTCCGTCCCGCGAGGGAACAACTCTCGCTCGCGTCGGATCACGAACATGTGGAGCTCGTCCCTCCGGCGGCGCGGCCATCCGGGGACCGAGATCCACCACTTGTAACGCGGATCGCCGTCCGGGTCGTTCCAGGGCTCCACATGGACCTTCGCACCCGGGAAGCTCCTCTCGATCGACCGGATCAGGGCCGTCATCCGCTTGTCTCTCACGACGTCACCCCACGGACGAACCGAATCACCTCGTGCATGAGTTCCTCGACCTCTCGGCGCTCGACGACTCCTCGATCATAGTCCGCCCTGACGCGAAGGTCCCGAAGGCCCCTGAGGCGGGGAGTATCGTCGTCTCGACCGCGCACGAGATGGACAAGGGCAGCGACGGCCCGGTGACTCCAGTAGCCGAGGCCCTCCCGGACGTCGTCGGGCCTCCTCCCGGCACGGTCGAGCGCATGGACCGACGCCTGAAAGAAGGCGAAGTACAAGCGACTCGCGGCCGCGTGCACCAGACCCCGACCGAGCAGGATCCGCGCGGCCTCGAGGTTCTCGTGCGCGAGGTCCTTCATCCCCATCCGACGGCACCCTCCCCGGGGTCTCCCCCCAAGTAGGACACCGCCCGGTTACACCGCGGGGGTGGATCCTCGGCCTTGCCGGCCCCGGCGGACCCAGCCTTTCTCGAGATACCAGCGCGCCGTCTGCGCAAGCCCCTCCTCGAGGGGGACCTTCGGCGCCCACCCGGTCGCCTCCCGGAACTCCGAGTCGTCGCAGGTCCAAGCCTCCTCCCGAAGCTCCCGCCACTTGTCGTAGCCGAAGACCGTCTCCCCGGGCCTTCGACGCACCCTCGCCCAGAGGTCGCTCGCAAGAGCTGCGGCGATCGCGACGGCCGCCGGGATCCGCAAGGAACGAAGAGGGACGCCGAATGCCTCCGCCGCGTGGGCGAGGACCTGCTCGGGAGAGCGGGGTCCCTCCCCCCGCACGAAATGAACGGCTCCCGTCGGGAGGGGTCGATCGAGGCCGGCGAGGATCGCGTCGACGAGATCGGAGACGTGGATCAGGTCGATCGCACGGACCCGACCGAGTCGCGGGGCGATCCCCCTCGCGGCGGCGCGGAAGACGGGGAGCATGCCCCTGTCTCCCGGTCCGTAGACGATCGGGGGACGGAGGGAGCAGGTTCGGATCCGGGCACTCGCCTCGGCGACGACCCGCTCCGCCTCGACCTTGCTCCAACCGTAGTGGCTCACGGGCCGTGGGGGATCCGAGGGCCGGACGACCCGTCCCTCCCGGGCCGGGCCTGCGGCCGCTAGGCTCGAGACGAGGACGAACCCCCGACACCCACCGTCGAGCGCCGCCTCGAGAAGGGTTCTCGTTCCCTCCGCGTTCACCCGGCGGTATCCCTCACGGCTCGGCGAAGAGAGAAGGGCGGCGCAGTGGACGACGCTCTCCACCTCCCGCGCGGCGAGGCGAACGCTCGGGGGGTCCTCGAGGGATCCGAGTGCCACTTCGCACCCGGCCTCCCGGAGCGCGGAGGCCTTCGACGCATCCCGCGCGAGGATCCGGACGCGGTGGCCGCGGCGGAGGAGGGCCGACGCGAGGTGGGAGCCGACGAATCCGGTCCCTCCGGTGACGAGGACTCGGTTCTTCGGGGACAAGGAGGCCTGCTTCTAGTCGTGACCGGGGCGCCGGACAACGCGGGTCGAGCGCTACCGGATGGGGAGGGGACGCCGGCCCCCACTAGGCCGTGGGGCAACCGGGCTTCGAGCGCGTTGACGCTCCGCGGGGCCCCACCTAGACTCCGCACCCCCGAACGGCCGGATCCCCCCACGGCATCCCCCGCCTCGGATAGGAGAAGGTAGGACCCCATTTCCCCCCCGACCCGCCGGATGGGAGACCTCTTCGAGAAGTGCGGCCGGTTCACGACCGTCCGGGATCTCCTCGCCGCCGGCGTCTACCCCTACTTCCGCGCGATCGGGGAGAGCGAGGCCACGCAGGTCGTGATCGAGGGCCGGCGCCTGATCATGGCCGGGTCGAACAACTACCTCGGCCTCACCCACCACCCCCACGTCCTCGAGGCGGCCCGCAAGGCGATCCAGAGGTTCGGGTCGGGCTGCACCGGCTCCCGGTTCCTGAACGGGACCCTCTCCCTCCACGAGGAGCTCGAGGCCCGCCTCGCGAAGTTCATGCGGCGGGAGGCCGCGCTCGTCTTCTCGACCGGGTTCCAGACGAACCTCGGGATCATCTCCGCCCTCGTCGGCCGGAACGACGTCGTCTACTGCGACGGGGAGAACCACGCCTCGATCATCGACGGGTGCCGGCTCTCCTTCGGGGAGGTGAAGAAGTTCAAGCACAACGACATGGAGCACCTCGAGCGCCTCCTCGCGGAGGGGGAGAACGGCGAGGGGGGCCGGCTCATCGTCGTCGACGGGGTCTTCTCGATGCTCGGCGACCTCGCCGACCTCCCGCGGATCTGCTCGCTCGCCCGCCGCTACGGGGCCCGGGTCCTCGTCGACGAGGCGCACTCGATCGGGGTCCTCGGGGAGAACGGCCGCGGCTCCGCCGAGCACTTCGGCGTCGAGGGGCGCGTCGACCTCGTGATGGGGACCTTCTCGAAGACCTTCGCCTCGATCGGCGGCTTCGTCGCGGGCCCGGAGGAGGTCATCGACTACATCAAGCACCACGCCCGCTCCATGATCTTCAGCGCCTCGATCCCCCCCGCCTCGACGGCGGCCGTGATCGCGGCGCTCGACGTCCTCGAGCGGGAGCCGGCCCGGCGCGTCCGCGTCATGCAGAACGCGGAGTTCATGCGGGAGGGGCTGCGGGAGCTCGGGTTCGAGACCGGTCCCGGGGTGAGCGCGATCGTCCCGATCCTCGTCGGGGAGCGGATGGCGACCTTCCGGCTCTGGCGGGAGCTCTTCGACGAGGGGGTCTTCACGAACCCGGTGACGAGCCCCGCCGTCCCCCCCGGGAAGGACCTGATCCGGACCTCCTACATGGCCTCCCACACGCCGGACCAGCTCGAGTCGGTCCTCGAGGCGTTCGAGCGCGCCGGGCGCCGGCTCGGGATCCTCTCCCCCCGCGCGGTGCTGCGGCCCGCGCGGCCGAGGGCGAAGCGGCCGGGCGGCCGCCTCGAGGCGACGCTCGGGAGGGCGAAGATCAGCTGGTCGCGGTGGCTCGAGACCTGGAAGAACGGGGCGAGCCGGTTCCGCGACTTCACGGTGTTCCCGCGCAGCCCCTCGCGAGGCCGGCGCGGGCGCGACGGCCGCTAGGGCCGGCGCCTCGCCGCCTCCTCCTCGAGACGGAGGATCACGGCACGGAGCGCCGCGTTGAACTCCCGCGGGCGCTCGAGGTGGGGGAAGTGTCCGACCCGCTCGAGGAGGATCGCGTCGAAGTCGGCGTACTTCCGGTTCGTCGCGACGGCCGTCGCCATCCGTCGCGGGGGCTTCGCCGCCGCGTTGATGCACCGGACGGGGACCTCGGCCCCGGCGAGGGCCGCCTTCGCGTCGTACGCCTGGAAGGCGCGCAGGAGCGCGAGCGCCGCCGTCCGGTCGGTCCGCTCCGCCCGCGCGCAGACCCATTCCGGGAGCGAGGGGTCGCCCCCCTCCTCGAACATCGGGCCGACGAACCCCCGCATCGACGTGCGGAAGTCGGCGTCGAGCGATCTCGCCGCCTCCTCGAGCCACCCGGCCGGCGTCTCGAACTCGGCGTCGTGGATCGTGTCGACGCCGACGACGGCGATCGTCCTCCCCGGCATCCGGCTCGCCGCCAGGAGCGAGACCGGCCCTCCCATGGAATGGCCGACGAGGATCACGCCCGGCAGGTCGAGGCGCTCGACGACCGCCACCACGTCTCCCGCCAGCGCCGAGAAGTCCCAGGCCTTCCGGTTCGCCCCCGAGGCGCCGTGCCCCCCGAGGTCGAGGGTGACGACGCGGTGGTCGGAGGAGAACTCCCCCACCTGGTTCCTCCAGTAGGAGCGGTCGCCGCACCAACCGTGGACGAAGACGAGGGCGGCGCCTCCCCTCCCCCGCACGTCGTAGCCGATCGGCACGCCGTCGGCGGAGCGGGCGAAGTCCTCGACGCGGGAGCCCGCCGACCGGCACGCGCCGGCCGCGAGGGGGAGGAGGAGGAGAAGGCGCATGTCGTTCCGTGCCCGGGGAGGGGGGCGCGAATCATCCTCGCCCGCGGGCTCCCGCGCGAGAAAAGAGCCTCCCCCAGCCGCGGGGGCACGCGGCCGGGGGAGGCAGACAACATCGGTCGGGAAACCGGGGCGAGAGGTCCCCCGGCTCCCCGCCCGGGATCAGTTGATCATGTCGTTCTTCGCGAGGTTCTGCTGCGCGATCGCCTGGTTGATCAGGGCGTTGCGCGAGTTGTTGTTGCTCGTCGTGCTCGCCGTCTGGAGGAGGGCCGCCGCGGCGACCAGGTTCCCCACGGCCTTCGGGTGGAGCTTCCCGCAGCGGAGCACCTCGACCGCGTCGAGGATCTCCTCCCGCGCCTGGAGGATGTGGGGCTTCGCCTTGTTCAGGTTGCTCGCCGCGAGCGCCTTCTGCTCGGAGGTGACCGCCTGGTTGATGTTCTCCAGGGCGTTGAGGACCCGTAGGACCGCGGCGACCGCGACGACCTCGGTCGGCTCGAGGTTGATGCCGCCAATCCCGCCGGAGATGGCGGTGTTGGCGAAGGCGTCGCTGTTATAGAAGTTCACCGCCTCCTCGATCGTCTCGATCGCGTTGTTGTGGAAGAAGGGGCCGCTGTCGCCCGCCTCGATCAACGGAGGCGTCGCGAAGGTGTTGTCCCCGGAGCCGTCGGTCGGGTCGGCATCCTGCCCGAACCCGCCGTCCGCGGGATTGTGCAGCGGGTCGATCAGGTCGGCGGGCTGGTTCGGCAGGTCCTCGACCCCCGTGTCGAAGTTGGCGTTGAGGCCCGCGCCCACGCCGAACAGCTCGACGACTAGGTCCTGCGCGCCGGCGTTGTTGTGGCAGAACCGGCACTTCCCGGCCGCGACCGTCGGATCGGGGTCGGCCGGGAGGATCGGCCCAAGCGCCCCGCCGCTGTTGTTGAAGATGCGCCTCCCCCGCTCGACGACGGCGTTCTTGAAGGACATCGTCGAGAGGTTGATCTCGCCCTGGCGGCCCAGCGAGAGCTGGAAGACCTCCATCGCGTCGAGTTCCGCGTCGTTGGGGAAGCGGAAGTCGGCGGGGGTGCTGATGGCGGAGAGGGGGTTCGCCGGGACTCGAGCGAGGGTCTTCGTGAAGTGCTGGCGCACGGCCCCCGTCGCGAAGTCGCGCAGCGTGCCATCGTTCGGCGCCCCGTCCCCGCCCCACCCTGTGTTTTGGTTCGGGGGCCCTTCGATCTCCGGCGTATTGGGGTCGTCGCCGCCGCCCTGCGCTCCTGGAATGCCCGTGATCGAGGTGCTCAAGGCGAGGGTGTGGGGCACCCCTCGCATGACGAAGTTGGTCTCGGGGGGATCGAACCCGTCGACGTTCTCCAGGATCAGGCCGACCTGGCGCATCAGGACCGGGTTCTCGAAGTTCTGCGCGAGGTCGGGATTATTCTCGGCCACGAAGAGGGCGTCGCTCTGCGGCAGCGTCGCGATGAACGTCGGATCGATCGTGAGGTTGTTGTTCGCCGGGTGGCAGGTGCCGCAGGTCCGGCCGTTCCCATTGAAGGTCTCGTTGAAGAAGAGGTCCGCCCCCTGCTCGACGGGCGAGGGGGGAGACTGGGTGATCTGCAGGGGCGCGAGGAGGGCGAGCATCGGATCCCGGACCGCGAGCGACCGCGCGGGGTGCTCGAGCATCGCGAGGTGCTGTCCGGGATCCTGACCCGCGCGGGTGGCCTGCCGGTAGAACCTCTGGAAGAAGGTCGGGGAGCCGAAGAGGACTCCTCCGCTCACCGGCCCCTTCCCTTCCCGCGCGACGAGGGCGACGTCGACGTCGAACTTCGCGAAGGCGTCGTCGCCGAGGTCGGCCTCGAGGCGGGCGACCTCCCCCTCGCGGACCAGCGAGCCGACCCGGATGAACGCGTCCCCGACCTCGGGGGCGCAGCTGTCACCCGGACGGTCGATGTTGTCGACGAGCCAGACCTCGGAGACCCCCTCGGGGAGGTTCCGGGCCTCGACGGAGACCGCGCCGTCGAGGAGGTCGAGGCGAACGCGCCCCGCGGCCTTGGTGTACTCCTTCGATAGGGCCTTCGACCAGCCGAGCCCTAGGACGACGTTGCGGTCCCCTCCCGCGCGCTCGTGCGCGGCCACCCACTTGGAGAACGCCTGGCGGACGTTCTCCTCGTCTCCGAGGGCGGGGGTCTCGCGGACCGGCGGGGGCGGCGACTCCGGCGCCCGCGTGAGGAAGGCGAGGTAGCTCGTCCCGGCGAGGGCGAGCGCCGCCGCGGACCACGTCGATGCGTTCTTTCGGACCATCCTTCCATACCTCCTGGTCTAGTCGACCTCGACGGTGCCCGTGCACCACGGAACAGGAACATCCGGGTCGACCCGGAATGCGCCCCGGCCCCCGCCCCCCGCAGTTGCCGTCGCCGTCGCGACGGCAGGAACGTCCCCTCCAGCAAGGGAACGGACCGGGCTGCCGGATCCACGTGAACGGAGGAGGAAGCCCGCGAACGGCGCGGAGCCTCCTCGGTCCTCCACCTTCGTCGCGATCGGAGCGGGGCCGGGCCCTCGCCCGGGACGTGCGCCGCTCGAACCTTTCCCCACCTCGGCCGAAGCTTCGGCCGGAATCGGGCTCCCCCGCACCCGCGGCCGGTACGACGACGAGTCGGGCCAGGGGCGCGGAGGAGTCACGCACGCCTCCCGGCTGAAAGGGCTCGCAAGCTGCCAACCGCCCTCGCCACCGACCTTCCTCGCCCGCCGCTCGCGCGGCGGGACCGGGCCCGGATTCTTCGCTTCTGGGCGAACACCGGACCCTCAGCGACCGTTTCCCGAATGCCGCCCCTCGGACGCACGTGGCGTTCGGCGGAGCGGCGCGACCCGCACCGATTCAGCCTCGCCGTTTCCCGGCACCGCGCATCTCGCGCCGCCGGGTTCGGCGCAGCGGAGAGAGCCTCCTATCCGGGAGCCGATCAGGAATCAACGACTTTTATCAGGGTCTTCCACCTTGAGTAGAAACTTCGATCAGGCCCGTTCCTCTCCGTACGTGTCGGGAGTCCCTCGTCGCGGGGCAGGGGGGAGGGCCTTCCCCGAGGCTCTTCCGCCGGGGAGGATGGGGCGCGCCGACGGCAAGGAGTCGCGCATGATGCGTCCCACGATCGTCTCCCTCGCGTCGATCCTCCTGCTCGCGCCGATGGGGAAGACACAGGTGTGCCCCTTCAACCCTCAGATCACGACCTACGGGGCGATGTGCGGGAGCAGCCTCACCGCCGGGGCCCTCCCCACCTGCGCGATCGTCTTCGACACCGGGGGGATCGGCGGAAACGTGGGGAGATGGATCCTGATCGGCGCCCAGCCCCTGGCGCTCTCCTTCCCGTCGGGGACCTGCAACACTCTCACGTGCACGCTCCTCGCGAGCCCCGACATCCTCCTCCCCCTCGCCCCGGGCCAGAACCCCTTCGTCGTCTCGATCCCGCCGGATCCGTCGCTCCTCGGCGCCTCGGCCTACGTGCAGGGGATCGGCGCGATCGCGGTCGGGGGTCCGACCGGATGCGCGGGCTTCACTGCGACCGCCGGAATCCAGGTCACCCTTCTCTGAATCGGGGAGGGTCCAGGACATTCTCCGGGCGAAAGGTACGGCGCTGCTGAGGAAGGAAGTCCTGTCGGCCTCCGCGTGGGCGACGCTCGCGCTCGGCGGGGAGGCGGTCGCCCAAGCGACCGGACCCGAGTGGCGCCTGGTCTACGCCGTCTGCTACGAGATCGAGCCGGTCGAGGGGAAGAGGCCGGACTCCCGACCCACGGACCGGGAGGAGGAGATGACCGTCGGGCTCGGGGAGGGGTACTTCCGGATCGAGAAGGGGCGGGGCCAGGCCGTCTACGACTTCCGGCGCAAGCGCGTCGTCGCCACCGACGAGGCGGGGAAGGGATGGCACGAGGTCTCGCTCTTCGCGGACCTCGCCTTCCGGGTGAGCGAGTACGGGAACCGCGTGGGCCTCGGCGGGATGTTTAGAGAGATGGGGGTTTCCTTCGGCGGAGCCGAGCTCTCCCGTCTCGAACTGGAGACGCTCTTCGGCATCGAGATGCCCGGCGAGGAGAAGTCGAGGATCGTGGAGCAGGAGGAAGGGGGGATGCTCCAGTTCCGCGCCGGGGACGCGACGCTCGCGGAGTGCGCCTTTTCGGAGATGGCGCTCGCGGACTCCCTCGCGACGATGCTCGGGAGGTTCCTCGCCTACCACTGCGCGCTACACCCCCAGGTCCGCCGCGCGATCGTCGACCGGAAGAAGGTGCCGAAGACCCTCGAGTTCCGTGCCCGCGAAGAGGGAGAGCGCCGACTAGGGCGCTTCGAGCTGAAGCGCGCCGCCCGCGGGCCGCGGGTCGGGCCCGACCCTCCGAAAGGGGAAGGTCTCACCTCCGCGTTCGAGGATCTCGAACCCCTCCTCCGGCGCGCCAGCAGCCGACCCTCGGGCGGGACGCCGATGCGCGCCGCGGACTTCCTCAAGGCCTCGACGGAGGCCGCGGCGCAGGGGCGGTTCCTCGACGCCTTCCTCGCGATCGCCGAGTGCAGGTTCCAGACCGGGGAGGACCCGCCGAAGGAAGCGGCGAAGGCGCTGTTCGAGAAGGGAAGCGAGGATCCCGCCCTCGTCTCCTACATGGCGAGCTTCCGCGAGGAGGATCCGCAGCGCGCGATGCAGCTCCTCGACTCGATCCCTCGGGACGGACTCGCGCGCGCCCACCTCCTCGATCTCGCGAAGGCGAATCACCTCGTTTCGGCGGGTCGAGCGGATGGGGCCGACCGGCTCTTCCGGAGGGTGCTCGAGGCGAATCCCCGGCTCGTCGGCGCCTGGCACGACCTCGGGAATCTCTACTACCGGGGGTACGACACGGGGAAGGCTTGGACCTGCTGGGACGCGGCCCGGAAGATCGCGCCGGGGCACCCGATGCTGCGCTCCGTCGTCGAGCTCGAGGAGCGGCTCGAGAGGGATTTCCCGGACTTCTTCTGAAGGCTCCGGCCTGACTTGCTCGAGCGGGAGCGCTCCGCTATGAGCGGGCGTGCCCTTCGCCCACCTCCACGTCCACTCCCACTACTCCCTCCTCGACGGGACCTGCGAGGTCGCCGGCCTCGTCGAGGCGGCGAAGGAGGCGGGGCACTCCGCCCTCGCGCTGACGGACCACGGCAACCTCTTCGGGGCGATCGAGTTCTACAAGGCCGCGACCGAGGCGGGGATCCGCCCGGTCCTCGGGATCGAGGCCTACGTCGCCCGCCGCTCGAGGCTCGAGAAGCGCGACGCCGCGGACAACCCGACCGACCACCTGACGCTCCTCGCCATGGACGAGCGCGGCTGGAAGAACCTGATGCGGCTCGCATCGGCCGGGTACCTGGAGGGGTTCTTCAAGAAGCCGCGGATCGACAAGGAGCTCCTCGCGCGGCACGGGCAAGGGCTCCTCGCCCTCTCGGGCTGCCTCTCGGCCGAGGTCCCCCGCCGGCTCCTCGCCGAAGATCCGGACGGCGCGATGCGCGCCGCCGGGGAGTACGAGGACCTCCTCGGGAAGGGGAACTTCTTCCTCGAGGCGATGCGCGTGGGAGTGCCGGGGGAGGAGCGCGCGCTCGAGGGGCTCGTCCGGCTCTCCCGGGACGCCGCGATCCCTCTCGTCGCGACGAACGACGTCCACTACCGCCGCGAGGGGGACCGAGAGGTGCAGGACGTTCTCCTGTGCATCCACAGCGGCAAGACCCTCGCCGACGAGAACCGCTTCCGGATCGAGGCGGACGCCCTCCACTTCCGGACGGAGGCGCAGATGCGGGAGGCCTTCCTCGACCTCCCGGGCGCGGTCGACCGGGCCGGGGAGATCGCGCAGCGCTCGCAGGTGCGGCTCGAGCTCGGCACCTACCGGATCCCCGCGTTCGAGACGGGGACGGGGGAGAGCGCGGAGGCGCTCTTCGCCCGCCTCTGCGGGGAGGGGTTCCTCCGCCGCTACCCCTCCCCTCCCGAGGGGGCGCGGGAGAGGCTCGAGTCGGAGATGGGGACGATCCGGACGATGGGGTTCGTCCCCTACTTCCTGATCGTCTGGGACTTCATCCGCTACGCGCGGGAGACGGGCGTGCCGGTCGGGCCGGGGCGCGGCTCCGCGGCGGGCTCGATCGTCGCCTACTGCCTCGGGATCACGGACGTCGACCCGCTGCGCTACGACCTCCTCTTCGAGCGCTTCCTCAACGCCGAGAGGATCTCGATGCCCGACATCGACATCGACTTCTCCGACGAGGGGAGGCCCCGGGTCCTCGAGTACGTCCGCCGGCGCTACGGGGAGGCGAACGTCTCCCAGATCGTCACCTTCAGCACGATGGCCTCGCGCGCCGTCGTCCGCGACGTCGGCCGCGTGCTCGGCATCCCCCTCGGGGAGGTCGACCGCATCGCGAAGAAGGTCCCGGGAGGGCCCGGCGCCTCCCTCGAGGAGGCGCTCGAGCGCGACGAGGAGCTGCGGGAGATCCGGGATTCCGACCCGCGCTACCGCCGCCTCCTCGACACGGCCCGCGAGCTGGAGGGGCTCGCCCGCCACGCTTCCGTCCACGCCGCCGGCGTCGTCATCGCCGACCGCCCCCTCGCCGAGCTCGTCCCCCTCTACCGGAACAAGGAGGACGTCACCACCCAGTTCTCGATGAACGACCTCGAGGCGGTGGGCCTCCTCAAGATGGACTTCCTCGGCCTCCGGACCCTCTCGATCCTCGAGAAGGCCGTCGCCCTCGCGAGGCGCCAGGGGGCCGCGGGGCTCGACCTCGAGACGGTCCCCCTCGACGACCCGGCGACGTATCGCCTCCTCGGGACGGGGGACACGCTCGGGGTCTTCCAGCTCGAGTCCGAGGGGATGAGGAGCCTCCTCGTGCGCCTCAGGCCCGACCGGTTCGAGGACCTCGTCGCCCTCCTCGCCCTCTACCGCCCCGGGCCGCTCAACGCCGGGATGGTCGACATCTACCTCGACCGCAAGCACGGCCGGCGGGAGGTCGCCTACCCCGACCCCCGCCTCGAGCCGGTCCTGCGCGACACGCACGGGGTGATCGTCTACCAGGAGCAGGTGATGCGGATCGCGAACCTCCTCGGGGGCTTCTCCCTGAACGAGGCGGACAACCTGCGCAAGGCGATGGGGAAGAAGAAGCCCGAGATCCTCGCGCGCTACCGGGAGAAGTTCCTCGCCGGGGCGGTCGCCGGCGGGGTGGCCCGGGGGCAGGCGGAAGAGACCTGGAACCAGATGGAGACCTTCGGGGGGTACGGGTTCAACAAGAGCCACTCGACCGCCTACGCCGTCCTCACCTACCGCACCGCCTTCCTGAAGGCGAACCACCGGCTCGCCTTCACCTGCGCGAACCTCACCTGCGAGGTCGCCGACTCCGACAAGGTCCGCGCGTTCGTCGAGGACGCCCGGCGCGCCGCGATCGGGGTCCTCCCCCCGGACCTCAACCGCTCGCAGGTCGCCTTCTCCATCGAAGGGGAGGCGATCCGGTTCGGGCTCGCCGCCGTGAAGGGGGTCGGGGAACGCGCGGCCGAGACGCTCCTCCCCTCCCGCGCGCGCGAGGGCCCCTTCCGCGACCTCCCCCACGCCGCGGGGTCCGTCGATCCCCGGGCGATCAACCGCGCGGGATTCGAGGCGCTGATCAAGGCGGGGGCCTTCGACTTCACGGGCTGCGACCGCGGGGCCCTGCTCGACTCGCTCGACCTCGCCCTGGAGGAGGCGTCCCGCGAACGGTCCGACCGCGCGGCGGGACAGGGAGCCCTCTTCGGCGTCCCGGAGGCCGCCGCGTCGGGCGGGCCTCCCTCCTCGCGCCGGACCTCCGAGGGGGAGCGGCTCGCCTTCGAGCGCGAGGCCCTCGGCCTCTACCTGACCGGGCACCCCCTCGAGCGCCACCGCGCCGCGCTGCGCCTCCTCGCCTCCGAGGAAACCGCGGGTCTCGCGGGGAAGGAGGACGGGGAGGAGGTCGCCCTCGCCGGCCGGATCACCGACCTCAAGGTGACCGTCGTGAAGACCGGCCCGCGCGCGGGGGAGAAGATGGCGCGGTTCCTCCTCGAGGACCTCTCGGGCTCCTGCCCCACCGTCGTCTTCGCGGAGGCCTACGGGCGACTGCGCGAGCGGATCGCGGAGGACGCGATCGTGCTCGCCCGCGGCCGGGTCGACCGGACGGGGGAGACTCCGGGCCTGCGGCTTCGCGAGGTCGAGCGGCTCGAGGCGCGACTCGAGGGGGGGGACTCCGGGGTCCTCATCCGGCTCGCGCCGGGAGAGGTGGAGCTGCTGCCGCGGCTCCGGGAGACCCTGGCCGCCCACCGCGGGGAACGGGCCGTGTTCTTCGAGATCGTCCCCCCCTCCGGGGGACCCGCCCGCCTCGTCCGCGCAGGGGGCGCCTGGGGGATCACGCTCGAGGCCCCCCTCCTCGACGAGATCGAGGCCCTCCTCGGTCCCCGGAGGATCCATCTGCGGGGTCCCGAGGGGGCCTGACCCCTCTCCGGTGGCCCCTCCCGTGAATCGGGCCCCCCGGTCGATACAGGGCCGGTGCCATGGCCCTCCAGGGAGACCTCAAGGGGATCGACCTCGCCAACGTCCTCCAGGACGTCGGGAACAACGGCCTCACCGGCACCCTGGCGATCCGCGCGGGAGACCGCCGGCGGTCGTTCTGGCTCGAGAAGGGGGAGATCAAGCTCGTCGGGCTCGGGGCGGAGCAGGGTCCCTCCCCGCTGAACGGGCTCGTCGCGGCGGGCCTCGTCCCGATCTCGCAGGCGCGCATCGCCGCCAAGGGGGACGCGCAGGTCCGCTCCCTCCTCCGCAAGAAGGCCGTCACTCGCGAGCAGGTCCGGGACGCCTACGTGCAGGAGATGCTCGAGCACCTGTGCGACGCCTTCCTGTGGAAGGAGGCGACCTTCGCCTTCGAGGAGGGCCAGCCCCACGAGGAGGCCTTCGACAAGACGCAGGTCGAGTACGGCGCGCGCCTCTCCGTCGGGCCCGCCGTCCTCGAGGCGCTGCGGCGCCTCGACGAGTGGGGCCAGATCTACAAGTCGATCCTGTCGGCGGAGGAGATCCTCGTCCCGCTCCCCGCCTCCCTCCCGAAGGACGCCGACCCCGCCCTCGCGCGGATCGCCTCCCTCCTCGACGGGGAGCGGCGCCTGCGCGACCTCGTCGAGGAGACGCGGCTCGGGGAGTTCGCGGTCTTCCGCGCCGCGGCGGCCCTCACGCGCTGCGGGGCGGCCCGTTCCCTCGGGGTCCCCGAGGCCCTCGAGCGCGCCCGCGCCGCCGCCGCGAAGAAGCAGCACGACCGCTGCCTCAAGATGGCGCAGTTCGGCCTCGAGCGGGAGCCGGGGAACGCCGACCTCCGCGCGCTCGCCGCCGGCGCGCTCGAGGCGCTCGGCCGCCCGGAGGAGGCGGCCTCCGAGCTGCGGCGGGTCGCCGCCTCCCACCTCGAGCGCGGCGAGCGGCCCCGGGCCGTCGAGGCCTACCGGCGCCTGATCGCGCTCGCTCCGAACGACTCCTACGCGCGCGACCGCCTCTTCTCCCTCCTCCTCGAGGACGGGAAGAAGGGAGGGGCGAAGGCGAGGGCCGAGGCGCTCGCCGAGGGGGAGGCCCTCGCGCTCGCCTACCGGAAGGCGGGCCTCCACGACCAGGCGCGCGAGATCGCGCGCCGGCTCCTCCAGACCTTCGGGGAGGACGACGAGCTCCTCGAGTCGGCGGCGGAGATGGCCCGGCGGCTCGGGGACCGCAAGGAGGGGGTGGCGCTCTACCGCCGCCTCTTCGACCGGGCGCTCGGCCGGGGCGACCGCGAGGCGGCGCTCCTCCACGGCCGCACGATCCTGCGCCTCGACCCCTCGGCGGAGGACGTCGCCCGGCGGCGCGAGGCGCTCGCGAGCGCGGAGCACCGGCGGATCCAGGGGATCCGGCGGCGGTGGAAGCTCGCGGCGCTCGCCGCCGCCGGCCTCCTCCTCGTCGGCGCGCCCGCCGCCTACGAGACGAGCGCCTTCGTCCGCCTCTCCAGGCTGCGCGCCGAGACGATCACGCTCCTCCAGCGCCGCGACCTGCGCACCCTCCTCCAGCAGTACCGGGACTTCCTCCGGGTCTACGGCTGGACCTTCGCCTCCATCGGCGTGCGCCGCGAGCGCGGCGAGATCGAGTCCTCCTTCGTCGAGGAGGAGCTCGCCCGGATCCCGGAGGGGGAGGAGGGGCTCGCGGAGGCGATCGCCGGCGTCGAGGCCCTCTCCGCGAACATCCGCGGGAAGGAGGCGCTCGCCCGGGTCCAGGACTGCCTCCGCAGCCTGAGGGCGTCGGCGGAGACCGTGAAGGAGCGCTTCCTCCGGGAGGCCGACGAGCTCGCCCGCTCCGGGCAGTCCCCGCCCCTCGAGCGGGTCGCCGCGATGGCCGACCCCCTCGCCCTCGAGGCGCTCGCGCGCCTGGCGGCCCACGACTCCCCTCCGCTGCGGAGGGCGGCCCTCGCGGCGCTCGCGCGGAACCGCTCCGAGGAGGCCCCCGAGATCCTCGTCCTCGCCCTTCCCGCCGAGAACGATCCCAGGGCGCGCGCCGCCGCGTTCCAGGGGCTCCGGGAGCGGACGGGGGAGGACTTCGGGGAGGACGAGGACGCCTGGCTCGAGCGCTTCCGCCGCAAGCGCGCCCTCGACAAGCCCGCGCTCCCCCTTCCCCTCCACGCCTCGGTCCGCGCCGACCGGGCCCGGATCGCGCGGGGGGACCCCGTCGTCTTCCAATGGAGGATCACGAACCTCGGGTCGGTCCCCCTCGCCTTCGCGCTCGCCTCGCAGTACGCGGTCCTCGACCCCTCGGGGACGCGCCTCCCCGGCTCCCGGGAGGCGGCCGACGAGCCGCGGCGGTTCGAGCTTCGGTCGGGGGAGTTCGTCGGGGGGGAGGTCGTCCTCCCGGGGGCGACGGAGGGGATCGAGAACCCCGGCATCTGCCTCCTCACCTTCGAGGCGCGGGTCTCCCTCGAGGGGGGAACGGAGGCGCGCATCCCGGCGGCCGCCCGACGCCTCGAGGTGACGGCGCGGGAGTAGGGTCCTCCCCGGGAAGATCCCGCCCTCCCGCCCCGTCCAACCGCCCCGGCACGGCCCCGTGGGCGACCTCCGCGCTCTCCCCCCGCTCCTCGCGCTCCTCTTCTCGCTCCCCGGCGACTCCGCCTGGCGCGACCCGGGAGCGCTGCGGACGATCGGCCTCCCCGCCCTCGGCGAGGAGGGGGATCCGCCCGCGAGGAGCGCCGGCCGGACCGTCTTCCTCCTCGGGACCTCCCTCGGCCCCTC
>JAKEFM010000226.1 GCA_022616055.1 Planctomycetota bacterium
ATGTGGCATCCCCCCGAGTCGATCCGGCACAAGATCCCCGCGGCGCGATGGCCGACGGAGGAGGAGGCGGCGAGCGCCCTCCTCTTCCAGCCGATCCAGGTCGGGCCGGTCCGCCTCGAGAGCCGGACCTGGGTGCCCGCGATGGTGCCGTGGCGCGCGACGGAGGACGGCTTCGTCACGCAGGACAACCTCGACTGGTACGCGCGGTTCGCCGAGGGGAAGCCCGGGGCGCTCGTCGTCGAGGCGACGGGAGTGCGGGACGTCCCGAGCGGGCCGCTCCTGCGGATCGGACACGACCGTTTCCTGCCGGGGCTGCGCGCGCTCGTCGAGGCGGTGGCGCGGGCGAGCGAGGGGCGCACGCGGCTCTTCATCCAGATCCTCGACTTCCTCTCCGTGAAGCGCCGCCCCGAGCCGCGGAAGTACTTCGAGCGATTCCTCGCCGTGGGGGACCGGCACCGCCGGGCCCTCGCCCGGGAGACGGGAGAGGAGCGGTGGCTCGAGGCCCCCGAGCCGGAGGTCCGCGGATTCCTCGCGGCCGCGCCGGACGCGCTCCACGAGAGGGTGCTCGACCGGCGAGAACTCGAGTCGCTGCGATTCGGATACCGGGAGAGGGTGACCGACCTCGATCTCCCCCACGTCCGGGAGCTGCCCCGCACGCTGCCGGGCATCTTCGCCGAGGCAGCGGCCCGCGCGCGCGCGGCGGGGTTCGACGGCGTCGAGCTCCACTTCGCCCACGCCTACACGATGGCCTCCTTCCTCTCCCGGACGAACACCCGGGAGGACGGCTACGGAGGCTCGCGGGAGAACCGGATGCGGCTCCCCCTCGAGGTCTACCGCGACGTGCGGGGGAGGGTCGGGAGCGACTACTGCGTCGGGGTGCGATTCCTCGGGGACGAGTCGATCGAGGGAGGCTCCGACCTCGAGGACGCCGTCCACTTCGGGGTCGCCTTCGCGCGGCAGGGATTCGACTTCCTCTCCCTCTCGAAGGGGGGGAAGTTCGACGACGCGAAGCAGCCGCAGGTCGGGTGGGCCGTCTACCCCTACACCGGGCGGAGCGGCTACGAGTGCATGCCGACGGTGCTGTCGGACGCGCGCGGCCCGTTCGGGCGCAACGTCCCCCTCGCGGCCGCCGTGAAGCGCGCGGTGAACGCCTCGGGACTCACGACCCCCGTCGTCGTCTCGGGGGGGATCGGCACGTTCGAGCAGGCGGAGGGGATCCTCCGGGCCGGGGAGGCGGACATCGTCGCCGCCGCGCGCCAGTCCCTCGCCGATCCCGACTGGTTCCGGAAGGTCCGCCTCGGGCGGGGGGATTCGGTCCGCCGCTGCGTCTACACGAACTACTGCGAGGGGCTCGACCAGAAGCACCGCAAGGTCACCTGCAAGCTCTGGGACCGCCTCGCCCTCGACGAGCCCGGGATCCCCCTCGCCGACGAGGGGCGCCGCCGGCTCCTCCCGCCGCGCTGGGCCCCCTGAAGCGAAGAGGGCCGGGGCTCCGCTGCGGAGTCCCGGCCCTCGAGATTTCAGGCTTCGCTCAGTTGGCGGGCGTCGCCGCCTCCCCCTTCTCCTTCAGGGCCCGGATCATCCGGTCCACGGTCACCTTGGAGGGGTCGTAGGTGACGGAGAACTCCTTCTTCCCGACGGCGATGTCGATCGACTCGATCCCGTCCAGCTTCAGCGCGCCACGCACGCTGTTGACGCACCCCCCTCAGGGGACGCGGCCGAGGACCAGCTTCGCGTTCCGCATGGACGTCTCGGCCGAGACCGAGGACGGCTCCGCGGGCGCGGGGTTGGGCGGGTCCGAGGAGCAGGCGAGGACGAGCCCCGTCGCTCCGAGCGCTGCCAGCAACTTTCGGTTCATGAGGTTTCTCCTGGCCGCATTCTCTACCAGAACCGCTCCAATCTGTCGCGCCAGCGCTCGAGCGCATCGCGGTCGGCGGCTTCCTCGCGGAGATCCTCCGGCGGGGCGGCGAACTGCGAGAGCCGGACGAACGCCGCCCTCCGGACCTCCGCATCCGCGTGCTCGAGGAGGTGCCAGAGCGTGAGGGAGTCTTTCGGCCGGGCGGCTTCCAGGACTTTCGCGAGGGCGCCCGGGTCCGGCCCCTCGTCGAGCCTCTCGACGGCGGCCGCGAACCCCTCGGGGGCGTCCCCCCAGACGGGGAGCCCCGGACCCCGGCCGGGGTAGGCGCGGCAGGAGGCGTCGGCGGGGACGAGGACCCTCCTTCCCGGGACCTCGAAGGAGACGCGCCCGGAGAGGACGGCGAGGGTCGTCCGCCCCTCCTCGTCGACGAGGGTCCGGTAGACGCACCCGAGGTCGACCGCGATCCCCGAAGGGGTGCCGACCTGGAAGACGCGGGGGGCCGCGAAGATGCTCGCCACGAGCCCCCCTCGCTCGAGGTAGACGCGGTAGGACTCCGCGGCGCCCTCCTCGATCCGGAGCGCGCTCTTCTCCTCGAGCTCGATCAATCCGATCGGACCGACGCGCAGGCGCGCCATTCCCCCCGGGCCGCACCGGACGGTGTCGCCCGCCTGGATCCGGTCCCCCCCCTCGCAGAGCCCGCCGCCGGCCGCGACGATCCCGGCCTCGCCGCGGAGGTCCTCGACGTGGAATCCGGGCCCCGGGGCGCCGGAGCCCCGCCCGAGCTGCCACCAGCCCGTTCCCACGGCGACGAGAAGAGCCGCGGCCGCGGCCGCGATCCGCCAGCGACGGGGGCGGTCGAGCGACCGGAGGGGTCGCTCCTTCCAGCGGTGCCCCGCCAGGGCCTCCTCGAGCCGGACGACGTCCGGATCGGGAGGGGACTTCGGGTCCCAGAGGTAGTCGTCGCGCGGACCGTCGCTCATGACCAGCCTTCCTCCCGGAGCCTAGCCCGGAGGAGCTTCATCCCGCGGTGGAGGTTCACCCGGACCGACCCGTGCGTGAGCCCGCTCGCCGCGGCGATCTCCGGCCCCGACATCCCCTCGACGAGGCGCATCGCGAGGGTCTCCCGGTACGCCTCGGGGAGGGTCCGGACGATCCGGAGGACCTCCGCCCCGTCCTCGGCGGGCGGGCCTCCCTCGAGGGTGTCGGGGAGGGCCTCGAGGCGCCGTCGTTTCCCCAGCGCGGTGCGCGCCCCGTTGCGGGCGATCGCCGCGAGCCAGGGGCCGACCCTCGTCTCGTCGCGCAGCCGGGAGATCCCCCGCCAGGCGGAGAGGAAGACCTCCTGGAGGAGGTCGTCCGCCTCCCCCTGGGGGCCGGAGGCGAGCAGAACGGCGTGGACCATCGGTGCGTACCTCCGGTAGAGCGCGGCGAAGGCGGCGCCGTCCCCCTCCCGCGCGCGGCGCGCCACGGCGTCGACCCCGGGGGGCTCCTCCTCGGCTGCTGGGCGGACCGGCGTCTCGGAGTTCACTCCGGCGGTAACGATCGCTTCCGTCCCGCGGGCAGCCAAGGCCCGACCGGGGGTCGCGGCCGCGCCCACCGTGGGCGCGACCGCTTCCCTCGTAGAGAGGGGCCTCCCCCCCCTCCCGTTAGCGCCCTCATCCGGGAGGGTCGATCTGGACGAAATAGGGCTCACGTCGCGCCGGCACCCGCATCGACGGGCGCCGGCGGAGACGAAACCTCCGAGATCCCGCATGGACCTAGACCTGGTCGGCCAGATCCGAAACCAGCGGACGCTCCCGACCCTACCGCCGATCGCGCTGGACGTCGTCCAGCTCTGCGGCCGGGACGACGTGTCCCTCGAGGACATCGCCCGGGCCGTCATGCGGGACCCCGCCCTCACCTCCCGGCTCCTGCGGATCGCGAACTCGGTCGCCTTCGGCCGGCCGCGCCAGATCGGGAGCGTCCCCCACGCGATCTCCCTCCTCGGGCTGCGGACGGTCCGGGTCGTCGCCCTCGCCTCGGCCCTCATCGACAACGTCGAGCACCGCCGCATCCCCGAGTTCGACTACGAGGGGTTCTGGCGCAACTCCGTCGCGGCGGCGCTCGCCGCCCGCTCCTTCTCGGAACTGAGCGGGAAGCCCCACCCCGACGAGGCGTTCCTCGCGGGGCTCCTCCAGGACCTCGGCCTCTACGGCCTCGCCGACGCCCTGATGGACCGCTACCTGACGCTCCTCCAGAGCGCCCAGGAGCAGGGGCTCGACCTCGCCCCCCTCGAGGAGGAGAAGCTCGGCGTGAACCACGCCGACATCTCCGCCGCGCTCCTCGAGTCGTGGGGATTCCCCGAGCGCATCGTCGAGGCGGTCCGGCGCCACACCCGCCCCTCCTCCGTCCTCCCCCCGCCGACCGAGGCCGACGAGATCGCGACGGCGGCGCACCTCGGGGAGCTGGCGGCGATGACGTTCCGCCGTCCGACCGCCGCCGTCCTCGAGGCCCTCTCCCGGCAGGCGCGCGACCGGCTCGGCCTCGACGAGGAGCGGGTGGCCGAGGTCCTCCTCTACGTCCACCGCAACGTCGAGGAGACCTCCAAGGCCCTCAACCTCAACGTCGGGACGGCCGACGAGCTGCGACTGATCCGGCGCCAGATCGAGGAGATCCTGAAGGGGACCGCGAAGCCCGCCGCCGACTCCAAGCAGCCGGGGAAGAAGGAGGAGGCGTTCTCCGACATCGCCGCCCGCGTGGACGCGGTGACGGGCCTCCTCAACCGCGGCGCGATCGAGCGGGAGCTGCTCAAGGTCTACGAGGACTCGACCGGCGCCGGCGAGGGGTTCGCCGCGATCGTCTTCTCCGTCGCCGCGGCCGACCGGAAGACCGGGGAGGGGATCCCCGAGGAGCTCCTGAAGGCCGTGAGCCACGTCCTCAAGGTCTCCCTCCCCTCCACCGCCCGGATGGGGCGCTACACGCCGGACGCGTTCCTCCTCGTCGTGCCCGACGTGACGGACGGGGCCGCCCAGGACCTCGCCGAGCGAGTCGTGCGCAACGTGGGGGCGATGGAGGCCCTCGACAAGGGGGGCCGCAACCGCGCCCTCCTCCACGCCGGGATCAGCTGGGTGGGCCCGGGCGACGAGAAGGTGGCGACGGAGATCCTCCGCGAGGCGACCCACGCCCTCTCCTGGGCGCGCCAGACCGGCCCGAACAAGATCGTGATGTCCCGGCCCCTCCATGCGCCGGATCCGGCCGAGACCGGGGAGGAGGCGACGGCGGCGGAACCGGCGCCCGTCGCTCCGGCCGGGGACGGGGAGGAGCCGGCCGGCTCCCCCACCTGGACCCCGAACCCCTCAAATCCGAACATCCTTCCACTTGCCACGGCGAAAGAGCCCTACGAGGAGGAGGCAGCGGGTCCCCCAGTCGAGGGTGGTGGCGACCCAGATCCCGGGGAGCCCGAGGACGCCGGGCGAGCCGAGTAGGTAGGAGAGCGGCACCCGCAGACCCCACGCCCCGACGAGGGTGGCGAAGAGGGGCCCGCGCGTCTCGCCCGCGCCCCGCAGACCCCCCGAGAGGGCGAAGGCGAGGGTGAGGAAGGGGATCTCGACCGCGGCGACGGGGAGGCATCGCCCGGAGATCGCGAGGACCCCCGCCTCGGAGTGGAAGAGCGAGGCGAGGGTCGTCGGGAACGCCAGGAAGGCGAGGCTCACGAGCCCCATCACGGAGGTCCCGATCCGCGCGGTCTCGACCACGCCGCGCGAGGCGAGCGCGGGATTCCTCGCCCCGAGCATCTGCCCGGAGAGCGTCGCCGCGGCGATGTGGAAGCCGTAGGCGGGCATGAAGGCGACCGACTCGAGGGTGATCGCCACCCGGTGCGCCGCGATCGCGGTCTCCCCGAGCGCGAAGACCGCCCGCTGGTAGAGGAGGAAGGCCGCGTGGAAGAGGACGGCCTCGAGCCCGCTCGGCCCGGATACTCTCAGGAGGCTCCGGAGGGTCGGGCCGCTCGCCCGGCGCAGCTCCCGGAAGGGGAGGCGCAGCCTTCCCCCCCACCCGCGCTCGAGCGCGAGGAGGAGGTAGCCCGCCTCGAGGACCCCGGCGAGCGCCGTCGCCAGCCCCGCCCCGGGCACTCCGAGGCGGGGGAAGCCGGCGTTGCCGTAGATGAGGAGCCAGTTCCCGAGGACGTTGAAGAGGTTCGCGCCGAGGGTCGCGAGCATCGGCGTCTTCGTGTCCCCCGAGCCGCGCAGGGCCGCCATCGCGGCGAGCGCGAGGAAATCGAAGGGGAACGCCGCGATCGTGAACCGGAAATAGCCGACCGCCATGGCCCGGACCTCCGCCGGGACGTTCTCTCCCGCGAAGGTGTCCACGATCGGCCGGGCCGCCGCGATCCCGGCGAGGGCGACCGGGAGGCCGAGGAGTCCCGCCAGGACGAGCGCGCTCGCCACCGCGGAGCGCGCCTTCCCCTCGTCCCCCTCCCCCTTCGCGCGGGCGACGAGGGCGGTCGTCCCCACCGTGAAGACGGTGAAGAGGACCGTGATCGACCAGAGGATCGGCCCGACGATGCCGCAGGCCGCGAGCGGGCCCGCCCCGGGGAGGAGGCCGACCATCTTCGTGTCGACGACGAAGAGGCCGGTCTGGAGGAGGTTCTGGATCGCGGCGGGCCAGGCGAGGCGGAGGATCTCGCGGCGCAGGGGGGTGAGGAGGGCGGCCAGGCGGGGGGGCGGGAGGGGGGGCGAAGGATACGGCGGGCCCCGGGAGCGAAGACGGACTTCGTTGCGCCCGCGAAACCGTCCCGATCAAATGTCGCCATGTTCCCCCTGAGACACCTCCGCGGTGCCTTCGCCGCGATCCTCCTCCTCCTCCTCGGACTCCCGGCCGCCGCCGCGGCCCAGCCGTTCGTCTACGCCCTCAACGAGAAAGGGAGACTCTCGATCAACAACACCCTCCTCGACTCCCTCCCGGGGGACTTCGACCCCGACTCGACCCCGGTCGAGGACCCCGAGGAGGCCTGGTTCGACCTCGTCGTGAACGGGCCGGACCGCTTCTCCCTGCGGCTCGACGGCCGGATCTTCAAGAACGGCGTCGTCCTCACCAACTCCCTCCCCTTCGACTTCTCCTCCGGGGACACCGACTTCTGGACCGCCCTCTCCGTCACGCCGACCGCCGTCCTCGCCCTGCGGGAGAACGGCGCGCTCGCGGTCAACGGGGCGGTCTCCTTCGACTTCGCCCGGGACGACTTCCGCTTCCTCGACGTCCTCGGCCTCGACCCGAACATCTACACCCTGCGCACGGACGGGAAGGTCCTCGAGAACCAGACGAACACCGCGAAGTTCCTGTTCGATGGGCCGGAGTTCCCCTCGGGGGGCGGCGGGGCCGACGACGGGGAGAGCTTCGACACGGAGTGGATCGTCCAGGCGATCGACCCCGTCTCGGGGAATCTCTTCGCGCTCCGGCGCGACGGGAAGGTCTTCACGGGGGACCTCCCCTCGGGCTCCCTCGGCGGCACGTCGGTCGGGGCGCTCCCGGAGCCGGACGTCCCGGTCAACGACAGCGA
>JAKEFM010000227.1 GCA_022616055.1 Planctomycetota bacterium
CCGGCCTTCTCGTTTCCGGGTCGCGCCGTTTAATGGGGCCGACCCGCGTCCCCCTCCGGCCCCGGCGCTTGACCCCCTCGACGCTTCCGCTCCTCCTTCCCGCCCTCCTCGGGCCTTCCCCCGTTCCCCCCGGGCCGCCGACCGACCGCCCGACGGCCTCCTGCCCCGAGATCGTCGTCCCGATCACGATCGACGGGTGGTTCGGCCCGAAGGAGTGGGACGGGGCGCAGCCGATCGCCTTCGGATCGGACGCGAACCTCCTGCGCATCCCGGAGTCGTTCCCTCCCGAGAAGTGGAAGGGTCCCGCCGACGCCTCCGCGAGGATCTGGTTCGCCTACGACCGGGCGCAGCTCTTCGTGGCGGGAGAGGTCGACGACGACGTCCGGCAGGAGGACCCGCGGGTGTGGTGGGCGGGGGACGCGATCGAGATCTTCCTCCGCCTCGACCCGGAGCCGGCCGCCGGCGCCGAGCCGGAGGAGGAGGACCTCCAGGTCTTCCTGCTTCCGCTCTGCGCCCCGCGACCGTGGGGCGTCGCGATCCAAGGTCATCGCCGCGGACCGAGCGACGGGGGCTTCGTCGGGGTCCAGGTCGCGGCGCAGCCCCGGCCGGGGGGAGGAGGCTTCACGTTCGAGGCCGCGATCCCGCTCGTCAATCTCCCGGGGTTCCCGGCGGACGGAGGGAGGATCGGCCTCAACGTCGCCCTCGACGACGCCGACGACCCCTCCGCCCAGACGGAGACCTACCTCGTCTGGTTCAATCCGGGACCCTCCCCCGCCTTCGACATGCGGGCGAAGGGCTGGCTCGAGACGCAGCCCGCCCTGGAGCGGCCGTCGAGCGGGGGGACCTCCCCCCGGCTCCTCGGAGATCTCGGGTTCGCCGGCGGGGCGGTCCTCCTCCTCCTCGGGCTCTTCGCGCTCGCGGCGAGGGAGAAGGGGCTCGCCCTCTCCCGCGAGGCGCGGGTCCTCGCGCTCCTCGCGCTCGCGATCGCGTCGATCCCCCTCTCGGGCGCGCTCCTGCGCGGGCTCGAGTCGAAGAGGGAGAGGGAGTTCCGGGACGCCCTGCAGCGGGTCGAGCCGGTCCTCGCCGCGGCCGAGGCCGGGGAGATCGGGTCCCTGGAGGGTCCCTCCGGCGCCGGGGCGGCCCTGCGACTCCTCCAGGAACAGACCGTCGCCCCGCTCCCGCGCTGGCAGTACGTCTTCCCTCCCCTCCCGCCTGCGTGCGCCCCGGACCTGGAGAGGGCGGGCGACGTCCCCTTCCTGCGCTACCGGCTGCCGCTCCGGACCGGAAAGAAGGAGGCGGTCGACCTCTCTCCGCCGCGGCTCGCGGGGGCGATCCACGTCGCCCTCGCCGGGACGGCTCCCCCCTCCTTCCCCTCCGCGCTGTCCCGCGCCGTCCGGGTCCGTCTCGAGGACGCCGCGGGTCTCGGCGAGACGTTCGACCTGGAGCTCGGCCGGGGGGAGAGCCGGGCCTCCTTCGGCGGGTCGGGCCTCCCCTGCGAGGTCTTCTCGAGGGTGCTGCGGGGGGGGAGCCGGATCGAGCGGATCGAGGTCGAGTCGGCGTCCACGGAGGGGATCGTCCTCGAGGGGATCACGCTCGCGTACTCCGACGGATACGACCCCCTCTTCCTCGGCGAGTCGACCGCCTCGGGCGTGCCGACGCGGATCCGGGGACCGCATCCCGGAAAGTCCCTCGTCCTGAGGCCCGGCGAACCGGGCCCGCTCGAGTGGGACCTCGCGGGGCGGGTCGCCGACCGCGTCTTCGTCGTCTACGGGGAGAGGGAGGGGGAGCCGGGGGTTCCCTCCCCTCCGCCGTACGGCGCCCCGGTCGTCCGGGGGACGGTCGAGTTCGACGAGGGGCCGCCGCTCGTCTTCGACCTCCGGTACGGCGTCGACCTCCACGCCTCCTCCCTCGAGCGCTCCCGCCACGCCCCCGATCCGGAGCGCAACGTCGAGATCGCCTTCGCCTGGTGGGAGCAGGGCGTGGAGCGCCACCTCGACGTCCGCTCCCTCGACCTCAAGGGACGACGCACGACCAAGCGTCTCCTCCTCCAGTCCGTCCTCGAACCCCCGGCTCGCACGTCCGTCGAGGTCCGCGAGGTCGTCCTCGCGGCGAGCCGGACCGTGCCGGATCCGGCCCCGGGCTCCCCCATCGTCGCGGTGCCGGGGGGCCGGCGGCTCGGCGACGAAGTGAAGCGGGGGCTGCTCGGGCTGCGCTTCGGGTTCGTCGACCTCTTCGGCCGGCCCCTCGCCTCCGGCGACCCGGTCGGAGGCGCCTCGCGCGAGGAGGTCGCCGCGTGCGTGTCAGGCGGTCCCCCGCGGCCCGAGCTGCGCGGCGAGCCCGGGGATCGGGGGACCTGGCGGGCCCTCCTGCCGCTCCGCGACGGCGGAAGGCCGCTCGGGGCGGTCGTCGTCGCCCGCTCGGAGTCGCGCGTGTTCCTCTGGAGGCGCGTCGCCGGGGTCGTCCGGACGGGGCTCGCCTTCGTGGCCGCCCCCTTCCTCCTCGTCGCGGCCGCCGACCGGCTCGCGCGCGCGAGGCGGCTGCGCTGGAAGCTCGCCGGCGCCCTCCTCCTGACGTCGGTCGTCCCCCTCCTCCTCTTCGCCTTCGGCTTCGCCGACCTGCACGGGGGGCGGGAGGAGGAAGTCGAGCGGGAACGGCTCCAGGTCGAGGCGAGCGCCGCGCGGGAGCGCCTCGCGACGGCGGTGTCGGACGTCGACCGGATGGCCGCCCGGCTGGCGGAGAGCTTCCTCTCCGACCCGCGCGTGCGCTCGACCCTCTCCTCGGGCGAGACCCCGTCCGGCGAGGACTGGCGGGAGGCCCTCGCGCGCGCTCGGCGCGCCGTCGTCGACGAGGGGCCGGGGACGTTCGTCCGGGTCGAGCTCCTCGACGGACGGCGGAGGACCGCCTTCTTCGAGGGGGAGGAGGCGGGCCGGCTCGAGATCGACGAGGTCTCCGTCTCGGACCTCTACCGCGTCTGGGGGGAGCACCACCGGATCGGGATCCACCGCGCGCGCGAGGGGGACCGGACGCTCGCCTTCCTCGTGGGGGCGCCTCCCCTCTCCCCCTCGATCGAGGAGGCGGCGAAGGCCGGCCCGTCGGGGATCCGGCTCTACTCCCGCGAGGGATGGCCGATCGCGCCCGCGCACCTCGACAGGGACCCGGGGCGGGCGGCGGCGCTGCGGGAACTGGCGGAGCGGGCCGACCGCGAGGGGGGCCCGGTCTGCGGGCCCTGGGTCGAGCAGGGCTCGGAGGGGAGGATCGCCGTCGAGCTCGTGCGCGACCGCGAGGGGCGGCACGTCGCGACGCTCGCCGCCTACGCCCGCCGCGCCGAGCCCGCCTGGGACCTGGGGCCGCTCGAGGTGCGCTCCCGGGGGATCCTCTTCGCCCTCGCGGCCGCGTTCGTCGCCTCCTCCTTCGTCGTCGCCCGGATCCTCACGTCCCGGATCACGCGCGGCGTCGAGCGCCTCGAGCGGGGGGCGCGCGCGCTCGAGCGGGGCGAGGCGGCCTCCGTGGCGCCGGAATCGGAGGACGAGATCGGGGCGCTCACCCGCTCGTTCAACCGGATGGCGGAGGAGCTGCGCCGGCGCCTCACCCACCTCTCGGTCCTCAACCGCGCCTTCCGGGACCTCTCCTCCCGCCTCGACCTCGAGGCGGTGATGGGGGAGGCGATCCGGCTCTTCCGGGAGCAGGCGGGCGCGGCGCGCGTCCTCCTCGCGGTCCGGACCGACGAGGGGAGCCGCTCGCTCCTCGTCCAGGGAGAGGGGGCGGCCGGTCCGCGACAGGCGAGCGGGTTCCTCCGCTCGGCGGTCGACGCCGGGGAGGTCCTCACCCTCCTCGACGACGGGACGGATCCGCTCGCCTGGATGCCGGGACCCGAGGGGGAGGCCCTCCGGGGATCGAGGGGGGTGATCGTCCTCCCGTTGCGCGTCGGGACCCGCAGCCTCGGCTGCGCGGTCCTCGGCTTCGAGTCCGCCCCTCCTGCGCAGCGGGACTTCCTCCTCGCGGCGGCGGCGCAGGTCTCGATCGCCCTCGAGAACGCGCGCCTGTACCGGCTCGCCCTCGAGGATCCCGAGACGGGGGCGCTCCACCCGGCCGCCTTCCGCCGCCGGGTCGCGGAGGAGATCGAGCGCGCTCCCGGCCGGGCGCTGGCGCTCGCCAAGTTCGCCCTGCCCGGCGAGGCGGGGGGAGCGGGAGAGTCCTCCGCCTCCCTCGCTGGCGCCCGCGCCCTCCTGCGCGCGGTGAGGGGCCGCTTTCCCGTCGGGCGCACCCGGCCCGAGGAGTTCGGCCTCGTCCTTCCGGGAGTCGATCGTCGGCGGGCCGCGCGGTTCGCGCAGCGCGTCCGGCGAGCCGTCGCGCGGTCCCTCGGGGAGGCCGACGTCGAGGCGGGGTCGAGGAGGCTCGCCGCGGCGGTCGCCTCCTACCCCCGCGACGGCGCGAGCGCGGAGTTCCTCCTGATCGAGGTCGATCGAGCCCTGGGGCGGGTCCGGGGCTCGATCGGGGCCGTGGCCGTTCCGCGGGAGTCGGAGGGCGCGCCGCCGCTCGCCGACGAGGAGGATCGGGGGCTCGTCGCGCGCGCCGACGCGATGGCGGACCTCCTCTCCACCGTCGCGCGGATCGCGCCGAGCGACCTCCCGGTCCTGATCCAGGGGGAGACCGGCGTCGGGAAGGAGCTCCTCGCCGAGGAGATCCACCGCCGCAGCCACCGCTCCTCGGGACCCCTCGTCAAGGTCGACTGCGCGGCGATCCCGGAGACCCTCCTCGAGTCGGAGCTGTTCGGGCACGAGCGCGGGGCGTTCACCGGCGCCGACCGCCGGCGGCTCGGCCGGTTCGAGCTCGCGAACGGCGGGACCCTCTTCCTCGACGAGGTCGCCGAGCTGACCGCCCCCGTCCAGGCGAAGCTGCTGCGCGTCCTGCAGGACTCGCGCGTGACCCGGCTCGGGGCCGAAGGCTCCCTCCCCGTCGACGTGCGCATCCTCGCGGCCACGAACCGGGAGCTGCGCTCGGAGGTCGCGCGCGGCGCCTTCCGGACGGACCTCTTCTACAGGTTGAACTCCGTCTCCCTCCTCGTCCCTCCCCTCCGCGAGCGGAAGGAGGACATCCCGGTCCTCGCGCGCGCCGCGATCCGGCGGAGCAACGAGCGGGAGGGGACCCGCGTCTCCGGACTCGCGCCCGAGGCCCTCGATCGACTGTTCGGCCACTCCTGGCCGGGGAACGTCCGGGAACTCTTCAACGTGGTCGGGAGGGCGTGCGTCCTGCGCCGCGAGGGCGAGATCCGCCCGGAGGACGTCGCTCTGGAGCAGGCGCCTCCGGCGACGGAGGCGGCCGCCGGCCCGGGCATTCTCAAGCCCGTCGAGCCCTCGCTCTCCGCCCGCCAGCAGATCGCCCTCCGGCTCGTCTCGACGCGAGGCTGGATCACGACCCGGGAGTACGTCAGGGCGGCCGGAGTGTCCGAGCGCACCGGTCTCCGCGACCTGAGCGACCTCGCCGCGCGAGGAGTGCTCATCCGGGTCGGCAGCCGGCGGGGGACGGCCTACCGGCTCGCCTCGCCGCCGGGGACCGGGACCGAGCCGACCTGATTCCCGCCAGGAATCGCGCCATCCACGCGGCCGAATCTGGCGAGAAGGTCCGGAACCTCCGTCTCGACGGGTGACGGCGGCCGGGGGGACCGGGGTCCAAGGGGCTGGGAGGACGCCGGTTGCCGCGTGTCGGCGAAATAACCGGTCTGGCGGCATGAGGGTTGACCACTCGCGGCGGCCGGACCCGGCCGCTGACTCGAAGGGCGTCGATCCCGGAGGGCTCCCGAATGAAGATCATCCCCGTCTCCCTGCGCGTCCCGACCTTCCTCCTCCTCGCCGCTGGCGTCGCCTTCGCCGCGGAGGCGAAGTACCAGCTCGAGCGCTCGAAGATCTACCACGGAAACCCGGACGCCTTCGCGAAACCCGCCCTCGTGAAGAGCCTGACGGTCTTCCAGAACATCAAGGCCTACAAGACGATCGAGGAGGAGAAGGTCTCCTCCGACTCCGCCCGCTATTTCCTCCTCCTCAAGGAGGCGAACGAGGTCTTCCGGACCGCGCTCGCGACGATCGCGAAGGAGGAGAAGGTCGACCTGATCGGGGAGGTCGGGGCGATCAAGGCCGAGGATCCCAAGGTCTCCCTCCCCGACGTCACGCAGAAGATGGTGAAGTCGGTCGACGGGAAGTAGCAACCCCGTTGACACCGTTCCGCGCGCTCCTCGGGGCGCTTCCCCTGGCCCTCGGGGCCTGCGTCGCCTCCCCGGAGCCCGCGCGACGCCCCGCCACCAGGCCCGCCGAACCGGGCGATCCCCTTCCCCGGTTCGAGACGACGGTCCGGGTGGAGGAGCCCGTCCGGCCGCCGTCCCCCGCCCTCCATGAGCCGGAGCAGGCGGAGTCCCGGCCCGCCTCCGGCCCCTCGCGCGCCCTTCCGCCGAGGCGCGCCGGGGAACGCGTGCTCGAGCGGTGGGACGGGAGGCTGTCGAAGTTCTACTCGGTCCGGGCGGACCAGGGGGTGAAGTTCGGGAACTACATCGCGAAGTACTGCGGCCTGCCCGAGGGGGCGGTCGAGGTCCTCCAGAAGGCGGATCTCGCGGACTTCCGCAATCTCCGGGAGGCCGATCCCGCCAAGGTGAGGGGCCAGACGATCGAGATCTCCGACTGGATCGTCGTGACCGGCACGCCGGAGGAGATCGACCGGGTCGACCGCTTCTACGGCCTCTACTACGCCTCCGTCCCCCAGATCGAGATCGAGGCCCGGGTCGCCGAGATCACCTCGACGTCGGGGCTCGACTTCGGCTCCCTCTTCAACCTCGACCGCCTCTCGGGGGCGCACCAGGTCCTCGTCGACCAGTTCGACACGAACTTCCCGAGCCAGTCCTCCGCGACGACCGGCGTCCTCGGGAACCTCGACCTCTTCACGGTCCAGGACTCGACCCAGTACAAGGCGACGCTCCACTTCCTCGAGACCCAGCAGGGGGTCGACTTCATCTCGAATCCCCGGATCGCCGTGCGCACCGGAGCCCGCGCGGAGATCGTCACGGGGACGGAGATCCCCTACCTCGAGAGCCAGACGATCCAGGGGAGCACGATCATCTCCGCGATCAAGTACAAGGTCGTCGGGGTGAAGCTCTACGTCGTCCCCTACCTCACCGGCGCCGACGTCGTGACGCTGGAGGTCGAGCTCGAGGTCTCCGCCCAGACGGGGTTCTCGAACCTCGGCGGGGACGTCGTGAACCCGGTGATCTCGACCCGGATCGCCAAGACCCTGGTCCACGTGAGGAACGGGGAGACCTTCGTCGTCGGCGGGCTCCTCGCCTCGAACGAGGTCGAGACGGAGAACCGCGTCCCGATCCTCGGGAGCATCCCCCTCCTCGGCTACCTCTTCCGCTCGACCCTCACCCAGAAGCAGACGACGGACGTCCTCTTCTTCCTCACGCCTCGCGTGATCGCCGATGAGACCGGACCGGCCGGTCTCGTCGTCCCGCCGGTCGAATAGGGGAAGAAGGGGACCGGTGCGGCCGTCCGAAGCTCGCGTTCCCCGGTTCCGGGACTACCCTCTCCATCGTGAAGGTCCGCCGCGGGGCTCCCCGGCGGGAGGGGGAGCGCGGGATCGCCCTGATCCTGACGCTCCTCGTCCTCCTCATCCTCCTCGCCGTCGTCTCCCAGCTCTCCCTCTCGACGCGGCTCGACTACCAGTCCGCCCTCGCGCGCTCGACGCTCGCGCGGATGGACCGGGCGCTGGAGGGGGCCCTCGAGGACGCCTACCAGGTCCTCAAGGACGATTCCGAGGGAGGGGGAGGGGATCCCACGGGGCTCTCGGAGCTCCTCGGGGGGGCGGCGGGCGGAGGGGGCGGCGGGGGGAATCCCTTCGGGAACCTCGGGGGCGGAGGGGGAGGGGGCTCGGCCGCGGTGACCGGCGGAGGGGGGAGGGGAGGGGCCGCCGGAGCGGGGGGCGGCGCCGGGGGAGCCGCCGAAGGGTCCTACGACTGCTCCAACGACTCCTGGGCGAAGCCCGCCCGCCAGACGCACCAGGACATCGAGATCACGGTCGTGATCGAGGACGAGAACCGGAAGTTCAACCTCCTCTCGATCCTCTCCCCGGACGAGGAGTTCGCGCGCCAGTCGCGCGAGCGGCTCATCCGGATCCTCGACACCTTCCGCGAGGGGACCCCGGAGGACGTGGACCTCTCGACGGCGGATACCCTCGTCCGGGACCTCGAGTCGTGGTTCCGGGGGGAGGCGCGCGACGACGACCTCCCGCGGCCGCGCCTCCTGTCGAACGTGGAGAACTCGCCGATCACGCTCCCGGTGACGGGGGACGAGCTCCTCCTCGTCGAGGGGTTCGACGAGAAGCTCCTCTACGACTTCCGGTCGGGGGACCTCCTCCTCCCGGGGCTCCTCTCCCACGTGACCGTCTGGACCTCCCTCGAGGTCGCCCCCGAGGGATCGGGGGAGGAGGGGACGACCGCCTCGCGCCCGCGCCCTCGGCTCGCGGGAGGCGCTCCCTCCGCGGCCGGCGGAGCGGCCCGGCCTGGGATCGCGGGCGGGGGCTCCCCCGCGGGCGGGGCCGGCGCCCGGGAGGGGGCGGGGACGGCGGAGGGTCGGTCCGGCGCGGGGCCGGGGGGGCAGGAGGGGGACGAGGAGGAGGGGGGAGGAGTGGGCACGTCCCTCGGCGGCGCGATCAACGTCAACACGGCCCCGCGCGCCGTCCTCGCCTCCCTCCTCCCCTCCTCGGAGATCCCCGCGGAGACGGTCGAGGCGATCCTCCGCTACCGCAACGAGCGGCTCGAGACGGAGGAGCCGGAGGAGCCGACCGTGGAGGAGGAGCTCGGGCTCGAGGAGGAGGAGCCGCCGCGCAAGTACTTCACGACCCTCGACGAGATGGACCAGATCCCGGAGTTCGGGAACCTCTACCCCGAGATCAAGCAGCGGTTCAAGCTCCTCCTCACGACGCAGAGCGAGGTCTTCACGATCTGGCTCACGGCCCGGATCCCTCCGCCGGAGTCGGAGCTGGAGGTCGAGTCCCTCCCGGAGCCCGGGTGGGAGGAGGATCGGGCGGGGCTCACCCGGCGCGTGCGGGCGGTCGTCCTGCGCCGCTCGGGGGACGAGGGGACCGACATCCTCCCGCTCCTGCGCTGGGAGCTGCGGGGCGACCGCCGCTATCCGGTCCCCGACTTCCCGGAGGAGGAGCTCGAGCGGATCCGGCGCTGAGGGAGGGGAGGTCCTGGACGGGAGGCCTGGACGGGAAGCCGGGTACCCCCGAAGAATCGGGGGCGCCCTCCCCGGCCGGACGATCGGACGAACCGATGAAACCCCTTCCCCTCGGGCTCTCGCTCCTCCTCCTCCTCCTCCTCGGCGCCGGGTCGGGCGACCGTCCCGACGCGTCGATCCTCCCCGGGCGGTTCCTCGAGCATGTCCGGTGGCTCGCCGCCGACGAGCTCGAGGGACGGGCCACCGGCTCGAAGGGGCAGAAGGAGGCGGCCGGGCGGATCGCGGCGGCGTTCCGGAAGGCCGGGCTCGAGCCGGTGGGGGAGAAGGGGGACTACCTTCAGCCCTTCGCGGTCGAGACGCGGCCGCGCCTCGTCCCGGCTCCCGGCTGCGTCGCGGTCCTGCGCGCGGAGGGACGGGAGGCGAGGTTCGAGCCTCCGGTCGGTCTCTCGCCGCTCCCCCCGACGGCGAGCGGCGACGTCGAGGGGGGGCTCGTCTTCGTGGGGTACGCGATCGCGGACGCGGAGCTCGGCTACGACGACTTCGCGGGGGTGGACTGCAAGGGGAAGGTGGCCCTCGCCCTGCGTCACACGCCGCAGGAGACGAACCGGGAGTCGAAGTTCGAGCCCGCCCGCACCCGCGTCGGGTCCTTCTCCGCGAAGGCCCGCGCGGCGGCGGCGGCCGGAGCGGTCGCTCTCCTGATGGTCCACGATCCCCTCAACCATCCGGAGGACTCGAGGGCCAGGCCCGCCGCGGAAGCGGGCGAGCCCGGGCCGATCCCGGTCGCGCAGCTCTCCCGCCGCCCCCTCCTCGAGTTCCTCGAGGGGCGCGGGCTCGATCTCCTCGAGGAGCAGAGGCGGATCGACGAGGATCTCGCCCCCCGCTCGCGGGCGATCGAGGGGGTGAGCGCCGGGGTCAGGCTCGAGGTCCGGCGCGAGGGGGGGACGAGCCTCCCGACGGAGAACGTCGCGGGGCTCCTCCGGGGAGGGGACGCGACCCTCTCGAAGGAGGTCGTCATCCTCGGCGCCCACTACGACCACGTCGGGCGCGGGGGAGCCCGGGCCGAGGGGGAGATCCACAACGGCGCCGACGACAACGCCTCGGGGACGGCCGGCCTGCTGTGCGTCGCCGAGGCCCTCTCCGGGGCCGCGCGGCCCAGACGCTCGATCCTCTTCCTCGCCTTCTCGGGGGAGGAGATCGGACTGCGGGGCTCGCGGCACTACTGCGAGAAGCCGCTCCTCCCCCTCGCGGACACCGTCGCGATGGTGAACCTCGACATGATCGGTCGGCTGCGCGAGGGAGGCTGCGAGGTCGGGGCCGTGGGGACGGCGAACGGCCTCGAGGAGACGATCGCGGCGGAGAACGAGGGGCTCGGACTGCGGCTGAACTTCACGCCGGGCGTCCCCGCCGACTCCGACCACTTCCCGTTCCACGAGAAGCGCACGCCGGTCGCCTTCTTCTTCACCGGCTTCCACCCCGACTACCACCGCCCCGGGGACGACTGGGACAAGGTCAACGCGGAGGGAGGAGCTCTCGTCGCGCGGCTCGCCTGCCGCACGATCCTCGCCCTCGCGAACGCCGAGACGCGCCCCGTCTACGCCGATCCGCCCCGCCCGCAGCCGCGCAGGGAGAGGGAGCGGCAGTGGCGGACGGGAGGGCCGGGACAGGCGACGCTCGGCGCGACGGTGGAGGAGGGGGAGGACGGGCTCCGGATCGTCGAGGTGGAGGCGGGTGGGCCCGCGGCGGCCGCCGGGGTCCGTCCGGGGGACTTCCTCCTCGCCTTCGACGGCGCGCCCGCCGGGACGATCGAGGCCCTGCGGGGGGCCCTCGGGAAGAAGCGGCCGGGCGAGGAGGCCTCGATCACGGTCGGGCGGGGCGGGGAGGTCGTCCTGCGCGTCCGCCTCGGGGAGCGGGAGGAATGAGGGGGACGCGGCGCGCCCGCGCCTCGACCCTCCTCGCCCCGATCCTCCTCGCCGCGGGCTGCACGTACGCGCCGACGCGGCTCGTCGTCCGCCCGTCGTCCCGGGCGGACCTCGACCGCGCCGTCGCCAGCGCGCTCGCCGTGGAGTTCCCGGGCCTCGAGCTGCGCGACGCCGAGTCGGGGAGGTTCGTCTCGAAGGCGCGCCCCGATCCGCTCGACCCGCGCGCGCGATGGAAGGGATTCGTCCGGGTGCTACCGGGCCGCCCGGACGCCCCGGTCGGCGTCGAGGTGTCCGTTGTCCGGGAGAGGATCGACGGCGTGGCGTCGGGCCGCCCCTTCTGGCGCGTCGTCGGGGCGGACCGAGACCGGGAGAAGCGCCTCGCCGCCGAGATCGAGCGGGCTCTCGCCCGGCTCGCGAGCGGGGCTCCCTGAGGGAAGTCCTCCCCCGGCGCGCCGCCGCCGTCCCCGCTCGAGGGCGGCGACCCGCGCGGCGGTTTCGCGGAGGCCCCACCCGACCGGGAGGCTGTGTAGGACGCTCGCCAGGCGCCGGGCCCATCGCCGAGATCTCGCCGAGAGGCGCGGCAGCCCGCCTTCGAGCTCCGTCAGCCGGGTGCGGAGGACGGTCCCCGCCTCCTCGCGGAAGGAGCCGCCGAGGAGAGAGAGGAGGATCTCGGCGAGGAGCGGCGGAAGGTCGCGCCGCCGCATCCCGGCCGCGCGCGCGAGGGGACCGATCCCGCGACCGCCGGCTCGCGCGGCGAGGAGGGTCCCGACGAGATCGCGCGCCGGCGGCGAGAGCCGCGCGAGCCTTTCCTCCCATTCGGCCTCGTGGATCCTCCCCTCCTCTCGCGCGGGGGCGTGCGCCGCCTCCTCGATGGGGATCCTCCGCCGCGCGATCCGCCGCTCGCGCTCGATCAGCCGCCAGCAGGCGTTGCCGAGCGCGCGGCGGACGCGCGCCTGCGCCTCGCGCGCGTCGCCGGGAGGGGGAGGGCCCTGGAGGAGGGCGAGCGCCGCGGCCTGACGGATCTCCTCGGCCCATCCCGGGCGGAGGAAAGCCTCGGGCAGGCGCCGGCGCCGAAGGGAGGCGCGCAGGAGTGCGGGGAAGGCGGGGCCGAGGAGAGGCTCGAGGGCTCGGTGCATGGCGCGGGGCTCCGGCGTCCGGGACCGCTCGCCGGGGCAACGGCGGTTCCGCGGGCGCGGGCCGACGCGTCGCTCCGCAACCTCCGGCCCGGCGCGGCTTTCCCCCTCGGTCCCCGCGGGGCGGTCCGCGGCGCGATTCCCGAAGACCGTATCCTCCTCGCCGCACCGCCTCCCTCCCTTCGGGAGCGCGGGAGCGCCCCTTGCTCCCCCCCTCCTCGATCCCGAGAATCGCCCCTCCTCGAATGGGCATGAGGCGACGCGTTTCCCCCCCCGCATGAGCGCGGTCTGCGTCGTCGGCGTCCAGTGGGGCGACGAGGGGAAGGGGAAGGTGATCGACGTCCTCGCGAAGGGGGTCGACTTCGTCGTCCGCTACCAGGGGGGGAACAACGCCGGCCACACGGTCGTCGTCGGCGGGGAGACCTTCGTCCTCCACCTCGTCCCCTCGGGGGTCCTCCGCCCCGGGACCGTCAACGTGATCGGCAACGGCGTCGTCGTCGACCCGGTCCAGCTCTTCCGGGAGATCGACGGGCTCGAGCGCCGCGGCGTGCGCGTCGCGGAGTGCCTGCGGGTGAGCGCCCGCGCGCACCTGATCCTCCCGTACCACCGGACCCTCGACGCGGGGGCGGAGCGGTGGAAGGGGGCGGGCCGGATCGGGACGACCGGCCGGGGGATCGGCCCCGCCTACGCCGACAAGGCGGCCCGGACGGGGCTGCGCGTGGCGGACCTCCTCGACCGGGAGCGCTTCGCGACGCGCCTGCGGGCGGCGCTCGCCGAGAAGAACGAGGTCCTCGCCAAGGTCTACGGGGAGCCGCCCCTCTCCTTCGAGTCGACCTTCGAGACCTACGCCGCCCTCGCGGAGAGGATGGTCCCCTTCGTCTGCGACGCGGGGGACCTCCTGCGGCGGGCGCACCGCGAGGGGAGGAAGATCCTCTTCGAGGGGGCGCAGGGGACGATGCTCGACCTCGACGCGGGGACCTACCCCTACGTCACCTCCTCCTCGACCGGGTGCTGGGGGGTCGCGGGGGGGACCGGCTTCCCCCCGCGCCGGATCGACGAGGTGGTCGGGATCGCGAAGGCCTACTGCACCCGGGTCGGGGAAGGCCCCTTCCCGAGCGAGCTCCCCGGGGACCTCGGGGACCTCCTGCGGGAGCGGGGGAAGGAGTACGGCGCGACGACGGGCCGGCCCCGCCGGTGCGGGTGGTTCGATCTCCTCGCGGCGCGCTACGCGATCGAGCTGAACGGGGTCGACCGCCTCGCCGTCACGAACGTCGACGTGCTCTCCGGCTTCGACCCGATCCGGGTCGCCGTCGGATACCGGTGCGGCGGCCGCGTCCTCGAGTCCTTCCCCGCGGATCGCGCCGACCTCGACGGGTGCGCGCCGGTCTTCCGCGACTTCCGCGGGTTCCGGGAGGAGATCACGGCCGTCACGGCCTTCGACCGGCTGCCGCAGGAGGCGCGGACCTACGTCGAGTTCCTCGAGGGGGCGCTCGGCGTGCCGATCCCGGTCGTCTCCGTCGGGCCCGGTCGCGAGCAGGTGATCCGCCGGGACCCCGGGAAGGGGGCGCGTTGACCTCGGCGGACGGGCTCCCGCGCCACATCGCGATCATCATGGACGGCAACGGCCGGTGGGCGCGCCGCCGCCGGCTGCGCCGCGTCCTCGGCCACCGCGCGGGGATCCGCGCCGTGCGGGAGGTCGTCACGGAGTGCGCGCGCCTCGGGGTCGAGTCCCTGACGCTCTACGCCTTCTCCGTGGAGAACTGGCGGCGGCCGAAGGCCGAGGTCGTCTACCTGATGGGGCTGCTCCGGAGGTTCCTCGTCGGGGAGCGCGAGGAGATCGCCCGCAACCGGATCCGGCTCACCTCGATCGGGCGGATCGAGGACCTCCCGGAGGAGGTCCGCCGGGAGCTGCGCCGCTCGGAGGAGATGTCGGCCGGGAACGAGGGGATGCGCCTGTGCCTCGCCCTCTCCTACGGAGGGCGGGCGGAGCTCGCCGACGCGGTCCGCCGCATCGCCGCGAAGGCCGCGCGGGGGGAGATCGACCCCGGGGAGGTGTCCGAGGAGTGCCTGCGCGCCCACCTCTACGATCCGACGCTCCCGGATCCCGACCTCCTCATCCGGACCGCGGGGGAGATGCGGGTGTCGAACTTCCTCCTCTGGCAGATCTCCTACACGGAGTTCTACGTCACGCCCACCTGCTGGCCCGACTTCGGGAAGGAGGCGCTGCGGGAGGCGATCGAGGAGTACCGGAGGCGCGAGCGGAGGTTCGGGGGCCTCACCCCCCTGGCGCGGGCTCCCGGGGATCCCCCGGTCGCGGACCGGGCCGCGGCGGGGTGTGCGGCCCGGGCGACCCCGCGCGCGGGTCGGTCCTCCGCACGCGCCTGCGCTACGGCTCCCTCCTCGTCGGGACCTGCCTCGCGCTGATCCTCGTCGACTGGAGGTGGCTCCCCGTCTGGCCGATGGGGCTCGTCCTCGCCGGGCTCGCCCTCGCCGCCCAGGCCGAGCTCTACGGGATGTTCCGCCGGGCGGGGCTGCCGGTCGCCTCCCGGTTCGGGCTGGGGTGCGGGGCCTACTTCCTCGCGACGCGGTTCCTCCCGATCTTCCTCGGGCCGGAGCACGGCCTCGCCGTCTACGACGGGGGGGCGCACCTCGCCATCGTCGTCGTGGCCGTCCTCGTGCGCGGCGTCCTGCGCCGGCGGACGGAGCAGGCCCACGTCGAGGTCGCGACGACCCTCCTCGGCGTCGTGGCGGTCCCCTTCCTCCTCGGCTACCTGATCGAGGTCCGCGTCTTCTCCCCCGACCCCTGGCTGGCGGTCTTCTGCGCCGGCTGCGCCAAGGCCTGCGACTCCTTCGCCTACTTCGGCGGGATCGCGCTCGGGCGCTCGCGCCTGATCCCCGAGATCAGCCCCAAGAAGACCTGGGAGGGAGCGGTCTCGGGCCTCGCCGGAACGGGGGCCCTCGCCCTCCTCCTCGGCTGGACGGGGAACGCGGGCGGACTCCTCCCCTCCGAGGCCCTCGGCGCCGGGCTCCTGATTGCCGTCGCCGCGCAGTTCGCCGACCTCGCCGAGTCCCTCCTCAAGCGGGGCTGCGGGGTCAAGGACTCCGGCGCCGCGATCCCCGTCCTCGGCGGGGCCTTCGACCTCGTCGACAGCCTCCTCTTCGCCGCGCCCGCCCTGCGCCTCTACGCTTCGGCCCTCGGCCGGATCTGAACCTTGAAGGAACGAACGCCCGACGCGGACGCCGAGGACCGGCTCGCCCTCCGCTCCATCGAGGAGGAGCGGCTCCTCCTCGGCCCCTACGACCGCACCGCCCGGCTCGTCCGCGACCGCTACGAGGTCTCCCTCGTCTCGCGGAGCGGGGGGCTGCGCCTCGTCGGGGAGAAGGAGGCCGTCCGGGCGGTCCGGGCCGTCCTCGAGGAGGTCCTTCGCCAGTTCCGCCGCGGTCACGAGGTCGACCGCGAGACGATCGAGGGGATGCTCTCGGGCAAGGGGGAGGGGGAGAAGAGCCGCGGAGGCGCGCCCGAGGACCGGGTCCGCGCACGCACGCCCGGCCAGCGCCGCTACATGGAGGGGATCCGGGCCCACGCGATCACCTTCGCCGTGGGCCCCGCGGGGACGGGGAAGACCTTCCTCGCCGTCGCCATGGCGGTCGAGGCGCTGCGGAAGGGGGATTACCGCAAGATCGTCCTGGCGCGGCCGGCGGTCGAGGCGGGCGAGCGCCTCGGCTTCCTCCCGGGCGGCTACCAGGAAAAGGTGAACCCCTACCTCCGCCCGCTCTACGACGCCCTCGGCGACCTCCTCGAGCCCGACCGCCTCCGGCGCTTCCTCGACCAGGACGTGATCGAGATCGTCCCCCTCGCCTACATGCGCGGGCGGACCCTCAACCACTCCTTCATCATCCTCGACGAGGGGCAGAACACGACGCCGCGGCAGATGGTGATGTTCCTCACGCGGATGGGGGAGAAGTCGAAGATCGTCGTGACGGGAGACATCACGCAGACCGACCTGCCGGACCGGACCGTCTCGGGCCTCGTCGACGCCTGGAAGCGCCTCGACCGCCTCCAGGGGATCGCGTTCGTCGAGCTCACGAAGGCGGACATCGTCCGCCACCCGATCGTCCAGGCGATCGTCGAGGCGTACGCCCGCTCGAAGTGAGGCGCCTCCGCGCCTCCCCGCGCGTCCGCCTCTTCGACCGGCAACGGAGGTCGATCCCGGCCGGCCGCCTCTCCCGGGTCGCGCGGGAGGCGCTTGCCTTCGGCCGGTGGAAGGGGGGAGCCGTCGACGTGACCATCGTCGACGACGAGGCCCTCCGCGCGCTCCACGAGGAGCACCTCGACGACCCCCGCAGGACGGACGTCATGGCCTTCGACTATCGAGGAGGCCCGGGCCCCGTCGGGGGCGAGCTGATCGTCTCCGCCGAGCGGGCGCTCGAGGAGTCCCGACGGCGCGGCCACTCCTTCCTCGAGGAGCTGGCCCTCTACGTCGCCCACGGCTGCCTCCACCTAACCGGTTTCCGGGACAAGACTCCCGTCCAGACACGGGCGATGCGTCGGGCCGAGGCGGAGGTCCTGCGGAGGCTCGGGATCTCCCACCGGTTCCAGCGGAACTCCCCCTTGTAAAGACCCCCTCCACCGCTAACTTCTCGCCCGGCCGCCGCGAGGCCAGGTGGGTGGGATAGACCCCCCGTTCCCATCGGGCCCCGCGGCGAGGGAGGGTTGTGACATGTTCGAGGGCGGTTGGCCGGGGTCTGCCCGCGCGGCCCCGGAGTCGGCGTTCGGGGGGAGCCCGGTCCTCCCCCTGGTCGAGTTCTGGGAGCGTTTCGTGCGCAGCCGCACGCTGCGCCTGCGGAACCTCCTCGTCGAGTCGTACCATCGCCTCGTCCGGGAGACCCTGCGCCACCTGCGCCCCCGGCCGTCGGCCCGCTTCGACCGCCACGACCTCGAGTCGGCAGGCGTCTTCGGACTCCTGCGCGCGGTCGAGCGGTTCGACCCCGACCGCGGGGTGAGGTTCGAGACCTTCGCGGGGAGATGGGTCCGCGGGGCGATCCTCGAGGAGGTCCGCCGCGCCGACCCGTGGCCTCGGAAGTGGCGCGAGCGCAGCGCCCGCCTCGAGGAGGCGTGCGCGCGCTTCCGCGACCGGCACGGCCGCGAGCCGACGGACGGGGAGCTCGCCCGGGCGCTGCGCGTCTCCCTCGAGCGATACCGGAGCGGCTACGCCCGCCTCCGGGATCGCGAGCTCCCGGTCTTCCCCCGCCTCTTCGGGGAGGAGGATCCTTCCTCCGGCGGGGCGGCCGCGCTCCCCGCCAACGCCGAGCCCCCCTACGAGAGGCTCGCACGGCGCGAACTTCTCGACCTCGCCCTCTCCCTCCTCGACTCGCGCGAGCGCGCGATCCTCCACCTGCGCTACTTCGAGGGGTGCTCGATGGGGGAGATCGGCGCGCGCGTGGGGCTCCACGAGAGCCGCGTCTGCCGGATCCATGCGCAGGCACTGGCGCGGATCCGGGCGAGGCTGCGCTCGCGCGCGTGGGAAGCCGCGTAGACCGAGCCGGCGGCGCAGGCCGCTCCCCTAGAATCCGCGCATGGAGCCCTTCTCGCGGCGGGGGGGCCGCCTCCACGCCGAATCGGTCCCCCTCGAGCGGCTGGCGGCCGACGCCGGGACCCCGCTCTACGTCTACGCGGCGAACGAGATCCGCCGCCGCTACCGCGCGATCGCCGCGGCGTTCGCGGAGTTCGATCCGCTCGTCTGCTACGCCGTCAAGGCGAACGGGAACCTCGGGGTGCTCGGGCTCCTCGCCGCCGAGGGGGCGGGATTCGACATCGTCTCCGGGGGGGAGCTCCACCGGGTCCTCCGCGCCGGAGGGGATCCCTCGCGCGTCGTCTTCGCCGGGGTGGGGAAGACAGACGCCGAGATGTCCGCGGCGCTCTCCGCCGGGATCCACGCCTTCAACGTGGAGTCGGAGGGGGAGCTCGCGCGGCTCGACGCCCTCGCCCGCGCGGCGGGGCTGCGCGCGCGCGTCGCGCTGCGGGTGAATCCCGACGTCGAGGCCGACACCCACGCCTACGTCGCGACGGGGCACGCGGGGGCGAAGTTCGGGATGCCGGAGGGAGGGGCGCGGGCGATCCTCGCGGGGGCCGCGCAATGGAGGGGGATCGAGCTGGTCGGCCTCCACGCCCACGTCGGGTCGCAGATCCGGGAGTCCGCCCCCTTCGAGCGCGCCCTCGCCGCGCTCGAGGGGCTGGGGGGGGAGTTCCCCGGCGGGAAGGTCCCCTGGATCGACGTCGGGGGAGGGTTCGCCATCGACTACGAGGGAGGCCCCGGCCTCGACCCGCGCGCCGTCGCGGCGGCCCTCGCGCCTCGCCTGCGGCGCCTGCGCGCGCGGCTCGCGGTCGAGCCGGGGCGCTGGATCAGCGGGCCCGCCGGGATCCTCGTCACCGCCGTCCTCGACGTGAAGTCGATCGACGGGAGGACGTTCGCCGTCGTCGACGCGGGGATGAACGACCTCGTTCGCCCGGCCCTCTACCAGGCGCGCCACCGGATCGTCCCCGTCGTCGAGTCGGAGGGGGATCGCCCGCGGACGGACGTCGTCGGGCCGGTGTGCGAGACGGGGGACTTCCTCGGCCTCGACCGGGAGCTCCCCCGGCTGCGGGCGGGGGACCTCCTCGCCGTCCTCGACACGGGGGCGTACGGCTTCTCGATGTCGAGCCAGTACAACGGACGGCCGCGGGCCGCCGAGGTCCTCGTCGACGGGGAGACCTGGAGGACGGTCCGGCGCCGCGAGGGACTCGAGGACCTCTGCCGGGGCGAGGAGACGCCGGCGGGGTGAAAAAAGAAGTGGGCCGCGGGCTGAACCCGCGGCCCGGTGAAGCGAGGTTGTGGGCCGGGTGCGCGGTCGGCCGGTCCCGATCCCGAGTCCCTGGAGGGAGTCCCCGAAGTTGGCCGAAGAGCGGCCCGCAACCCCATGTCACAGCCGGGCGTGTCCCCAGGCTCAGCGAGGCGGCGCCCGACCGCCAGGCGAGCACCCCCGGGCGGCTGTCCCCGTTCGCCGCGATTTCGAGGGCCCACAAGAGTACTTCAAAGTTGCTTATTGTCAAATCGCCGCGGCGCTTGCCGAGGTCCGGGCTCCCGCGTAGGTTGCGCCCGTGCTCCCGCCCCGGCTGCGCGCCCACTTCGACCGCCCCCGCCGCGCCGGGGACCTCCCGGGCGCCTCCCACGTCGGGCGGGCGGAGAACCCCGCCTGCGGCGACCTCCTCTGGCTCCGGCTGCGCGTCGAGGGGGGGCGGGTCGAGCGCGCCGCCTTCCGCGCGCAGGGCTGCAGCGCGGTGATCGCGATCGCCTCCCTCGTCGCCGAGTCGCTGGAGGGGCTGAGCCTCGGGGAGGCGGCGGACCTCGACGTCCTCTCCCTCGTCGCGGAGGCGGGCGGGGCGCCGCCGGGGAAGGAGCACGCTCCGTCCGTCGTCCGCCGGGCCCTCCTCGAGGCCCTGGGACGGGCCGGGTGAGGGGGGCGCGGCTGCGGCAGCGCCTGGAGGCGATCGAGCGCTCCTTCGGGCCGCGGTGGCTCGGGTCCGATCCGGTCGAGATCGTGCGGCGCTTTTCCGCCCCCGAGGACCGCGAAATCGCCGCCTTCCTCGCCTCGGCCCTCGCCTACGGCAACGTCGTCCAGATCCGCCGGAGCGTGGAGGAGGCCCTCCGCCGGATGGAGGGCAGGCCGAGGGCGTTCCTCGACCGGCTCGACCGGCCGCGCGCGCGGCGCGCCTTCGAGGGATTCGTCCACCGCTTCCACCGCGGCGAGGACCTCGCCTCCTTCGCGTGGATCCTCGCCCGGATGCTCCGCCGATCGGGATCCCTCGAGGCGTTCTTCCTGGAGGGGGAGGGGAGCCGCGGGCCCTCCGTCGGTGAAGGTCTCGTCTCCTTCGCGGCTCGCGCCCTCTCCCTCGAGGAGGAGGGGCCGGGACGGGCCGAGCGGGTGCGCTTCTTCTTCGCCTCCCCGGCCGGCGGCTCGGCCTGCAAGCGCCTGTGCCTGTTCCTCCGGTGGGTCGTCCGCCCCGACGACGGCGTCGACCTCGGGCTCTGGAAGGGCGTGTCCCCCTCCGCCCTCGTCCTCCCTCTCGACGTCCACCTCTGGCGGCTCGCGCGCTGCCTCCGGCTCACGCGCTACGCGACCCCCGGATGGAAGGCGGCGGAGGAGGCGACGGAGGCGCTGCGGCGGCTCGATCCGGAGGATCCCCTCCGCTTCGACTTCGCCCTCTGCCGTCTGGGGATGCTCGCGCGCTGCCCGCGCCCGGGCGACGCGCGTCCCTGCTCCGCGTGTCCCCGGCGGGGTCGGGGCGTCCCGCGCGGTTCGCGCTTCGCGGACCTCGCCCTCTCCTGTCCCTCCGGGATCCCGCGGTCCGCGCCGGTCGCGGGGTGAACGATGGAACCGATGCCCCTCCCGATCCTCCTCTCGCTTCTCTCCGTTCGTCCTCAAGCGCCGGAAGCGGATCGCGTCCGGCTCGCCGTCGTCCTCGTCGTCGACCAGATGCCCGCCGAGATGGTCGAGCGCTTCGCGCCGATGTTCGAGGGGGGGTTCGCCCGCCTCCTCAGCGAGGGGACGCTGTTCACCGAGTGCGCCCACGGCCACGCGCTCACGGAGACGGGGCCCGGCCACGCCGCGCTCCTCTCCGGGCGCCACCCCGGGACGGTCGGGATCGTCGAGAACCAGTGGTTCGACGCGGGCCGGAAGGAGGTCCTCTACTGCGTCGGCGATCCGGCCGTCGCGCGCATCCCCGCCGGGGAGGGGGCTTCCCCTGCCCGCTTCCTCGGCGACAGCCTCGGCGACTGGTTGAAGCGGGCCGATCCCGCCTCGAAGGTCGTCACCGTGGCGGGGAAGGACCGCTCGGCGGTCCTGATGGGGGGGAGGAAACCCGACGGCGCCTACTGGGCCTGCGAGGCGGGGTTCGCCACCTCGACCTACTACCGCAGCGAGCTCCCTCCGTGGCTGTCCGCGTGGAACGGGAAGGGGCGCTGGAAGGAGTTCGCCGGGAAGGTCTGGCCCGGGCGGCTCGGGGAGGATCTCCTCGCGAGATTGCGCGTCGGCCCCGACGACCAGCCGGGGGAGCGGCTGTTCGACGGGGCGGTCTTCCCGCACCGGCTTCCCCCCCTGCCCGCCGCGACGACCGTCCTCCCCTTCACCCCCTTCGCCGACGACCTCGTCCTCGAGGTCGCGCGGGAGGCGATCGCGGGGGAGGGGCTCGGCTCGGACGGCCATCCCGACCTCCTCTGCGTCGGCCTCTCCGCGGCGGACTACGTCGGGCACATGTGCGGCCCGCGCTCCCGCGAGGTCGCCGAGCACTACGATCTCCTCGACGAGGCGCTCGGCGCCTTCCTCTCCTTCGTCGAGGAGAGGGCGGGGGAGGGGCGCGTCCTCTTCGCCCTCTCCTCCGACCACGGCGTCCTCGATCTCCCCGAGAGGCTCTCGGCCCCCGCCCGCCGCCTCGTCTTCCAGGGGAAGGAGGACCTCGGCGTCCCCGGCGCGAAGAAGGCGATCGCGGCGGCGCTCGGCGAGGGGGAGTGGATCGCCTTCCACGACTACAGGTCGATCTACCTCGACCGGGACCTCTGCTCCGCGAAGGGGATCGATCGCGGGAAAGCGGCCGAGGAGGTGGCGCAGGCCTTCCGCGCCCTCGACTGGGTCGCGGAGGCCTACACGCGCGCGGACCTCCTCTCCCCGAAGCCGAGGGACCCCTTCGTCCCCCTGTACCTCCATTCCTTCCATCCCGACCGGAGCGGGGACGTCTTCCTCCGCCACAAGGAGAACATGCTCGTCTTCCAGGGGCGGGCCGGGACGACGCACGGAGGTCCCTACCCCTGCGACCGGGCCGTCCCGCTCGCCTTCCTCGGCCCCGGGTTCGGGACGGGGAAGCGCACCGAGGGGGTTCAGGCCCTCGACCTCGCTCCCACCCTGGCCGATGCGCTCGGAGTCCCCCTCCCCGAAGGGGTCGAGGGGAGGAGCCGATTCGCGCCGGCGCGGGCCGCCGGCGGACGCTGACCAAGCCGTCAGCGCCCGCCGAGCGCCCGGCGGATCGCGAGCGCCTCGTCGAGGACGGCCGGCAGGTCGTCCATCCGGACCATGTTCGGTCCGTCGGAGGGCGCGCGGTCGGGGTCGGGGTGCGTCTCGAGAAAGAGGCCGTCGCAGCCCGCTCCGACCGCCGCCCGGACGAGGGTCGGGACCAGGCGCCGGTCTCCGCCGGTGCGGTCGCCGAGCCCGCCGGGACGCTGGACGCTGTGGGTCCCGTCCATCACGACGGGCCACCCGAAGGCGCGCATCGTGGGGATCCCGGCCATGTCGACGACGAGCCGCCCGTAGCCGAAGAAGGTCCCCCGTTCCGTGAGGAGGACGTTCTCGTTCCCGCGGGAGAGGACCTTGTCGAGGGCGTTCTTCATCTCCTCGGGGGAGAGGAACTGCCCCTTCTTGACGTTCACCGCCTTCCCCGTGGACGCCGCCGCGAGGAGGAGGTCGGTCTGCCGGCAGAGGAAGGCGGGGATCTGGACGCAGTCGACCACCTTCCCCGCGGCGAGCGCCTCCTCCTCGGTGTGGACGTCGGTCAGGACGGGGACGCCCACCTTCGCGCGGACTTCTCCGAGGATCGAGAGCCCCTCCTCGAGCCCCGGCCCGCGGTAGGACTCCAGCGTGGAGCGGTTCGCCTTGTCATAGGAGGACTTGTAGACGAAGGGGATCCCGCGCTCCCCCGCGATCGAGGCGAGGCGACGCGCGGTCTCGAGGGCGAAGGCGCGCCCCTCGATCGCGCAGGGTCCGGCGAGGAGGAAGAGCGGGCCGCCGCCCCCCAGCTCGAGCGGGCCGACGCGGACGGAGCGGACGGGAGGGATCATTCAGGGGACGACGAGCCGCAGTCGCCGGGGGAGGACCACGATCTCGACCGGGGTCGTGCCGGCGAGGTCGCCGTCGACCTGGTAGGGGACGGGGTCCTCGGACTCGATCCGCACGCGCCGAACGCGGCGGAACTCGAGGGAGGGGCCGGGCTTGAGCCTCCGGGCCATCGCCCGCAGGCCGTGGCGGACGAGCGCGAGGCGCGAGTCTCCCCGGAAGAAGTAGGCCTCGAAGAGCCCGTCGTCCACGCGGCGGTCGCGGGCGAGGCCGAAGAAGCGCCCGCCGTAGTAGAAGAGGTTGGAGACGATCGCGGCCGAGATCCCCTCGATCCGCTCCCCGTCCGCCTCGACCACGAGGCGCGGGGCGCGGTAGCGGGCGAGGGCGCGCGCGACGGCGGGGAGGTAGGTCGACCGCCGGATCGCCCCGCGCCGGCGGCGCTCGAGCTCCTGGAGGACCATCGCGTCGAAGCCGACGCCGACGCAGAAGAAGGAGAGGCGCCCGTTCACCCGGGCGGCGTCGATCGGGGCGGTCTTCCCGGCCAGCATCGCGCGCAGGGCCCCCTCGACGCTCCGCGGGAGGCCGAGGTCCAGCGCCAGGACGTTACTCGTCCCGGTCGGCACGACGCCGATCGGGATCGTCCGGTCCCCGAGGCCGTTCGCGATCTCGTTGAGGGTCCCGTCCCCCCCGATCCCGACGAGGAGGGAGGTCGTCCCGTTCGCCTGGGCGGCCCACTCGCGCGCCTCCCCCTTGCGGTGGGTGACCCGCGTCTCGACCGCGAACCCGCGCGACTCGAGCCCCTCGCGCAGGAGCCTCGCGGCGCGCTCCCCCCGGCCGCGCCCGGAGATCGGGTTCACGATGAGCGTCGCCTTCATCCCGACCGCCGCCGACCATAGCCCTCGCCGGAGCGTCCCGGCAAGATGCCGGCCCTCCCCCGCTCCCCCCATGAAAGCACGCCCCCTCCTCGGCGACCGATGGATCGTGCGCTTCGACCTCGGCGAGGAGGTCGGGGCGGGGCTCACGGCGTTCCTCCAGGAGCACCGGATCCGCTGCGGGAACGTCCGGGGGATCGGGGCGCTGCGCGACCTCGAGCTCGGCTTCCTCGACACGGCGAAGAAGGCGTACCTGACGAAGCGCTTCCCCGACGAGATGGAGCTCCTCTCCCTCCAGGGGAACGTGAGCGTGAAAGAGGGGCGCACTTTCCTCCACGCCCACGTCGTCGCCTCGGACCGCCAGTTCCGGACGGTCGGCGGCCACTTCTTCTCGGGGGTCGTCTCCGGGACGGCGGAGTTCTTCGTGACGAGCTTCCCCGGCGTGGAGATCCACCGCCGGGCGAGGCCGGAACTCGGCTTCTTCGACCTCGACGTCTGATCCCGGTATCTCGGGAAGGGGGGTCGGCGACCTCCGGAGGGAGGGAAAGACCGGCGTTCCGCGACTGGGCCTCGCGGGCGCGAGCCCGGTCCTCCTACGCTGCGTGGAGGGGGGAGAGGTCGGCTCGCCGCAGCGGGCCGAACCCCAGGGAGCGAAGAACCCTGTGGAGGGCGGCGACGGTCGTCTTGCGCGGCGCGGTGATCTCGATCCCGATCGGTCGCCCGGTCCGGTTGAAGTCTATGACCAGTCCGGGCTCGACTCGGCGGCAGCGATGAGATCGGTCGCCTGGTTTCCGCGGGAGGTAGTAGTAGGCGGCGATCGGGCGGCCGCGCCGGAACGTGACCTCGAGGTACGCGTCCTTCACGGTCGCCCTACTCGACGGGACAGGCGGTGATCACGACGAGGAGCATAGAGTCGCGGTCCGGTTCCACCTCACCACCGACGGCAGGGTCAAGCTTCCGACACTCCGCCCCTGCGGCGCGGCAGGGTAAAAGAGGAAGGGTCTACCCTTGCCTCCGGACGGCTCAAGCCCCCTCCTCGTCACCGGCGCCTCCGGACTCCTCGGCTGGAACGTCGCCCGCGCGGCTCTGGCTCGAGGGATGGGGGTCGCAGGAACGGGGCGCAGCGAGCGACCTCCGGGGCTGGAGAAGGCCGCGTGGTTCCGGACCGACCTCGCCCTCCCCAGCCAACCGACGCTCCTCCTCCGCGAGGTCCGCCCCTCGGCCCTCGTCCACTGCGCGGCGATCGCGGACATCGGCGCCTGCGAGGAGGAACCATGCGCCGCCTGGGCGCTCAACGCCGGAGCCGTCGCCGAGGTCGCGCGAGCCGCGCTCGAGTCACGGCTGCGCTGGATCCAGGTCTCGACCGACCTCGTCTTCGACGGGAGCCGCGCTCCCTACCGACCGGGAGATCCCCGATCCCCCCTTTCCACGTACGGGGCGACGAAGGCCCTCGCGGAACGTCTTGCCCTCGCCTCGGGGGGGGACGCCCTCGTCGTCCGGATCCCGCTCCTCTTCGGCGCCTCCCCGACGGGCGGACGGAGCGCTTCGGAGAAGCTCGTCCTCGCGGCGCGGAGAGGGGAGGAGGTCGTCCTCTTCCGCGACGAGTGGAGGACCCCTCTCGACGCCGGCGAGGCGGCGGCGGCGCTCCTCGATCTCCTCGCCTCGGACCGGACCGGGATCCTCCACGTCGCGGGGCCGGAGCGCCTCTCGCGACTTGAGCTCGGCCGCGAGATCCTGCGCGCGGCGGGTTTGCTTCCGAAGGCCCGGATCCGCGAGACCTCCCGCCTCGAGCATCCGGGTCCCCCTCGCCCCGAGGACCTCACGCTCGAGGCCTCGGAGGCCGCGCAACTCATCCGGTGCGAGTTCCTGCCGGTCCAGGAAAGGCTGGCGAGGGACCTTCGGGTGTAGTCATGAAGGTCGGGCGGATACGGGGGCCGGCACGGGTTTGCGCAGGCGGGGGCTCCCAGAGTAGGAATGGAAGCGAGATGGAGATCACCACCGGGCGACAGCCGTTCCATCCGAAACCGCGGGCGCGGGCCGAGCGGTTCGAGGGGACCGCGGAGGCGATCGATGGGACCCGGGGGCGGGTGCGTCGGGGTCCGAGGAGCGGGCGCCCGCGCGGGACGGAACTCTCGTGACCGTCCGCTTGCCCATCGACCGGGAGCGCGTCGCGGAGTTCTGCCGGCGCCACCACATCCGGCGCTTGTCGCTCTTCGGATCCGTCCTTCGGGGCGATTTTCGCCCGGAGAGCGACGTGGACGTCCTCGTCGAGTTCGAACCCGGTCGCGTACCCGGCCTCGCGTTCCTCACCATGGAGATGGAACTGTCCGGCATCCTCGGGAGGAGGGTGGACCTCCACACGCGCGGTTCCCTCAGTCGCTACTTCCGGGACCAGGTGCTCTCCGAAGCTGAGGTCCAGTATGTCGGGGCGTGACCCCAGGGTGGCCCTCCGCCAGATGCGGGACCACGCGCACGAGGCCCTCGCCCTGGCCCGGGGCCGCGTGCGGGCCGATCTCGATTCCGACCGGATGCTGAACCTCTCCCTGGTCCGCCTCCTCGAGATCCTCGGCGAGGCGGCCGCCCGGGTCCCCCTCGAGGAGCGGACGAAGCATCCCGGAATCCCGTGGATGCAAATCGTCGCCCTGCGCAACCGGCTGATCCGCGCCTACGACGAAGTGGACTTCGACGTCCTCTGGCAAATCCTCACGGAGGACCTCCCTCCCCAGGTCTCCGCCCTCGACGGAATCGTGAATCCCGAGAGACCCGCGTGAGCCGCAGGAGGTCGTCCGCATTCCCGAAGGGGTTCCTCCCGCCCGCCTAGGGTCGCGATGAAGGCCGAGCTCGCGCCCCGCTACGACCCCTCCTCCGTCGAGGAGCGGATCTACCGGTTCTGGGAGGAGGGGGGCTTCTTCCGGGCGAACCCGGAGCCGGGGCGGCCGGTCTTCACGATCGTCATTCCGCCGCCGAACGTGACGGGCGTCCTCCACATGGGGCACGCCCTGAACAACACCCTCCAGGACATCGCGACCCGCTTCGAGCGGATGCGGGGGAAGACCGCCTGCTGGCTCCCCGGGACCGACCACGCGGGGATCGCGACCCAGAACGTGGTCGAGCGGGAGCTGAAGAAGAAGGGGATCACCCGCCAGGCGCTCGGCCGGGAGAAGTTCGTCGAGGAGGTCTGGAAGTGGAAGGAGACCTACGAGGCCCGCATCCTCGGGCAGCTGCGGCGCCTCGGCTCCTCCTGCGACTGGTCCCGCACGCGCTTCACGATGGACGAGGGGCTCTCCCGCGCCGTGCGGGTCGCCTTCGTGCGCCTGTTCGAGCGCGGGCTGATGTACCGCGGCAAGTACGTCGTCAACTGGTGCCCGCGCTGCGGGACCGCCCTCTCCGACGAGGAGGCCGAGCGCAAGGAGACCGCGGGTCATCTCTGGAGGATCCGCTACCCGGTCCAGGGGGGCGGCCACCTCCTCGTCGCGACGACCCGCCCCGAGACGATGCTCGGGGACACCGCGGTGGCCGTCCATCCCGCCGATCCCCGCTACGCGAAGCTCGTCGGCAAGAAGCTCCTCCTCCCCCTCGTCGGGCGCGAGATTCCGGTCGTCGCGGACGCCGCCGTCGACCGGGAATTCGGCACGGGGGCCGTCAAGGTGACGCCCGCGCACGACCCCGCCGACTTCGCGATCGGGCAGCGCCACGGCCTCCCCGCCGTCGTCGCCATGACCCCCGAGGCGAAGATGAGCGACGCGGTGCCCGAGCGCTTCCGCGGCCTCGACCGCTTCGAGTGCCGCAAGCGCGTCGTCGCGGAGCTCGAGCGCGAGGGGTTCCTCGAGGGGGTCGAGGACCACACCTCCGCCGTCGGCCACTGCTACCGCTGCAACACCGTCATCGAGCCCTACCTTTCGGACCAGTGGTTCGTCCGGATGAAGCCCCTCGCGGAGAAGGCGATCGCCGCGCAGAAGGCGGGCAAGATCGCCTTCCACCCCGCCCGCTGGGAGCGGATCTACCTCGACTGGCTGGAGAACGTCCGGGACTGGTGCGTCTCCCGCCAGCTCTGGTGGGGGCACCGGATCCCGGTCTACCGCTGCCAGGCGGCCGGCTGCGGCGTCTACATCGCGTCCGTCGATCCCCCGACCCGCCCCTGCACGGAGTGCGGGGGAGGGGAGTGGAAGCAGGAGGAGGACGTCCTCGACACCTGGTGCTCCTCCTGGCTCTGGCCCTTCTCGACCTTCGGCTGGCCGGAGGAGACGGCGGACCTCGCCACCTTCTACCCGACCGACCTTCTGTCGACCGACCGCGGCATCCTCTACTTCTGGGTCGCGCGGATGGTGATGGCGGGGCTCGAGTTCCGCGGCGAGGTCCCCTTCCGCCACGTGAGCATCCACGGGACCGTCCTCGACGCGCAGGGGCGGAGGATGTCGAAGTCGCTCGGCAACGGCATCGACCCGCTCGAGATGATCCAGAAGTACGGCGCCGACGCCGTCCGCTTCTCCCTCGTCACCCTCTCGCGGGAGGGGCAGGACGTCCGCCTCTCGCCCGACAAGTTCAAGCGCGGCCAGTTCTTCTGCAACAAGGTCTGGAACGCCGCGCGCTTCGTGCTCCTGAACCTCGAGGGGGCTCCGCCCCCCCTCGCCGCGCCCCCGGCGCGCCTCGAGGACCGGTGGATCACGAGCCGCCTCGCTTCCACCGTCGAGACCGTGACGAAGGCGCTCGAGGAGGTCCGCTTCCACGACGCGGCCGAGACGCTCTACGCCTTCACCTGGGACGACTTCTGCGACTGGTACATCGAGTTCGCGAAGCGTCGGCTCTCCACGCCCGGCCCCGACCGCGACGTCGCCCGCCGCATCCTCGCGGAGACCCTCGACGCGACGCTCCGGCTGCTCCACCCCTTCGCGCCCTACCTGACGGAGGAGATCTGGACCTCCCTCAAGGCCTCGGGCTCGTCGAACGGCGCGAAGGCTCTCCTGGTCGCCGCCTGGCCCTCGCGACAGCCCGAGCGCCACGACGAGAAGGCCGAGGCGGGGATGGCCCTCGTCCAGTCCCTCGTCCGCGCCCTCCGCTCGATCCGCCATCTCCACGGGATCGGCGAGCGGGAGCCCCTCCAAGCGCTCGTGTCGGCCCCCGGCCCGGTCGAGCGCGCCGTCCTCGAGCGGGAGGGGGAGCTGGTCCGCGCGCTCGGCTACGTCGATCCCCTCGAGGTCCGCGCGCGCGCGGAGCGCCCGCCGCAGTCCGGGGTGGGCGTCGTCGGGACGATCGAGGTCTTCGTTCCCCTGAAGGGGCATGTCGACCTCGCCGGCCAGGTGGCGGTCCTCCGCAAGAAGATCGAGAAGGTCGAGCAGGGGATCGCGCAGGTCCGCGCGCGCCTCGCGAACCCGCGTTTCGTCTCGGAGGCGGAGCCGGAGGTCGTCGAGGGGGAGCGCCGTCGCGCCGGCGACCTCGACGGCGAGCTCGCGATCCTGCGCCGGAACCTCGAGGGGCTCGGGTAGTCCCGAGCGCGAACCCCTACCGGACCCAAGCCCCGGAGAGCGCCCCCTCGGGGAACCGCAGCTCGAGCGCGAAGCCGAGTGCCCGGAACTCGCTCTTCGTGAGGACCGCCGCCTCGAACCGGAGGGAACCCGCCGCCGCGTCGAGGGCGATCGAGCCGGGGAGGGCGGCCTGCAGGTCCGCCCTCTCTTCGGGAGGCTCGACGCGCGCCACCCTCGCCGGCGGGAGTCCGACGCCGGTGAGGAGGATCCGGTCCCTCGTCGGGTCGTCGTGCGGATCGCGCTCGCGCCCCCTCCCTCCCTTCGCGCGGAACGCGACCGTGTAGAGCCCGGGCGGAAGCGGGGGATCGAGGAGGGGGAGGTCCGTGAGGAGGAGACCGAGCACGACCGCCTTCTCGCGCGCGGCGCGGCGGACCTCGGCGCCGGCGAAGGGGAGCTTCCGCACCGGCGCGAACGCGACGGTCCGGTGAGTGGCGATCGCGGCGTAGCCGGGGACGCGGCCGGCCGAGGGAAGGGACGCCGCGGAGGGTCGCGACTCGCGGGCCGCCTCGGCGGCGACGCCGAGTTCTCCGGGATCCCCCTCGGCGACCTCCCACCGCTCGATCCCGAGGGTTCGGTCGAAGGCGAACTCCGTCCCCGCGAGGTCGAAGCGCCCGGCCGCGGCGGCGGCCTGGAGGGAGTCCTGTCCGGCTCGCGGGGTCCACGCGCACCGGAAGCCGAGGTCGGGGAGCGAGCCGGCGGTGTCGATCCCCGCGCGGCTGCCGATCCGGCACGCCAGCGAGGGGACCCGCGTCGCGAAGGAGCCGCCGAGGGCGACGCGCCCGCCCTGTCCGAACGGCGCCTCGATCCGCTCGGGCGGGAGGGACTTCACGAGCGGAGAGATCTCGAGGGGGCGGTACCCGCGGAAGGGCCGGTAGGGGGAGGAGGTCCACTCCCAGACGGAGCCGACGAGATCGTGGACTCCCTCCGCCGTCGCGCCGCCGGGGAACGAGCCGATCGACGGGGGCCGTGCCTCCTTTCCGCCTCGCCCCGCGTTGTCGAGGTTCGCGCAGGCTTCTCCTCGCCACTCCCGGCCCCACGGGTAGGCGTGGTCCTCCTCGCCGTCCCGGGCCGCCCGGGTCCACTCCGCCTCGGTCGGGAGTCGCAGACCCGCCCAGCGTGCGTAGACCTCTGCATCCTCGAAGGAGACGTGGACGACGGGCGAGCGGGCGATCTCCGGAGGGACCGACCAGGAGGCCTCCCGCCAGTGCTCCCGCCACCACTCCTCCGGCTCCCACTTCCCGTGCTGCGATCCGGGCTCGGGAGGCCGCCCGAGGTAGGCGCGCCGCGCGCGCTCGAGGACCTGCGGGTCGGCCCAGTGCAGCGGTGGCCTCCGCCCGCCCGCGCGCACGAAGACCTCGTACTGCTCGTTCGTCACCTCGCTCGCCCCGATCCAGAAGTCGTCGACCGGGACGAACGCCTGGGGCTGCTCCCCCGCGAGATTGCCGAGAAACTTCCGGTGCCGCTCGGCGAGGGCGATGACCTCCTCCCGGCGGGTGCCGAGGACCGTGCGCCCCCCTTCGACGGCCACGAGGCCCGGGGGCCCCGGCCGCGGTCGCGAGTGCTGCCGGTGTCCCGGCTCCAGGGCGGGGGCCGGGACGAGGAGGACGGCGAGGAGAGCGCGGCTGGATCGCTTCACGTTTCCCCGATTCGAGCAGGGGGGGCAGGGGCGGAAGCGAGAGGGCGGCTTCCAAGTACCGGGACGGCCGGGAGAAGTTACGGGGCTTCCCCGGGACCGCCCGCGCGGCGATCCTTCGCGGACGGGCGCACCCGCCGTTGGCTGAACCGAAAGAGCTCGACCTCGAGATCCCCCCCGAACTCGCCGGCGTGAGGGTCGACAAGGCGCTCCGCGAGATGGCGCCGGGGATCTCGCGGACGCGCCTCAAGGACCTGATCGAGCGCGGGTTCGTGATGGTGGGGGGGAGGAAGGTCCTGCGGGCGGGGGTTCCCCTCGCCGCGGGGGATCGCGTGAAGGTCGTGCTCGCCGGCAGGACCCACATCGCGCCGACCGGTTCGATCGCCCCGATCCGGATCCTCTACGAGGACCGCGACCTCGCCGTGATCTACAAGCCGGCCGGGGTCGCCTCGCATCCGAACGAGGGCTGCGCCCCCGGTTCCACCGTCGCCGACGCCCTCGTCGAGCGGTACGGCTCCGACCTCCCCGTCACCCAGGGGGAGGACCGGCCCGGGATCGTCCACCGCCTCGACCGCGAGACCTCGGGGGTGATGGTGATCGCGCGCGCGCCGGGGGCGATGGGGAGCCTGCGCGCGCAGTTCAAGGCCCGCACGGTCTCGAAGGAGTACCGCACGATCGTCCGCGGAGAGCCCCGTTTCGACGCCGACCGGATCGAGGCCCCGATCGGGCGCGACACGGTGACCGGCGGGAGGATGACCGTGGCGAAGGACGGGGGGCGGGCCTCGGAGACCTTCTACGAGGTCCTCGAGCGCTTCACGGGATTCGCCTACCTCCGCTGCCTCCCGAAGACGGGGCGCACCCACCAGATCCGCGTCCACCTCGCCCACCTCGGTCTCCCCGTCCTCGGGGACAGGGTCTACCGTACCCGCGCCGCCGCCGGGGTGAGCCTCCCCTCCGACGCGCCGCCGGTGCACCGCCAGTTCCTCCACGCCTTCGCGCTCGCGTTCGACCACCCCAGCAGCGGCGAGCGCGTCTCCTTCGAGGTCGAGATCCCCGAGGACATGCGGGCGTTCCTCGGGTGGCTGCGCGCGGCGCGGCGGTAGGGGCACGGAGTGCCTTGACGAGGCCGGACGCGCCTTCGGACGCGAATCCGGAGAGTTGCGTCTTCGAGATGAAAAACCGCCGTTCGAACTCGTGCCGTTCCAGGTGGTTACGAAATGGCGGTTCTCGCAA